>NZ_JBVJWR010000025.1:0-52917 GCF_055602235.1 Streptomyces sp. NPDC037410 | reverse complement strand
AAAAGGCGCCGCCAGACCCAACAAAACACACCCACCCCCCCCCCCCCCCCCCCCCCCCCCCCCCCCCCCCCCCCCCCCCCCCCCCCACCGGCCTTTCGTGCGTGCGCTTCGGCGGCCTTTCGCGCGCGTGCCACCGGCCTTTCGCCTGTGCGCCGGTCTTTCGTACGACCCGTCAGCGGCCGCCCACGCGCCCGTGCAGCAGTCGCGAGAGCGCCGCGTGCACGTCGTCGAGCGAGCGCTCGCTCTGGAAGGCCTGCCAGTCGAGCGCCGCCACGAGCACCATCCCGACGAGCGCGGACGCCGTCAGCTGGACGTCGATCTCGTCGCTCAGCTCGCCGGCCGCCACCCCCTCGCGGAGGACGCCCTCCACCACGGCGACGGCCTCCTGGCGGACCACCAGGAGGGTGGAGTTCCAGGCGCGTCCGGTGCGCCACAGCTCGGCCACGTACAGCTGGGTGAAGGCCGGGTAGCGGTCGATGAAGACGAGGCCCGCGCGGATCATCGCGTCCAGCGCCTCGACCCGGGTCCCGCCGCGCTCGGCGGTCTCCTCGGCCGCCGAGCGCAGGGAGGTGGTGAGCATCGACACCCCGTGGCGCAGCAGCTCCTCGAAGAGCTCGGTCTTGCTCTTGAAGTTGTAGTAGACCGTGCCCTTGGCCACGCCGGCCCGCTCGGCGATCTCGTCGACCGTCGTCGCGGAGAAGCCCTGCTCCGCGATGAGGGTGACGGCCGCCTCGTAGAGCTTCGTGCGCGTGGCCTGGCGTCGGGTGCTGCTGCTGTCCATGGCGTCGATTCTCACAGGTTCAGAGCGACAGTTCGGGGTGGAGGCGGTCGAGCGTCCACACCTGCTTCTGCCGCGCCGAGACGGCGGTCAGGGCCAGGGCGCCGACGGTGAAGGCCGCCAGGACCGCGCAGGCCTGCCAGACCGGTCCGAGCCCGCCGCCCGTGATCAGTCGGCGCAGCGCCTCGACCACGTGACTCATCGGCAGGAAGGGGTGGACGGCGTTGAAGAAGGCCGGGCTGGTCTGGACGGGATACGTGCCGCCCGCCGAGGTCAGCTGGAGCATCAGGAACGCGAGCACCAGGATCCGGCCCGCCGCGCCGAAGCGGGCGTTGAGCCACTGGATGATCGCGGCGAAGCAGCAGGTGACGAGGGCGAGGAAGCCGATCGTGCCGGCGGCCCGGGTCATCTGGAGGCCGAGGCCCCAGTGCAGCACCGACATCAGGGCCGCGACCTGGAGGACGCCGATGGCCGCCACCGGGAGCCAGCCCGCGAGCGCGATCCGCCAGGCGGAGCCGCCGGCGGCGAGGGCGCGCCGGTTGAGCGGCTGGATGATCATGTACGCGACCATCGCGCCGACCCAGAGGGAGAGCGGGATGAAGTACGGGGCGAAACCCGTGCCGTAGTTGGGCGCCTTGTGCAGGGACTGCGAGGCCAGCTTGACCGGGTCGGCCATGACCTCCGTACGCCGGTCGCGGTCCTGCCGGTCGTAGTCCGGGATCTGGTCGACGCCGTCCTTGAGGCCGGTGGCGAGCGTGCCCGAGCCGTCGGCCAGCTTGAACAGGCCGCCGTCCAGGTCGCCCGCGCCCTTCCTCAGCTTGCCGACACCCGTGTCCAGGCTGACCGAACCGGCCTTCGCCTGGGTGATGCCGGTGTGCAGCCGGTCCGCGCCCGCCGCGACCTTCTTGGCGCCGGTGTTGAGCTCGTTGATCTTCCGGATGGCGCCCTCGACGTCCTCGTCGAGGTGCGGGGCGCGGGCGGCCAGCTCGTCGGCCTGCTTCTGGAGCTTCTTCAGGCGCGCGTCGAGGGTCTTCAGGTCGTCGCTGTTGTCCTTGGTGAGCGTGTGGACGTCGTCGGCGATCGTGGCCACGTCGTCGGCGGACTGCGCGGCCTTCTTGAGCTCCGTGCAGATCCTCGGGTCGAGGGCGGGAGCGCCGGGGGCGGGCGCGGGGGCGTCCACGCAGATCTCGCGGTGGAGTTTCGCGAGACCGTCGTCCGCCTTGTGGGCGGCCGAGCGGACCAGGGGCGCGCGGCGCACCAGGTCGCCCAGGTTGTTGCGGGCGGCCGCGGCGGAGTCGGAGACGAGCCGGGCGGTGTCGCGGATCGACCTGCCGTTGTTCGCCAGGTACGGGCGGACCTGGTCGGCGGTGCCGTTCACCTTGTCGGCGAGGGTCTGCGTGCCGTTCGCGACCTTGCGGGAGCCGCTCTCCAGGTCCTTGGCGCCCTTGTCGAGCTTCTTCAGGCCGGCGGCGAGGTCGCCGCTGCCCGCCTTGGCGTCCGTGAGGCCGTCCGAGAGGCTCTTGGAGCCCTTCTTCGCCTTGTCCACGCCCGTCTTGAGGTCGGCCGCGCCCTTGGCGGCCTTCGCGGTGGCGTCGTGGATGTCGGAGAAGGAGATGAAGATCTTGTCGAGGAAGCCGCGCGAGGACTTCGTGGAGGCCGCGCTGCGCACCTCGGCGAAGACCGTCCGGGAGATCGAGCCGACGATGTAGTTGTTGGCGTCGTTCGTCCGCACCTGGAGCGCACCGGTCTCGGGGGAGTCGCCGGAGCTGGAGGCGATGCGGGTGCTGAAGTCGCCGGGCATGGTCAGGGACAGGTAGTACGTCCCGTCCTCCACGCCCTCGCGCGCCTCGGCGTCGCTCACCTGGTGCCACTCGAAGGTCTTGCTCTCCAGGAGCCTCTCGGTGATGTCGTCACCGGCGTTGATCTTCTTGCCGCCGGCGCTGGCGCCCCGGTCCTCGTTGACGAGGGCGACGGGGATCTTGTCGAGCCTGCTGTACGGGTCCCAGAACGAGTACAGGTACAGGGCGCCGTACAGCAGGGGCAGCAGCAGGATCGCGACGAGCGCGGCGCGCGGCAGCTTTCCCCTGCCGAAGCGCTTCAGTTCAAGCGCGGCCAGTTTCGGCGAGCGCATCGGCCGCCCCCTCCTCGGTCGTGGCATCGGTGGTGTCGTCGCCCGCGGTCTCCCCGACGGCGGGCGTGGTGTCCTGAGCGGCGGTCGCGGCCTGCGGGGCGTCGGTCCGCGTGGCGGGGGCCGCGTCTTCGGCGGCCTCCTCGGCGGTCTTCGCGGCGCGGGTCTTCGCGGCGGGCTCCTCGGCGGCCTTCGCGGTCGTCTCGCCGGAGCGCGTCGTGATGCGCAGGGCGTCCTCGGGGGCCTCGCTGCAGACGGCGAGGACCGTCGTCCCGGACGCGGCCAGGGAGCGCAGCAGCGCCCAGGCCTCGGCGCGGTCGGCGTCCGAGAGCTTCAGGTCCGTGTCGTCCACGGCGAGCAGCCGGGGACGGGCGATCAGGGCGAGGGCGATCGACAGCCGCAGCGCCTCGAGCCGCTCCAGATCCCGTACGGAGGTCCGCTCGCCCTTCGGCAGGGCGCCGAGGTCCAGGCCCGCGGCCGCCACGGCCTCGTCGATCCGGGCTCTCGTCGTCGCGGCCCGCTCGGCGGGGCGCCGCAGCAGCGCCCGTACGGAACCGTCGAAGCGGCGCTGGAGCAGCGCCCGCTCGCGCAGGTGCTCGGCGACCGTGAAGGCCGGGTCGAGCTCGCTGACGCCCGGGACCTGGCCGAGCGCGCTGATCCGGCGCACGGCGGCCATCTTCCGGGGCAGGGTGAGGCCGCCGACCTCGGCGTGGCCCTCCTTGGCCTTCATCCGGCCGGTGAGCGCGAGCAGCAGACAGGTGCGGCCCGAGCCCGAAGGGCCCTCGATGGCCACCAGCGCGCCGGGCTCGGCGCGGAAGGAGACCTCCCGGAACGCCCAGCCGCGCGGTCCCTTCAGTCCGAAGCCGTCCGCGACGACGGCGGCGCCGTGCGGCTGCTCCTCGGTTTCCGTGCCCACGGACTCACCCCCCATTCCCCTTTTTGAACTGACCAGTCAGTTCAAAAGTTACCCCTCGGTTGGGTTTCAGGCAAAACCCCAGGTCAGCGCGATTGTCAGTGGGGCACGGCACGATGAACACATACGGCCACCGCGCCGTCACGCGACGACAGGAGGCTCGTCATGGCCGGCCCATCCGCAGCAGCCACGCCCCGCCGCCGTCCGGCCGCCGGAGAGGCGGGACCCGGATCCGACATCCACCCCGTCCCGCGCCGCTCCGCCGCCCCGCCCGCCGCCCTCGACCTCCTCGCCAAGTCCCGCGCCGGACTTGCCGAGGCCGCCGTCCTCGACCGCCCCCACGAGCGGTACGCCACCGCCCACCTCGCCGCCCTGCGTGCCGCGGCCGCCGTGCTCGCCGCCCGGGCCAGACCCGACACCCGGCCCCGCCACCGGCAGCGGATAAGGAGCGCCTGGGAGCTCCTCCCCGACCTCGCCCCCGAGCTGACCGAATGGAGCGCCCTCTTCGCGGCCGGCGCCGGCCGCCGGGCCCGCGCCGAGGCCGGCATCGCCGCCGCGGCCACCCGCCGCGAGGCCGACGACCTGCTCAGGGACGCCGCACACTTCCTGCGCCTGGTCGAGCGCCTGCTCGCTATCCCGTCGACACTGCCCCGCCGGCCCGGGGCCGACGAGGCGGGAGGCTGATCCGAAAGCCGGGGGTGAGGCCATAGGGTGGGGGAGCGTCCACACCCGCCACCGAGGAGTCAACAGCCGTGCCGGACACTTCCCCTGTCTTCGGTCGAGAGGCGTCATCGCGCCCGTCGCGCGCCTCCCTGCGTACCGCCGTCGTCTGGGACGTCCTCAAAGACGCCCTCGACCGCCGGGTCGAAGCCACCGGGAAGGACAGCCTCGACGTCCTCGACACGGGCGGCGGCTCCGGGAAGTTCGCCGTGCCGGTGGCCGGCCTCGGTCACCGGGTGACCGTCGTCGACCCCAGCCCCAACGCGCTCTTCGCGCTGGAGCGCCGGGCCGCCGAGGCCGGAGTCGCCGACCTCGTCACCGGCGTCCAGGGCGACATCCGCGGCCTCTTCGACGTGGTCGGACGCGAGGAGTACGACGCCGTGCTCTGCCACGGCGTCCTGGAGTACGTCGACGACCCCGCCGAGGGCGTGCGGAACGCCGTCGCGGCCCTCCGCCCCGGCGGCAGCCTCAGCCTGCTCGCCGCAGGGGTCGGCGGCGCCGTCCTGGCCCGCGCCCTCGCCGGCCACTTCACCGAGGCCCGGCACGCGCTCGGCGACCCCGAGGGCCGCTGGGGCGCCGGCGACCCCGTACCCCGGCGCTTCACCGCCGAGCAGCTCACCGAACTGGCCGGCGCGGCGGGACTCGCGGTCAGTGCCGTGCACGGCGTCCGGGTCTTCGCCGACCTGGTCCCCGGCGTCCTCGTCGACACCGAGCCCGGCGCCGCCGAGGCCCTGCTCAAGCTGGAGGCGGCCGCCGCGGAGCTGCCCTCCTTCCACGCCATCGCGACCCAGCTGCACGTTCTCGGCGAGAAGCGGGGCTGAGCGGGACGGCCGCCCGTTCGGCGGTACGGGCCGGGGCGCCCATGGAGTACGCCACAGCCCGCCCGATATGGGGCTCAGCCCCGTATGATCGGGGGACACCATCCGGCATGACGGACAGGGGGCTGGGGAATCAACGCCTCAGCAACCGATCCGCATGGCGGCCCGGATTGGCTATCGGTATGGAGGCGGGTTTCACGGGGGCGATTCCCTGCCTATCCTGAAAGGGCCGCAAACCGGTCGCCCCCGCGACCGACGACTAGGAGGACTCCGTGCCGCTCTCGGAGCACGAGCAGCGAATGCTCGAGCAGATGGAGCGAGCGCTGTACGCCGAAGATCCCAAGTTCGCGACAGCGCTCGAGGGAAGCGGACTGCGTACGTACACCCGGCGACGGGTCTACCAGGCAGTCGCCGGCTTCCTGGTGGGTATCGCGCTCCTCATGACCGGACTGGTTTATTTCGAGGACGGCCTGATCTGGATCAGCATTGTCGGATTCCTCGTCATGCTGGGCTGCGCGGCCCTGGCGGTCACCGGATGGCGCAAGGCGCCGAAGCCCGGTGAGCAGCGGGCGGCAGGAGGCCGTCAGGCTCGGCCGCGACGCTCCATGATGGACCGGATCGAAGCGCGGTGGCAGCGCCGCCGCGACGAGCAGCAGGGCGGCGGCCACTGACGGCCCCCGCGCGGTAGCCCCGCCCCCCAACCGACCGAGCCCCGCAGGGCCGGCGCCCTCCAGCGCCACCCCTGCGGGGCTCGTTC
The DNA here is from genome assembly GCF_055602235.1 of Streptomyces sp. NPDC037410. Taxonomy (NCBI): domain Bacteria; kingdom Bacillati; phylum Actinomycetota; class Actinomycetes; order Kitasatosporales; family Streptomycetaceae; genus Streptomyces; species Streptomyces sp. NPDC037410. Next base: position 46,803 of record NZ_JBVJWR010000025.1, on the reverse strand, counting down.
CCGTTCCGGCCCACCCCCGTGTGGACAGGCCCTAGCTCGCCTCGCGCGGCCCCCGGCGGAAGGCCGATGCCGCTCGGGTCCTCAGCGCAGCCCGGCGGGTCGACCACCGCGCCGTCGTCGTCGCCCAGCGGGACGACCAGGACCAGCGGAGGCGGGCCGACGAGCGGGGGGCGAGGAGGGCGCGGAGGCGGGTGCGGCGGTCGGCGGCCGTGTGGAAGCCGGACCGGACCAGCGCCGCCGAGGCCGCGAGGCCCGCGACCGGCTGCGGCCGGGGCGCGTACAGCATCTCCTCGACCGCCGACGCCACCCGGTGCACCGCCTCCGCCGGCTCGCCCCGCAGCTCACCGAGGTGGACGATCCGCTCCGCGGACTTCCGGGGCGTCAGGGAGTCGGAAGGCTCCACCCCGTAGTCCCAGGCCGTGTCGTTGATCTCCTCCCAGACCGCCAGCGTGTCCGCGCCCGAACCGAGCCGCCGGGCTCTGGTCCGGGTCCGCCAGAAGAGGGGGAGGAAGGGGACGGCGAGTACCAGGACCGCCGCCAACGACAGCAGCGTCACCTTCAGCGGGTCCGGGCCCGAACCGTCCGTGGACGCCCCCGTCACCGCCTCCTCCGGGCCGCAGTCGCCGCGGCGGCGTTCCTGCGGGGTGCAGCTCGCCGAGGCGCTCGGCGCGGCGGACGGCTGTGCCGAGGCGCTCTGCTGCGGCTGCGCGGGCCCGGTGGCCGAGTCCGAGGGGGTGGTCTCCCGGGTGTACGAGGGGGTGGAGCCCCGCGAGGGCGTCGGCTCGAACCGGGTCCACCCGGCGCCCTCGAAGTACAGCTCGGGCCAGGCGTGCGCGTCCCGGATGCCGACGGAGACCGAACCGTCGCTCTGGGGCGTGCCCGGCATGAAGCCCACGGCCACGCGGGCCGGGATGCCGAGCGAGCGGGCCATCGCCGCCATGGAGAAGGAGAAGTGGACGCAGAAGCCCTCCTTGTCCTTCAGGAAGCGGGAGATCGCCTGCACACCGGTGCCGGACACGACGTCGACGTCGTAGCGGAAGCCGCCGTCGTGGGCGAACCAGTCCTGGAGCTTCACCGCCCGCTCGTAGTCGTTCCGCGCGCCCTTGGTGACCGACAGGGCCGTCGCCTTCACGTCGGCGGGCAGCGTCGCGGGCACCTTCGTGTACTCGCGGCGCAGCTTCTCCGGGGCGGGCCCGGCACCGGCCAGCTGCGCGGCCACCGGCTGCACGTCGAGGCTGGCGACCTGGTAGCGGACGCCCCCGGTGGTCTGCTTGTCGTCGCCGACGAGCATCCGGCCGGCCGGCTCGTACCGCCAGCGGCCGTCGATGTCGACCCGGCCGGCCGGGTACGGCATGGGCAGCCACTTCTGCTCGTACGCGTCGGAGGCGACGAAGTTGCTGGTCACCTCGGTGATCTTGACGCTCTGGGAGAGGCCGTCCGGCCAGGGCAGCTGCTTGGGCACGTCCTCGATCGGGCGGACGGAGGACTTCCACGAGGTGCCGTCGAACTGGTCGAGCGCGACGAGCCGCAGGTACATGCCGCTGGTGTCGCGGGCGTTGGTCCGGTAGCGCAGGATCTCCCGGTCCTCCGGCTGGCGGAGGTTGTCCTGCAGGGAGACCAGCGGGTTCACGGCGGAGATCGTGCCGCCCTTGCCCGCGCCGCCACCGCCCTCGCCGCCGCCGAAGAGACCGCCGGAGAAGCCCGGCAGTGCGAACGGCACCACCAGCGCGACGCCCATGGCGACGACGCCGATCCGGCGGCCGGTGCGGGCCGGGACGAAGGCGGGCCCGCCGCCGGCGGCGGCGGCGGAGCCGGGCCGGCCGGAGCGCTGGGCGCCGCCGAAGACCCGTCCCCACTGGGAGAGCCGGTCACGGCCCTCGGCGAGGAGGAGCAGCAGATAGCCGGAGGCCGCGAGGAGGAACCAGAGCCAGCCCGCACCGCCGCCGGAGAGCCCGGCGGCCACGGAGTACAGGGCGAGCAGCGGCAGGCCGGCCGGGGCCGCCTTGCGGAAGGTGACCGCGAGGGCGTCCACCAGGAGCCCGATCGCGACGACCCCGCCGACCAGCATGAGCCGGATGCCCTCGGTGTCGGGCGCGGGGATCGCGTACCGGCCGACGTCCTCGGCGCCCGCCTGGAACAGCTCGACGGCGTGCGTGAGGGCCTGCGGGCCGGGGACCAGCCACAGGAGGGCCTGCTCGCGGGCGAAGCACAGGGTCAGCGCGAGGAGCACGGTGACGGTCTGGGCGATCAGGGTCAGCGGCCGGGCCAGCGGCACCCGCCGGGCCAGCATGCCCACCCCGCTGACCAGCGCGAGGACGAAGGCCGCCGTGAAGATCCAGGTCGCCGGCTTCACCAGGGGGAGCAGCGCCCCGGCGGCCATCAGGGTGGCGCCCCAGGACGCGAGCGTCAGCCGTGTGCGGCCGCTCATGACCATCCTCCGTAGGTGTCGGCGGCGGCGGTCTCCGGACGGAGCCCGGCTGCCTGCTGCCACAGGTCGGCGAGCGAGGCGCCGGGCGGTACGGCGAGCGCCGTCCAGCCCGCCTCGCGCAGCCGGCGCACCCGGTCGTCGACGGCTCCGGCGACCGCGCCGCCGGTGAGCCAGGTGCCGGAGTCCAGGACGAAGGCGACGGCCGCGCCGTTCCGGCCGCGCATCCTGGCGGTGAGGGCGGTCTGGTCCTCGTCGAGGTCGCCGAGGAAGGCGATGAGCATCCCGTCGCCGCCGCCGCGCAGCACGTCGGAGGCGCGGGAGAGCCCGGCGCCCTCGGAGTGGTCGACGACCGCGAGGGTGTCCATCATCAGTCCGGCCGCCTCGGCCGAGTCCTGCGCCGAGTCGGCGAAGCCCTCGGACCCCTCGCCGGGGATCGCGCTGCCGGTGTCGGTGAGCAGCCGGACCGCGTAGCCGCGCTCCAGCATGTGGACGAGGACGGACGCGCTGCCGGAGACCGCCCATTCGAAGGCCGAGTCGGGCCCTCCGCCCTGGAAGGCGATCCGGCGGGTGTCGAGGAGGACCGTGCAGCGGGCCCGCTGGGGCAGCTCCTCGCGGCGGACCATCAGCTCGCCGTAGCGGGCGGTGGAGCGCCAGTGGACCCGGCGCAGGTCGTCGCCGTGGCGGTAGGTCCGCGGGATGACGTCGTCGTCGCCGGCGAGCGCGAGGGACCGCGACTGCCCGTCCCCGTACCCCGAGGCCTCGCCGAAGAGCTTGACCGGCGGGAGGGCCTCGGTCCTGGGCACGACGGTGAGGGTGTCGTACGCGCTGAAGGAACGGGTCAGCTCGCACATCCCGAAGGGGTCGTTGAGCCGCAGCTGGAGCGGGCCCAGCGGGAAGCGGCCGCGCAGGTCGGAGCGGACCCGGTAGGACACCTCGCGCCGCCCGCCGGCCTCGACCCGGTCGAGGACGAAGCGGGGGCGGGGCCCCAGCATGTACGGCACGTGGTCCTGGAGCATCAGGAGGCCGGTGGGCAGCTTGGAGACGTTCTCCATCCGCAGCTGGACCCGTGCCTCGGTGCTGGTCTCCACCCGCTGGGGGGTGAGCCGGCGGGAGGCGGCGACCCGGTAGCGGGTGCGGTGCAGCGTGAGGACGCAGATCAGCGGGAGGGCGGCGAGGAGCAGCCCGACGCGCAGCAGATCGGCCTGGCCGAGGACGTACGCGCAGGCGGCGGCCGCCACTCCGGCGGCGAGGAAGGAGCGGCCGCGGGTGGTGAGACCGCCGAGGGCGGCCCGCAGCCCGCCCCGGTCGTCCTCGTCGCCCCGCGGTCCGTCCGGCACGGCGGCGCCACTCATCACAGCCGCCGGGCGCCGGGCTGCTGCTGGCCGTAGAGCGGTCCGGCGGGCGGGGCCGCGGCCGGGACGGGGGTGCGCTGCAGGATCTCCTGGACGACCTGCTCGGCGGTGCGGCGGTTCAGCTGGGCCTGCGCCGTCGGCAGCAGCCGGTGGGCGAGGACGGGCGCGGCGAGGGCCTGGAGGTCGTCGGGAAGGACGTACTCGCGGCCGCTGAGCGCCGCGGAGGCCTTGGCGGCCCGCACCAGGTGGAGCGTGGCCCGGGGGGAGGCGCCGAGCCGCAGGTCGGGGTGGGTGCGGGTGGCGGCGACGATGTCGACCGCGTACCGGCGCACGGCGTCGGCGACGTGGACCCCGCGCACCGCGTCGATCAGCTTGAGGATGTCGTGGGCGTGGGCGACCGGCTGGAGGTCGTCCAGCGGGGAGACCGCGCCGTGCACGTCGAGCATCTGGAGCTCGGCCTCGGCGCTCGGGTAGCCCATGGAGACGCGGGCCATGAAGCGGTCGCGCTGGGCCTCGGGCAGCGGGTAGGTGCCCTCCATCTCGACCGGGTTCTGGGTGGCGACGACCATGAACGGGCTGGGCAGCTCGTACGTCTGGCCGTCGACCGTGACCTGGCGCTCCTCCATGGACTCCAGGAGCGCGGACTGGGTCTTCGGCGAGGCGCGGTTGATCTCGTCGCCGATCACGATCTGGGCGAAGATCGCGCCCGGCTTGAACTCGAAGTCCCGTCGCTGCTGGTCGAAGATCGACACGCCGGTGACGTCCGAGGGCAGCAGGTCGGGGGTGAACTGGATGCGGCGCACCGAGCAGTCGATGGACCGGGCCAGTGTCTTGGCCAGCATGGTCTTGCCCACGCCGGGGACATCCTCGATGAGGAGGTGCCCCTCGGCGAGCAGCACGGTCAGCGAAAGCCGTACGACCTCGGGCTTGCCCTCGATCACACTCTCCACCGATCGGCGGACTCGCTCCACAGTGGTGGTCAGATCAGCGAGGCTCGCTCGATCGTCATAGGTCGTCACCCCGGCCCTCCTCGGCCTTTCGGAACTGTCGTCCGAGCATTCTTGTTGCCGTGGCCGGGCCCTGTCACTTGCATGCGGACAAGTGCGGGGGAAATGCCGGGATTTGACGGTTTACGCCGGGTCGATCTCGCGCAGCAGACCGGTCGTCACGTCGAAGACGAAGCCGCGGACGTCGTCGGAGTGCGGCAGGAAGGGGGAGGTCCGCACCCGCTGCATCGACTGCCGGACGTCCTGGTCGACGTCGCGGAAGGCCTCGACCGCCCAGGCCGGGCGCTGGCCGACCTCGTCCTCCAGCTCGTGCCGGAAGTCCTCGGTGAGCGATTCGAGACCGCAGTTCGTGTGGTGCACCAGCATCACGCTGCGGGTGCCGAGGGCGCGCTGGCTGATGGTGAGCGAGCGGATCACGTCGTCGGTGACCACGCCGCCCGCGTTGCGGATGGTGTGGCAGTCGCCGAGTTCGAGGCCGAGGGCCGCGTGCAGGTCGAGACGGGCGTCCATGCAGGCGACGACGGCGACGCGCAGCACGGGACGCGCGTCCATTCCCGGGTCGCTGAAGTCGGCGGCGTACTGGGCGTTGGCCTCGACGAGACGGTCGGTGACCGTCGAGCCGGTGCGTATGGCGTCGGCAGAGGGGTGCGCGGAGGTCGACATGGTTCCGACGGTAATGGTCACACGCCTTTCCGGCCCGCTGTGAGAGCGGACAAAGAACATCAATGAGTCTTGTTGTGAGCTAACCCACAGATGGGGGCTCTCCGGGTCGCGCGGCGCGCCAGTCGGTTGATTGACCGGCGCGTCCCGTGGACTAAAGTGACGCGGAGTTCACGGAGACAACGAGCGATATCCGCGGTTTCTCCCCCCGTGTGTGCGGCGGTACCTACGGCTCGGCCTCCTCCCGCGGTACGTGCCTCCGCGCCGGATCTGAGAGGGCGCATTGAGCAACGACCGACACGTCCCGGTGATGCTCCAGCGGTGCCTGGACATGTTGGCCCCCGCACTGCAGCGCCCCGGCGCGGTCGTCGTCGACTGCACCCTGGGCCTCGGCGGCCACAGCGAGGCCCTGCTCACGCGCTTCCCCGAGGTGCGGCTCATCGCCCTCGACCGCGACAAGGAGGCCCTGCGGCTCTCCGGTGAGCGGCTCGCCCCCTTCGGGGACCGGGCCACCCTCGTCCACGCCGTGTACGACGAGCTGCCCGAGGTCCTCGACCGGCTCGGCATCCCCAAGGTGGACGGCGTCCTCTTCGACCTGGGCGTCTCCTCGATGCAGCTGGACGAGGCCGACCGCGGCTTCGCCTACGCACAGGACGCCCCGCTCGACATGCGCATGGACCAGACGACCGGCATCAGCGCCGCCGAGGTCCTCAACACGTACCCGGCGGGCGAGCTGGTCCGCATCCTGCGCGCGTACGGCGAGGAGAAGCAGGCCAAGCGGATCGTCTCCGCGATCGTGCGCGAGCGCGCGAAGGAGCCCTTCACCAACAGCGCCCGGCTCGTCGAGCTCATCCGCGACGCCCTGCCCCAGGCCGCCAAGCGCACCGGCGGCAACCCGGCCAAGCGAACCTTCCAGGCCCTGCGCATCGAGGTCAACCGCGAGCTCGACAGCGTCGAGAAGGCCATCCCGGCGGCCGTGCAGGCCCTCGCCGTCGGCGGCCGGGTCGTCGTCCTCTCGTACCAGTCCCTGGAGGACCGGATCGTCAAGGGCGTCTTCGCGGCCGGCGCGGCGACCACCGCCCCGCCCGGGCTTCCGGTCGTCCCCGAGAAGTACCAGCCCCGGCTCAAGCTGCTCACCCGCGGCGCCGAGCTGCCCACCGAGGAGGAGGTCGCCGAGAACCGGCGCGCCGCCCCCGCCCGGCTCCGGGGCGTCGAGCGCATCCGGGAAGACGTCCGGTGAGTACGGCGAAGGGGCCCCTCAAAGGGCGGGCCGCGCGGCTCGGACGGCTCATGCCGTCGGGGCCCAGCTCAGCCGCCCGCACCCCCTTCGTCCTGCTCGTCTTCGTGCTGCTCGGCGGCGGGCTGATCTCCCTGCTGCTGCTGAACTCGGCCCTCAACGAGGGCTCCTTCAAACTGAACGAGCTCAAGGACAGGACCACCGAGCTCACCGACGAGGAGCAGGCCCTCCAGCGGGACGTGGACGACTACGCGGCCCCCGACGCGCTGGAGCGGCGGGCCCGCGAGCTCGGCATGGTCCCCGGCGGCAGCCCCGCCTTCCTCGGCCCGGACGGCAAGGTCCTCGGCGAACCCTCGGTCGCGGTCGCCCCGAAACCGACCCCGAAGCCCCATCCGAAACCCACGGGCACCCCGAAGCCGCCGCCGAGCACGAGCACCGGCAACAACCCGGGCACCACGAGCAGCGCCACGGCATCGCAAGCGCCCCCTGTGACCCCTACTACCGGCAGGTGAACGCAGTGCCCCCCAAGGAGCCCCCGCGTCGCCGTGTCCCCGGGCCCGCGCGGCCCGCGCGTCCCCGGACCGCCTCCGCCGCCTCCGCCGGGGCCCGCGCGTCCGGAGCGCGCCCGGCCCGGCCCGCCCCGCGCCCGGCCGCGAAGCGGCCACCGGTGCGGCAGCAGCCCCGCACCATCCGGCTCGGCAGCCCCCGGCCCCGGCTGCGGCTCATCTCCCTCGGCCTGACGCTGGTCATGCTGGTCTTCGTGGTCCGGCTGCTCCAGGTCCAGGCCGTCGACGCCAGCGCGTACGCCGCCAAGGCCGACAAGTACCGCTTCCAGGAGTACACGCTCTCCGCCGAGCGCGGCGAGATCACCGACCGCAACGGCATCGCGCTCGCCGACAGCGTCGACGCGTACGACATCACCGCCGACCCCAAGCTCTTCACCCGCGAGGAGTCGAAGACCGCCGACGCCCCCGAGCAGGCGGCCGCGCTCCTCGCCCCCATCCTCGGCAAGAAACCCGCCGAGCTCGCCAGGAAGCTCCGTACCCCCAAGTCCCGCTACACCCTGCTCGCCCGCAAGCAGACCCCGCAGGTCTGGAACCAGATCAAGGACCTCAAGCGGGTCTACGGGCAGAAGGCGCAGGCCGTCGGCGGCAACGGGATCAACCTCCTCGGCGGCATCCTCAGCGAGCCCAGCACCAAGCGCGTGTACCCGAACGGCGAGCTCGCCGCCGGGATACTGGGATACGTCAACGCCGAGGGCCGCGGCGCCGGCGGCCTGGAGTCCATGCTCGACGAGGAGCTCGCCGGCAAGGACGGCAAGATCCGCTTCACCCAGTCCGGCGGCCGCCAGGTGCCCACCGCGGGCTCCCAGGGCACCCCCGCCGTCCCCGGCTCCGACATCGAGCTGACCATCGACCGGGACATCCAGTGGGCCGCCCAGCAGGCCATCACCGAGCAGGTGAAGAAGTCCAGGGCCGACCGCGGCTACGTCGTCGTGCAGAACACCAGGACCGGCGAGGTCCTCGCCATGGCCAACGCCCCCGGCTTCGACCCCAACGACCTCTCCGCCGCCAACGCCGCCGCCATGGGCAACGCCGCCCTCCAGGACGCCTACGAGCCCGGCTCCACCAGCAAGGTCATGTCCATGGCCGCCGTCCTGGAGGAGGGCAAGGCGGCCCCCGACACCCACGTCACCGTCCCCAACCGGCTCCACCGCGGCGACCGGCTCTTCAAGGACGACATCGACCACAAGACCTGGTACCTGACGCTCAACGGCGTCCTCGCCAAGTCCAGCAACATCGGCACCATCCTCGCCACCGGCCGACTCGGCGAGACCCAGGCCGAGTCCAACCGGGTCCTCTACACCTACCTGCGCAAGTTCGGCATCGGCAGCCCCACCGGCCTGCACTACCCGGGCGAGACCCCCGGCATCCTCGCCAAGCCGCAGGACTGGTCCACCTCGCAGCAGTACACGATCCCCTTCGGCCAGGGCCTCTCCGTCAGCGCCATGCAGGCCGCCTCCGTGTACTCGACCATCGCCAACGGCGGCGTACGGATCGAACCGAGCCTCGTGCGCGGCACCAACGGTCCCGACGGGCGCTTCGCCGCGGCCCCGGCGCCCAAGGAGTCCCGGGTGATCAGCGAGAAGACGGCCAAGACCCTGGCGCGGATGCTGGAGTCCGTCGTCAAGGACCGGGAGGGCACCGGCACCAGGGCCGCCATCCCCGGCTACCGCGTCGCCGGCAAGACCGGCACCGCCAACCGCGTCGACCCCGAGCTCGGCTACTACAAGGGCTACACCGCCTCCTTCGCCGGCTTCGCCCCCGCCGACGACCCGCAGATCACCGTCTACTGCGCGATCCAGAACCCCACCAAGGGCAGCTACTTCGGCGGCCAGATCTGCGGCCCCATCTACAAGAAGGTCATGGAGTTCGCCCTCAAGACCCTCCACGTCGCCCCCACGGGCAGCGCCCCCGCCCGACTGCCGGTCGACTTCGAACCCACCCCGTGACACTCCGGGAGCACCAGTGACAACGATCACCCCACATTCCGGGAACCGGAAATCGAACTTCGGCGAGGCCCAGGGCTCTTTTGGCCCCGCACAGGGTGCGCCCGGTACGCTCACCGCCGTGCCACACGCTGATCAGTACCGAAACACCCCACCCCGGCCGGAGCAGGCCCGCCCGACACCCCTGGGCGACCTGGCCGCGCAGCTCGGGGCCGACGTCGCGGGGAGTGCCGACATCTCGGGCATCACGCACGACTCGCGGGCCGTGCGCCCCGGGGACGTGTACGCGGCCCTGCCCGGTGCCCGCGCCCACGGCGCGGACTTCGTCGCCCAGGCCGCCGGACTCGGCGCCGCCGCGATCCTCACCGACCCGGCCGGCGCCGAGCGCGCCGCCGCGACCGGCCTCCCGGTCCTCGTCGTGGAGAACCCGCGCGGCCGGATGGGCGAACTCGCCGCCGCGATCTACGGGCGCCCCGGCGAGGACCTCCTCCAGATCGGCATCACCGGCACCTCCGGCAAGACCACCACGGCCTACCTCGTCGAGGGAGGACTGCGCGGCTCCGGGCGGAAGACCGGACTCGTCGGCACCGTCGAGATGCGGATCGGCGACGAGCGCATCAAGTCCGAGCGCACCACTCCCGAGGCCACCGACCTCCAGGCCCTCTTCGCCGTCATGCGCGAGCGGGGCGTCGAGGCCGTCGCCATGGAGGTCTCCAGCCACGCCCTCGTGCTCGGCCGGGTCGACGGCTGCGTCTTCGACGTCGCCGTCTTCAACAACCTCAGCCCGGAGCACATGGAGTTCCACTCCGACATGGAGGACTACTTCCAGGCCAAGGCCGGGCTCTTCACGCCCGGGCGCAGCCGCCTGGGCGTGGTCAACCTCGACGACGCGTACGGTCGCAGGCTCGCCACGGAGGCGACCGTCCCGGTCGTCACCTTCTCCGCCGAGGGCCGCGCCGAGGCCGACTGGCGCGCCGAGGACCTCGTCCTCGGCTCCCACGACTCGACCTTCACCGCCGTCGGCCCCGAGGGAGAGCGGATTTCGGCCACGGCCCCGCTGCCGGGCCCGTTCAACGTCGCCAACACCCTCGCCGCGATCGCCACCCTCGCCGCCGCCGGCCTCGACCCGAAGGCCGCCGCCGAGGGCGTCGCCGCCGTGCCCGGCGTCCCAGGCCGTCTGGAGCGGGTCGACGCCGGCCAGCCGTACCTCGCGGTCGTCGACTACGCGCACAAGACGGACGCCGTCGAATCGGTCCTGCGCTCCCTGCGCGAGGTCACCGAGGGCCGGCTGCACGTGGTCATCGGCTGCGGCGGCGACCGGGACACCACCAAGCGCGGCCCGATGGGCGCCGCCGCCGCCCGGCTCGCCGACACCGCCGTCCTGACCTCCGACAACCCCCGTTCCGAGGACCCCCTGGTGATCCTCAGCGCCATGCTCGCGGGCGCCGCCGAGGTGCCGGCGGGGGAGCGCGGCGACGTCCTGGTCGAGCCCGACCGGGCCGCCGCCATCGCCGCCGCCGTCGCCCGCTCGCGGCCCGGCGACACCGTCCTGGTCGCCGGCAAGGGCCACGAGCAGGGCCAGGAGATCGCCGGGGTCGTCCGCCCCTTCGACGACCGTCAGGTCCTGCGCGAGGCGATTCTCAGTCAGCAGAAGCAGCAGGACGCACACCGTCACGAGAACAGTCAGGGATGAAGCAGTGATCGCCCTCTCCCTCGCCGAGATCGCCGAAATCGTCGGCGGGCAGGCGCACGACATACCGGATCCGGCCATCCGGATCACCGGGCCCGTCGTCATCGACTCCCGCGAGGTGCGGGCCGGCAGCCTGTTCGCGGCCTTCGCCGGTGAGCACGTCGACGGCCACGACTACGCGGAGCGCGCCGTCGCCGCGGGAGCGGCGGCCGTGCTCGCCGCCCGCCCCGTCGGCGTCCCCGCCATCGTCGTCGACGACGTCCAGACCGCGCTCGGGGCCCTCGCCCGAGTCGTGGTCGAACGGCTCGGCACCGATGTCGTCGCCCTGACCGGATCGGCCGGCAAGACCTCCACCAAGGACCTGATCGCCCAGGTCCTCGACCGGCACGCGCCCACCGTGTGGACGCCCGGCTCCCTCAACAACGAGATCGGCCTGCCGCTCACGGCGCTCCGCGCGAGCGACGAGACCCGGCACCTGGTCCTGGAGATGGGCGCCCGCGGCATCGGCCACATCCGCTACCTCGCGGGCCTCACCCCGCCCCGTATCGGCCTCGTCCTGAACGTGGGCACCGCCCACATCGGCGAGTTCGGCGGCCGGGAGCAGATCGCCGAGGCGAAGGGCGAGCTCGTCGAGGTCCTGCCGTCCGCCGAGGACGGCGGCATCGCGGTCCTCAACGCCGACGATCCGCTCGTCCGCGCGATGGCGGCCCGCACCAAGGCCCGCGTGACCCTGTTCGGAGAAGCGGACGAAGCGGCCGTACGGGCCGAGAACGTCCGCCTCACAGAGACCGGACAGCCTTCTTTCAGGCTTCACACACCCACCGGGTGCAGTGACGTGACCTTGCGCCTGTACGGTGAGCACCACGTGTCGAACGCGCTCGCAGCGGCCGCCGTCGCGCACGAGTTGGGCATGCCTGTCGAAGAGATCGCCACCGCGCTCTCCGAGGCCGGCACCCTGTCGCGCTGGCGCATGGAGGTCACCGAGCGTCCGGACGGCGTGACGATCGTCAACGACGCCTACAACGCGAATCCCGAGTCCATGCGAGCCGCCCTGCGCGCGCTCGCGGCCATGGGCAGGGCCGCACAGGCCCGAGGGGCTCGTACGTGGGCGGTGCTCGGCATGATGGCCGAGCTCGGTGACGCATCGCTCGTCGAGCACGACGCGGTCGGACGGCTCGCCGTCCGGCTCAACGTCAGCAAGCTCGTGGCGGTCGGGGACAGGGAAGCGTCCTGGCTGCAACTGGGCGCATATAACGAGGGTTCGTGGGGTGAGGAGTCGGTGCACGTGTCCGACGCGCAGGCGGCTGTCGACCTGTTGCGCAGGGAGCTGCGTCCGGGGGACGTCGTCCTTGTGAAGGCTTCCAGGTCGGTCGGTCTCGAACAGGTCGCGCTGGCGCTCCTCGACACCGAGGGCGAGGTCACCGGCCGATGAGGCAGATTCTGTTCGCCGGGGCCATCGGGCTCTTCCTGAGCCTGGTCGGCACCCCGCTGCTCATCAAGCTGCTCGCCCGCAAGGGATACGGCCAGTTCATCCGCGACGACGGCCCGCGCAGCCACGCCGCGAAGAAGGGCACGCCCACGATGGGCGGCATCGCCTTCATCCTGGCCACCCTCGTCGCGTACGCCCTGACCAAGGTCATCACCAGCGAGGACCCGACGTACTCCGGCGTCCTGGTGCTGTTCCTGATGGCCGGCATGGGCCTGGTCGGCTTCGTCGACGACTACATCAAGATCGTCAAGGAGCGCTCGCTCGGCCTGCGGGCCAAGGCGAAGATGGCCGGCCAGCTGATCGTCGGCATCACCTTCGCCGTGCTCTCGCTGCAGTTCGCCGACCTGCGCGGCAACACCCCGGCCTCCACGAAGCTGTCCTTCATCACCGACTTCGGCTGGGCCATCGGCCCGGTGCTCTTCGTGGTCTGGGCGCTCTTCATGATCCTCGCCATCTCCAACGGCGTGAACCTGACGGACGGTCTGGACGGTCTGGCCACCGGCGCCTCGGTGATGGTCTTCGGCGCGTACACCTTCATCGGGCTCTGGCAGTTCCAGGAGTCCTGTGCCAACGCGGTGACGCTGACCAACCCCAACGCCTGCTTCGAGGTCCGCGACCCGCTCGACCTGGCGGTCGTCGCCTCCGCCCTGATGGGTGCCTGCTTCGGCTTCCTGTGGTGGAACACCTCGCCGGCCAAGGTCTTCATGGGTGACACCGGCTCGCTGGCCCTCGGCGGCGCGCTCGCCGGTCTCGCCATCTGCTCCCGTACGGAGTTCCTGCTCGCCGTGCTCGGCGGCCTCTTCGTGCTGATCACGATGTCCGTGGTCATCCAGGTCGGCGCCTTCAAGATGACGGGCAAGCGCGTCTTCCGGATCGCCCCCCTCCATCACCACTTCGAACACAAGGGGTGGTCCGAGGTCCTGGTCGTCGTCCGTTTCTGGATCATCCAGGGCATGTGCGTGATCGTGGGCCTGGGCCTCTTCTACGCGGGATGGGCATCGGAAAAGTGACAGAACAGCTCGACTGGAACGGCAAGAAGGTCACCGTCGCGGGGCTCGGGATCTCCGGCATCCCGGCCGCCCGCGTCCTGCACGCCCGCGGCGCGCTCGTGACCGTCGTCAACGACAGCGACGACGAGCGCTCCCGGGCGCAGGCCGCCGAGCTCGAAGCGGAGGGCATCACCGTCCGCCTCGGCGACGGGGCCACCCTGCCGGCCGGCACCGAGCTGATCGTCACCACCCCCGGCTGGCGGCCCGACAAGCCCCTCTTCACGGCCGCCGCCGAGGCGGGCGTGGAGATCTGGGGCGACGTCGAGCTCGCCTGGCGCCTGCGCGGCCCGGACTCGGCCCCCTGGCTCGCGGTCACCGGCACCAACGGCAAGACCACGACCGTGCGGATGCTCGCCTCCATCCTGGAGGCGGCCGGCCTGAAGACGGCCGCCGTCGGCAACATCGGGGTCTCGCTCCTCGACGCCGTCCTCGGCGAGGAGCGCTACGACGTCCTCGCCGTCGAGCTCTCCAGCTACCAGCTGCACTGGGCGCCCTCCGTCCGCGCCCACTCGGCCGCCGTGCTCAACCTGGCGCCCGACCACCTCGACTGGCACGGCACCATGGAGGCGTACGCCGCCGACAAGGGCCGCATCTACGAGGGCAACAAGGTCGCCTGCGTGTACAACGTCGCCGACAAGGTCACCGAGGACCTGGTGCGCGAGGCCGACGTCGAGGAGGGCTGCCGGGCCATCGGCTTCACCCTCGGCACCCCCGGCCCCTCCCAGCTCGGCGTCGTCGAGGGCATCCTCGTCGACCGGGCCTTCGTCGAGAACCGGCAGAAGAACGCCCAGGAGCTCGCCGAGGTCGCCGACGTCCAGCCGCCGGCCCCGCACAACATCGCCAACGCCCTCGCCGCCGCCGCCCTCGCGCGCGCCTTCGGCGTCGAGCCGAAGGCCGTACGGGACGGTCTCAAGGCCTTCCGGCCCGACCCGCACCGCATCGAACTGGTCGAGGAGGTCCAGGGAGTCACGTACGTCGACGACTCCAAGGCCACCAACACCCACGCCGCCGAAGCCTCGTTGGCCGCCTACGACCCGATCGTCTGGATCGCCGGCGGCCTCGCCAAGGGCGCGACCTTCGACGAGCTCGTCCAGCGCTCGGCGAAGCGGCTGCGCGGGGCCGTCCTGATCGGCGCCGACCGCGCCCTGATCCGCGAAGCCCTGGCGCGACACGCCCCGGAGGTCCCGGTGGTGGACCTCGACCGGACCGACACTGGGGCGATGTCCGAGGCGGTCCGCGAGGCGGCCCGGCTCGCCCACCCGGGGGACACGGTGCTGCTCGCCCCGGCCTGCGCCTCGATGGACATGTTCACCAACTACAACAAGCGGGGCGAGGCCTTCGCGGACGCCGTCCGCGCCCTCGCCGCCACCGGGGACGCCTGACCCGACCAGCGGGAGGGTCCGGCCGGACCGGGCACGACTGGAGGGGACAGCGACCATGCCGAGCAAGATCGCCGGGACACGCCGGCCTTCCGCCGTACGCGGCGGAGGGCGGGCCCCCGCGACCCCGCGGCGGCCGCGCGGCGGAGGCGTACGGGGGCTGTACGAGCGGCTCCGCAAGGCCTGGGACCGCCCTCTCACGGCGTACTACGTGATCATCGGCGCGGGGCTGCTCATCACCACGCTCGGCCTCGTGATGGTCTACTCCGCCTCGATGATCACGGCGCTCCGCTACGACCTGGTGCCCTCCTACTTCTTCCGGAAGCAGTTCGTCGCCGCGCTCCTCGGCACCGGACTGCTCCTGATCGCCTCCCGGATGCCGGTCAAGCTGCACCGGGCGCTCGCCTACCCGATCCTGGCCGGCGCGGTCTTCCTCATGGTGCTCGTGCAGATCCCCGGGATAGGGCACGCGGTCAACGGCAACCGGAACTGGATCTCGCTCGGCGGCCCCTTCCAGCTCCAGCCCAGCGAGTTCGGCAAGCTGGGTCTCATCCTGTGGGGGGCCGACCTGCTCGCCCGCAAACAGGACATGCGGCTCCTGACCCAGTGGAAGCACATGCTGGTGCCGCTGGTCCCCGGCGCGTTCATGCTGCTCGGGCTCATCATGCTCGGCGGCGACATGGGCACCTCGATCATCCTCGCGGCCATCCTCTTCGGCCTGCTGTGGACGGCCGGAGCGCCCACCCGGCTCTTCGTCGGGGTGCTCACGGTGGCCGGTGCGATCGGCGTGCTGCTCATCAAGACGAGCGCGAACCGGATGAAGCGCTTCGACTGCATCGGCGCGACCGACCCCGGCGGCGAGGGAGCCCCCTGTCTGCAGGCCGCGCACGGAATCTATGCTCTGGCCTCGGGCGGATGGTTCGGTTCCGGGCTCGGTGCGAGCGTCGAGAAATGGGGCCAACTGCCCGAGGCGCACACCGACTTCATCTTCGCGGTCACCGGTGAGGAACTGGGTCTCGCGGGGACGCTGTCGGTACTCGCCCTGTTCGCGGCTCTAGGCTATGCGGGTATCCGCGTGGCCGGAGGCACGGAGGACCCCTTCGTGAGGTTCGCCGCGGGAGGTGTGACCACCTGGATCACGGCTCAGGCCGTGATCAACATCGGTGCGGTGCTCGGCCTGTTGCCGATCGCCGGTGTCCCGCTCCCGCTGTTCTCCTACGGAGGGTCGGCCCTGCTGCCGACCATGTTCGCCGTCGGGCTCCTCATCGCCTTCGCGCGACAGGAACCCGCCGCGAAAGCGGCCCTGGCCATGCGCCGCCCCGGCTGGGGCAAGCGGGCCGGGAAGAGATGGAAGTCGATGCGACGGCGCGTCAAGAAGCGCCCGTCCGGAGAGCGGTGAATTTCGGTGCATGTCGTACTCGCCGGTGGGGGGACCGCCGGCCACATCGAGCCCGCGCTCGCCCTCGCGGACGCCCTGCGCAGGCAGGACCCCAGCGTGGGGATCACGGCGCTCGGCACGGAGAAGGGTCTGGAGACCCGGCTCGTGCCCGAGCGGGGCTACGAGCTGGCGCTCATCCCCGCCGTACCGCTGCCCCGCAAGCCCACCCCCGAGCTGATCACCGTCCCCGGGCGGCTGCGCGGCACGATCAAGGCGGCCGAGCAGGTCCTGGAGCGCACCAAGGCGGACTGCGTGGTCGGCTTCGGCGGCTACGTGGCCCTGCCCGGCTATCTGGCGGCCAAGCGCCTCGGGGTGCCCATCGTGGTCCACGAGGCCAACGCCCGGCCCGGCCTCGCCAACAAGATCGGTTCGCGGTACGCGGCCGGGGTCGGCGTCGCCACCCCGGACAGCAAGCTGCGCAACGCCCGCTACATCGGCATCCCGCTGCGGCACACCATCGCGACCCTCGACCGGGCGCGGGTGCGGCCCGAGGCGCGCGCCGCCTTCGGCCTCGACCCGAACCTGCCGACGCTGCTGGTCTCCGGCGGCTCCCAGGGCGCCCGCCGGCTCAACGAGGTGGTCCAGCAGATCGCCCCGGTGCTCCAGCGCTCCGGCATCCAGATCCTGCACGCGGTCGGCCCGAAGAACGAGCTGCCGCGCGTCGACAACATGCCCGGAATGCCGCCGTACGTGCCGGTACCGTACGTGGACCGGATGGATCTCGCGTACGCCGCGGCCGACATGATGCTCTGCCGCGCGGGCGCGATGACCGTCGCCGAGCTCTCCGCCGTCGGGCTGCCCGCCGCGTACGTCCCGCTGCCCATCGGCAACGGCGAACAGCGGCTCAACGCCCAGCCGGTGGTCAAGGCCGGCGGTGGACTCCTCGTCGACGACGCGGAACTGACGCCGCAGTGGGTGCAGGGCAACGTGCTGCCCGTACTGGCCGATCCGCACCGTTTGTACGAGATGTCCCGCGCCGCCGCCGAGTTCGGCCGCCGGGACGCCGACGACCTGCTCGTCGGCATGGTGTACGAGGCGATCGCCTCCCGCTAGCAGGCGCGGCGGGGCACTGAGGGCAGGAGGCGCCGGGTGGCAGCCGGACCGACGACCGCGGAGAAGAGCGGTACCAGCAAGTCGAAGGGGTCGTCGGGGCGGCCGTCCGGTGCCAACACCCGGAACCGTCGGTTCCGGGTGCCCGCCCCCCGGGTGCTCCTCGTGGCCCTCGGCCTCGTGGCGCTCGTGGCCGGCGGGGTCTGGGCGCTCTACGGCTCGACCTGGTTCCGTGTGGAACGTGTGAAGACTTCCGGCACCCGGGTCCTGACCCCGGCCGAGGTCGAGGCGGTCGCCGCCGTCCCGATGGGCGCCCCGCTCGTCACCGTCGACACCGACGTGATCGCGGCCCGGCTCCGGCAGAGGCTGCCGCGGATCGAGTCGATCGACGTCGTACGGTCATGGCCGCACGGAATCGGGCTGAAAGTGACGGAACGGCAGCCCGTTCTTCTGGTGGAAAAGGGCGGAAAGTTCACCGAAGTGGACGCGACGGGGCTGCGGTTCGCCACCGTCGACACCGCCCCCCGCGGCGTCCCCCGGCTCGTCCTCGACAGCGCCTCCTCGCCGAGCCTGCGCCGCTTCGGCGCCGACCGGTTGCTCCAGGAGGCGGTCCGCGTCCGGGGTGAACTCCCGGCGCGAATCGCCCGGGACACTCGTGTCGTGCGCATCACCTCGTACGACTCCGTCACTCTGGAGCTGACCGGGGGCCGAACGGTCTTCTGGGGCAGCGGTGAGCACGGCCCGGTCAAGGCCCGGGTGCTGACCGCCCTCATGAAGGCGAGCCCCAAAGCGGGGCACTTCGACGTAAGTGCCCCCACGGCGCCCGCTTCGTCCGGGAGTTGACGGTCATCTCCGCTGGCCAGCACCCTGGTTGGCCAGCGCTACGGGTGATCACATAGGGTGAAAAGAAAAACGGGAGGTTCGGCGTGTTCGTTGAACGTGCGCCACTTGTCGACTTAGTGTCCTGTTCGGAAGAGTCCAGCGAACAGCGACACTGGTAACCCTAAACTTCAACGTTAGGGTTCGGGTCGGCGTTCGGACCGTCCCAATCGGCATCCGTCGGAGCGGCGCGACCAACCGCGCAGCGACGACACGTAACTCGAGGCGAGAGGCCTTCGACGTGGCAGCACCGCAGAACTACCTCGCAGTCATCAAGGTCATCGGTGTCGGCGGCGGTGGTGTCAATGCCATCAACCGAATGATCGAGGTCGGCCTCAAGGGCGTCGAGTTCATCGCGATCAACACCGACGCGCAAGCGCTGTTGATGAGCGACGCCGACGTCAAGCTCGACGTCGGCCGTGAACTCACCCGCGGCCTCGGGGCCGGGGCCAACCCGGCCGTCGGTCGCAAGGCGGCAGAGGACCACCGTGAGGAGATCGAGGAGGTCCTCAAGGGGGCCGACATGGTCTTCGTCACCGCAGGCGAAGGCGGCGGCACCGGCACCGGCGGCGCGCCCGTCGTCGCCAACATCGCGCGCTCGCTCGGCGCCCTGACGATCGGTGTGGTCACCCGGCCGTTCACCTTCGAGGGCCGCCGTCGCGCCAACCAGGCGGAGGACGGCATCGCCGAGCTCCGTGAAGAGGTCGACACCCTCATCGTCATCCCCAACGACCGACTGCTGTCGATCTCGGACCGCCAGGTCTCCGTGCTCGACGCCTTCAAGTCGGCCGACCAGGTCCTCCTGAGCGGTGTCCAGGGCATCACCGACCTCATCACCACCCCGGGTCTGATCAACCTCGACTTCGCCGACGTCAAGTCGGTCATGTCCGAGGCCGGTTCGGCACTCATGGGCATCGGCTCCGCCCGCGGCGACGACCGCGCGGTGGCGGCGGCCGAGATGGCGATCTCCTCGCCGCTCCTGGAGGCCTCCATCGACGGCGCCCGCGGCGTGCTGCTCTCCATCTCCGGCGGCAGCGACCTCGGCCTCTTCGAGATCAACGAGGCGGCCCAGCTGGTCAGCGAGGCGGCCCACCCCGAGGCCAACATCATCTTCGGCGCCGTCATCGACGACGCCCTCGGCGACGAGGTCCGGGTCACCGTCATCGCGGCCGGCTTCGACGGCGGCCAGCCGCCGGCCCGCCGGGACAACATCATCGGCTCCGTGTCGGCCAAGCGCGAGGAGCCGGCCCCGGCGCCGCGCATCACCGAGTCCCCCCGCCCGCTGGGCGGCCTCGGCACCGTCGCCCCGCGCGAGGAGCCGGTCTCGATCCCGGTCGAGCCCGCCCCGGCCCTCAACGAGACCCCGCTGACGCCGGCCCCGCCGGTCGTCCCCCCGGCCCGTCCGTACGCGGACAGCCAGGCCGAGGAGCTGGACGTCCCGGACTTCCTGAAGTGATAGGACACCGCTTCGACGCGAACGGCGCCCACTTCGCCTTCACCGACCGGTGGGGCGGGGTGAGCGCCGTTCCGTACGAGGAGCTCAACCTCGGCGGAGCGGTCGGGGACGACCCCGCGGCCGTCCTCGCCAACCGGGCCGCCGCCGCCGGAGCCCTCGGGCTCGACCCGGCGCGGGTGGTCTGGATGAACCAGGTGCACGGCGCCGACGTCGTCGAGGTCGACGGGCCCTGGGGCGACGCGGACATCCCGTCCGTCGACGCCCTCGTCACCGCCCGGCCGGGACTCGCCCTCGCGGTGCTCACCGCGGACTGCGTCCCCGTCCTCCTCGCCGATCCGGTCGCCGGAGTCGCGGCCGCCGCCCACGCCGGGCGGCCCGGGATGGTCGCCGGAGTCGTCCCCGCCACCGTCGCGGCGATGACGGAGCTCGGCGCCGACCCCGCCCGGATCGTCGCCCGCACCGGACCCGCCGTCTGCGGCCGGTGCTACGAAGTGCCCGAGGCGATGCGCGCCGAGGTCGCGGCCGTCGAACCCGCCGCGCACGCGGAGACCTCCTGGGGAACCCCGGCCGTGGACGTCGCCGCCGGAGTGCGCGCGCAGTTGGCGCGGCTCGGGGTCCGGGACGTCGGGGACGCCGGGGTCTGCACCCTCGAATCGCGCGACCACTACTCGTACCGCCGCGATCGCACCACAGGGCGACTCGCGGGATATGTCTGGTTGAACCGAGAAGAGACATGACGGATCGAAAGTCGGAACTCGCCGCGAACCTCGCCGCCGTGGAGGAGCGCATCGCCGCCGCGTGCGCCGCGGCCGGGCGCGCGCGGGGGGAGGTGACCCTGATCGTGGTCACCAAGACCTACCCCGCGAGCGACGTCAGACTCCTGCACGAGCTCGGGGTCCGGCACGTCGCCGAGAACCGGGACCAGGACGCCGCGCCCAAGGCGGCCGCCTGTGCCGACCTCGACCTGACCTGGCACTTCGTGGGCCAGTTGCAGACCAACAAGGTCAGATCTGTGGTGGGTTATGCCGATGTGGTGCAGTCCGTCGACCGTTTGAAGCTCGTTTCCTCGCTCTCCGCGGCCGCGGAGAAGGAGGGCCGCGAGCTCGGCTGCCTGATCCAGGTCGCGCTCGACGCCGAGTCCGGCGAGCGGGGCGACCGCGGCGGCGTCGCGCCCGACGGGATCGAGGACTTGGCCGCGGCCGTGGACGCCGCGCCCGGACTGCGGATCGCCGGACTCATGACCGTCGCCCCGCTCGCCGGGGAGTACGCGGGACGGCAACGCGCGGCCTTCGACCGGCTGATGGATTTGTCGACTGCCCTGCGCGCGACCCGTCCGGCTGCGAACATGGTGTCAGCAGGGATGAGTGCGGACCTCGAAGAGGCCGTCGCTGCCGGGGCGACACACGTACGCGTCGGTACGGCGGTACTCGGAGTCCGCCCGAAGCTCGGGTAACGTCGCGAAGCAAGTCGGACCACAGCAGAAAATATGGTCATTCCGCAGAACGGCGGGACGGCCCGTGGATCGCCGGCCCTTGGTGACAAGGCCGATCCACCACAGAGCGGAGGACTCAGAGCATGGCCGGCGCGATGCGCAAGATGGCGGTCTACCTCGGCCTCGTGGAGGACGATGGGTACGACGGCCGGGGCTTCGACCCCGACGACGACTTCGAACCCGAGCTGGAGCCGGAGCCCGAGCGCGACCGGCGCCACACCCCCCCGCGTCAGGTGGAACGCGAGGAGCCGGTACGAGTGGTGCAGCCCCCGGCCCCCCGGGAGCCGATCTCTCATTCTGTCCCGGTACTCGCCGAAAGCGGACGTCCGGCCCGAATTGCCCCCGTGGCATCCATCACACCCGAACGTCCGAGCCTGGAGAAGAACGCACCGGTGATCATGCCCAAGGTCGTGTCCGAGCGGGAGCCGTACCGCATCACCACGCTGCACCCGCGGACCTACAACGAGGCCCGTACCATCGGGGAACACTTCCGTGAGGGCACCCCGGTGATCATGAACCTCACCGAGATGGACGACACGGACGCGAAGCGACTTGTCGACTTTGCCGCCGGACTCGTCTTCGGGCTCCATGGCAGCATTGAGCGCGTGACGCAGAAGGTGTTCCTGTTGTCGCCTGCTAACGTCGATGTCACGGCGGAGGACAAGGCCCGGATCGCAGAGGGCGGATTCTTCAACCAGAGCTGAGAACACGAGAACCGGACGGACCGGTCGCCTAGCGGCCGGACAAGCGAGAGCACGAAAGCCAGGGGAGAGGGAAACGCGGGATGGGCGTCGCACTACAGGTGGTCTACATCGTGCTGATGTGCTTCCTCGTCCTCCTGATCGTCCGGCTTGTCATGGACTACGTCTTCCAGTTCGCCCGTTCATGGCAACCCGGTAAGGCGATGGTGGTCGTTCTTGAGGCCACCTACACTGTCACCGATCCACCGCTCAAGCTTCTGCGGCGACTCATCCCGCCGCTGCGTCTCGGGGGCGTGGCACTCGACCTGTCCTTCTTCGTTCTGATGATCATCGTTTACATCCTGATCTCCATCGTGAGCAGCTTCGCGAGGTGATGGTGGAGGAACAAGTGGACGATACGGTCTTGCCGACTGCCGACGACTACGTAGAGGTGAAGAAGAGATGCCGCT
This sequence comes from Streptomyces sp. NPDC037410, assembly GCF_055602235.1. Taxonomy (NCBI): domain Bacteria; kingdom Bacillati; phylum Actinomycetota; class Actinomycetes; order Kitasatosporales; family Streptomycetaceae; genus Streptomyces; species Streptomyces sp. NPDC037410. Next base: position 24,538 of record NZ_JBVJWR010000025.1, on the reverse strand, counting down.
GACTCCCGAGGACGTGCGGAACAAGCAGTTCACGACCGTCCGCCTTCGAGAAGGCTATGACGAGGACGAGGTCGATGCCTTCCTCGACGAGGTCGAAGCCGAACTGACCCGCCTGCTCCGCGAGAACGAGGACCTGCGCGCCAAGCTGGCCGCCGCGACGCGTGCCGCCGCGCAGAACCAGCAGCAGGCCATGCGCAAGCCCCCGGAGCCGCAGGATCGTCCCGTCGGTCCCGGCGCGCCCGTGCCCGCCGCCATATCCGGACCGCCGGCCCAGCAGCAGCCGCAGATGGGCCCGCCGCAGCTGCCGTCCGGTGCCCCCGCGCTTCCCCCCGGCCCCATGCAGGGCGGCCCCATGCAGGGCGGGCCCATGGGCCCCGGCCCGATGCAGGGTGGCCCCATGCAGGGCGGCCCGATGGGTCCCGGCCCGATGCAGGGCGGTCCCATGGGCCACCCCCAGCAGCAGCAGATGCAGCCGCCGCAGATGCAGCAGCCGCAGCAGGGTCCCGGTGGCGACAGCGCCGCGCGTGTCCTCTCGCTCGCCCAGCAGACCGCCGACCAGGCGATCGCCGAGGCGCGCTCCGAGGCCAACAAGATCGTCGGCGAGGCGCGCTCCCGCGCCGAGGGCCTGGAGCGGGACGCCCGCGCCAAGGCGGACGCTCTTGAGCGGGACGCGCAGGAGAAGCACCGCGTCGCGATGGGCTCCCTGGAGTCCGCCCGCGCCACGCTGGAGCGCAAGGTCGAGGACCTGCGCGGCTTCGAGCGCGAGTACCGCACGCGTCTGAAGTCCTACCTGGAGTCGCAGCTGCGTCAGCTGGAGACCCAGGCGGACGACTCGCTGGCTCCGCCGCGCACCCCGGCCACGGCCTCGCTGCCGCCGGCCCCGTCCATGGCCTCGGCCGGCGCGGGCGCGCCGTCCTACGGCGGCAACGGCGGGATGGGCGGTGCGCCGTCCATGGGTGGCGCGCCCTCCTACGGCGGCCAGCAGCAGATGTCCCCGGCGATGACCCAGCCCATGGCTCCGGTCCGGCCGCAGGCACCGCAGCCGATGCAGCAGGCGCCAGCGCCGATGCGGGGCTTTCTGATCGACGAGGACGACAACTGAGGCGGCGGGTGCCCGCGCCCTGAGCGCGTAGCCGTCGGCAGCCTGAAGGGCCGGTTCCCCACCCGGGGAACCGGCCCTTCGGCGTACCCCCACACCGCGGGCCCGCGCCTCCGCCCGGGGCGGGCTGCGCCCGCGTGGGCCCGCGCGCGCGTGGGGTATGGCGAAGGGCCCGGCACCGAAGTGGTGCCGGGCCCTTCGTCGTGGGCTTACGCCTTGCGGAGGCGGAAGGTGAGGGCCAGGCCCTCGTCTTCGAAGGCCGGGCCGTACGTGGCGTCCGCCTCGCCCCGCGCGTAGTCCGTCGACAGGACCTCGTCCGCGATCAGGGACGCGTGGGCCGTCAGGGCCTCGACCGTCTCCGGGGAGCCGGAGGTCCACCGCAGCGCGATGCGGTCCGCGACGTCCAGGCCGCTGTTCTTGCGGGCCTCCTGGATCAGCCGGATCGCGTCACGGGCCAGGCCCGCGCGCCGGAGCTCGGGCGTGATCTCCAGGTCGAGCGCGACCGTCGCGCCCGCGTCGGAGGCCACCGACCAGCCCTCACGGGGGGTCTCCGTGATGATGATCTCCTCCGGGGTGACGGTGATGTCCTCGCCGTTCACCGAGAGCGTCGCCTCGCCGGAGCGCAGCGCCAGCGAGAGGGCCGCCGCGTCGGCCGCCGTCACCGCCTTCGCCACGTCCTGGACGCCCTTGCCGAAGCGCTTGCCGAGGGCCCGGAAGTTCGCCTTCGCCGTGGTGTCGACGAGCGAGCCGCCGACCTCCGACAGGGAGGCGAGCGAGGAGACGTTCAGCTCCTCCGTGATCTGGGCCTGGAGCTCCGGCGACAGGGCCGGGAAGCCCGTGGCCGCGACCAGCGCGCGGGACAGCGGCTGGCGGGTCTTCACGCCCGACTCGGCGCGCGTCGCCCGGCCCAGCTCGACCAGGCGGCGGACCAGGAGCATCTGCTCGGAGAGCGTCGGGTCGATCAGGGCGGCGTCCGCCTCCGGCCAGGTCGCCAGGTGGACGGACTCCGGGGCGTCCGGCGTCACCGGCACCACGAGGTCCTGCCAGACCCGCTCCGTGATGAAGGGGGTCAGCGGGGCCATGAGCCGGGTGACCGTCTCGATGACGTCGTGCAGGGTGCGGAGCGCGGCGGCGTCGCCCTGCCAGAAGCGGCGGCGCGAGCGGCGCACGTACCAGTTGGAGAGGTCGTCGACGAAGGCCGAGATCAGCTTGCCGGTGCGCTGGGTGTCGTACGACTCCATCGCCTCGGTCGTCTGGGCGACGAGCGTGTTCAGCTCGGAGAGCAGCCAGCGGTCGAGGACCGTGCGGTCGGCCGGCGCCGGGTCCGCGGCGGACGGCGCCCAGCCGGACGTACGGGCGTACAGCGCCTGGAAGGCGACCGTGTTCCAGTACGTGAGGAGGGTCTTGCGCACGACCTCCTGGATGGTGCCGTGGCCCACGCGGCGGGCCGCCCACGGCGAGCCGCCGGCCGCCATGAACCAGCGGACGGCGTCGGCGCCGTGCTGGTCCATCAGCGGGATCGGCTGGAGGATGTTGCCCAGGTGCTTGGACATCTTGCGGCCGTCCTCGGCGAGGATGTGGCCGAGGCAGACCACGTTCTCGTAGGACGACTTGTCGAAGACCAGGGTGCCGACGGCCATCAGCGTGTAGAACCAGCCGCGCGTCTGGTCGATGGCCTCGGAGATGAACTGCGCCGGGTAGCGGGACTCGAACAGTTCCTTGTTCTTGTAGGGGTAGCCGTACTGCGCGAACGGCATGGAGCCCGAGTCGTACCAGGCGTCGATGACCTCCGGCACGCGCGTGGCGGTCTTCGAGCAGCTGGGGCACGGGAAGGTGACCGCGTCGATGTACGGGCGGTGCGGGTCGAGCTCCGACTGGTCGGTGCCCGTCAGCTCGGTGAGCTGCGCGCGGGAGCCCACGCAGGTCAGGTGGCCGTCCTCGCAGCGCCAGATCGGCAGCGGGGTGCCCCAGTAGCGGTTCCGCGAGAGGGCCCAGTCGACGTTGTTCGTCAGCCAGTCGCCGAAGCGGCCGTGCTTGACCGACTCCGGGAACCAGTTGGTCTGCTCGTTCTCCTGGAGCAGCCGGTCCTTGACGGCGGTCGTACGGATGTACCAGGACGGCTGCGCGTAGTAGAGCAGGGCCGTGTGGCAGCGCCAGCAGTGCGGGTAGCTGTGCTCGTACGCGATGTGCTTGAAGAGCAGCCCGCGCGCGTCCAGGTCGGCGGTGAGCGCCTCGTCGGCCTTCTTGAAGAAGGCGCCGCCGACCAGCGGCACGTCCTCCTCGAAGGTGCCGTCGGGGCGGACCGGGTTCACGACCGGCAGGCCGTACGCCTTGCAGACCTTGAGGTCGTCCTCACCGAAGGCGGGGGACTGGTGGACCAGACCCGTGCCGTCCTCGGTCGTCACGTACTCGGCGTTGACCACGTAGTGGGCTTCCGCCGGGAACTCGACGAGCTCGAAGGGGCGCTGGTACGTCCAGCGCTCCATCTCCGCGCCCGTGAAGGACTCGCCCGTGGTGACCCAGCCCTCGCCGAGCGCCTTCTCGACCAGCGGCTGGGCGACGACGACGCGCTCGTCGCCGTCCGTGGCGACCACGTAGGTCACCTCGGGGTGCGCGGCGACCGCCGTGTTGGACACCAGGGTCCAGGGGGTCGTCGTCCAGACCAGGAGCGCCGCCTTGCCCGCGAGCGGGCCGGACGTGAGCGGGAAGCGCACGTACACGGAGGGGTCGACGACCGTCTCGTACCCCTGCGCCAGCTCGTGGTCGGAGAGGCCGGTGCCGCAGCGGGGGCACCAGGGGGCGACGCGGTGGTCCTGGACGAGCAGGCCCTTGTCGAAGATCTGCTGGAGCGACCACCAGACCGACTCGATGTACGAGGGGTCCATGGTCCGGTACGCGTCGTCGAGGTCGACCCAGTAGCCCATACGGGTCGTGAGCTCGGCGAACGCGTCGGTGTGACGGGTCACCGATTCACGGCACTTCGCGTTGAACTCCGCGATGCCGTATTCCTCGATGTCCCTTTTGCCGGAGAAGCCGAGCTCCTTCTCGACGGCGAGCTCGACCGGCAGGCCGTGGCAGTCCCAGCCGGCCTTGCGGGCCACGTGGTAGCCGCGCATGGTCCGGAAGCGGGGGAACACGTCCTTGAAGACGCGGGCCTCGATGTGGTGGGCGCCGGGCATGCCGTTGGCGGTCGGCGGGCCCTCGTAGAACACCCACTCGGGGCGCCCCTCGGACTGCTCGAGGGTCTTGGCGAAGACCTTGTTGTCGCGCCAGAAGTCGAGCACGGCGTGCTCGAGGGCGGACAGGTCTACCTGGGCGGGTACCTGGCGGTACTGCGAAGACATCGATCTTCCTCCGGCGGATGTTCCTCGTTCCGTCCGGAGGGACGAGAGCACTGCTCCCGCGGTACCACCCTCCTTGGCCCCGGGCGGACGCCCTGAGCCCCCTCATTGGGGTCGCGACGCCGGGTCTAGTCACCGCGCTGTCGTGCGGCTTTCTTCCGACGGCTCCGGGGTGATGCTTCACATCGGGCTCGCCCCCGGGCTCTCACCGTCCCCGGGTCGCTCATGGCTGCTTGCGACGCTACTCGTCCCCATCCAAGCCTTTCGCTCCCGCCAGTGTACGGGGCGGAGCGCAGGGTGGCAGACCGGATTTCGCGTGACCCGAATGGCCACACGGGGCGGGCCGGAGTTCCGCTGCGGCCATGTGGGGGAGGGGCGGGACGGATAACCGGGCGGGGAGCTGGGCACAACGGAGGCAGGCCCGCCCCGCGGGGAGCGGGGGCGGGTGGGAACGGCGGCGTGCCCCGTTGCCGCGGGCCTTGGGCCGATTTATCGTCCCAGCACGATTCGCGAGCAAGATCACAAAATGTGAAGGGGCCGCGACATGGTGGCGAAGAAGACCGCCGCGAAGAAGACCTCGGCCGCCGGTTCCACCGGTGCGGCCGGGGTCGCCAAGGACGTGGCCGGCAAGAAGTCGACGGTCGACGGGAAGGCGCCGGCCAAGAGGACGGCCGCGAAATCGGCCGCGAAATCGGCAGCGAAATCGGTCGCGAAATCGGTCGCGAAGAAGACGCCGGCCAGGAAGGCCGCGGCCCGCAGCACGGCCACGGGTGACACGGCCGCCCCGAAGGGCGGCGTCGCCGAGGAGGCGGCCTCGGAGGACGCCGCGGCGCCCGCCGGGAAGGCCGTGGCGAAGAAGGCGGCAGCCAGGAAGGCGTCCGCCGCGAAGAAGCAGACAGGAGCCAGGACGGTGGCAGGGAAGAAGACCGCGGGCGGCGTCACGACCGTCGGCGACGAGGCGGCGGTGCCCCCGGCGCGGGCCGGTGAGCTCGCGGTGCGTCCCGGCGAGGACCCCTGGACGCCGGAGGAGGTCGCCGAGGCCCGCAGCGCGCTCCAGGCGGAGGTGCTGCGGCTCGGCAGCGAGCTGGTCCACTCCCGGGAGGAGCTGACCGGTCTGATGCGGGACTCGGGCGACGGCGCCGGCGACGACCAGGCCGACACCGGCAGCAAGAACATCACGCGCGAGCACGAGCTGGCCCTGGCCGCGAACGCCCGGGAGATGCTGGAGCAGACCGAGCACGCCCTGGAGCGGCTCGACGCGGGCACGTACGGCCTGTGCGAGGTGTGCGGGAAGCCGATCGGCAAGGCGCGGATGCAGGCCTTCCCGCGGGCCACGCTCTGCGTCGAGGACAAACAGCGACAGGAGCGGCGCGGCTGACGATCTCGGCTGCCGGTCTCGTACGCCTGTGCCGTACCCTCGGTGCACGGTCAGGCATCGAGGTCGAGGGACTCACTCACGTGGCAGAGGCGGAGCGCATCATCGGTACGCCGGATTCAGCAGGGGCCGACGAGACGGCCGCCTCCGACGCGTCGGCGGCCCGCGAGGAGACCGCGGCCGCGAGCGGCACGCCGGACCACGACGGCACGCCGGCCCCCGACGGCCAGGCCGCTCCCGAGGAGCGGCCGAAGGGCAGGCGCAGGATCGTCGCCCTCTTCGTCGTGGCCGTGCTCGCCTACCTGCTCGACCTCGGCAGCAAGATGCTGGTGGTCGCCAAGCTGGAGGGCCACGAGCCGATCGACCTGGTCGGCGACCTGCTGCGGCTCGACGCCATCCGCAACCCGGGCGCCGCCTTCGGCATGGGCGAGGCCTTCACGATCATCTTCACCTGCATCGCGGCCGCCGTGATCGTCGTGATCATCCGGCTGGCCCGCAAGCTCTACAGCCTGCCCTGGGCGATCGCGCTCGGCCTGCTGCTCGGCGGCGCGCTCGGCAACCTCACGGACCGGATCTTCCGCTCGCCGGGCGTCTTCGAGGGCGCGGTCGTGGACTTCATCGCCCCCGCGCACTTCGCCGTCTTCAACCTCGCCGACTCGGCGATCGTCTGCGGCGGCATCCTGATCGTCATCCTGTCGTTCCGGGGTCTGGACCCCGACGGCACCGTCCACAAGGACTGACAAGGCATACTCGACGGGTGAGCACGAGTCCCGAGATCCGCACCCTGCCCGTTCCCGATGGCCTGGAGGGCGAGCGCGTCGACGCCGCCATCGCCCGAATGTTCGGGTTCTCCCGTACGAAGGCGGCCGAGCTGGCCGCCGCAGGGAAGGTCCAGGTCGACGGCTCCGTCGTCGGCAAGTCCGAGCGGGTCAGCGGCGGCGCGTGGCTCGAGGTCGAGATGCCCGGCGCGGCCGCGCCCGTGCAGATCGTCGCCGAGCCCGTCGAGGGCATGGAGATCGTCCACGACGACGACGACATCGTCGTGATCATGAAGCCGGTCGGCGTCGCCGCGCACCCCAGCCCCGGCTGGACCGGCACCACGGTCATCGGCGGCCTCGCCGCCGCCGGGTACCGCATCTCCACCTCCGGCGCCGCCGAGCGCCAGGGCATCGTGCACCGCCTCGACGTCGGCACCTCCGGCCTGATGGTGGTCGCCAAGTCCGAGTACGCGTACACCTCGCTCAAGCGCCAGTTCAAGGAGCGCGTGGTCGACAAGCGCTACAACGCGCTCGTCCAGGGCCACCCGGACCCGATGAGCGGCACCATCGACGCGCCGATCGGCCGGCACCCGAACCACGACTACAAGTGGGCGGTCACCGCCGACGGCAAGGCCTCGGTCACGCACTACGACCTCATCGAGGCGTACCGCTCGGCCTCGCTGCTCGACATCAAGCTGGAGACGGGCCGCACCCACCAGATCCGGGTGCACATGTCCGCCCACCGCCACCCCTGCGTCGGCGACCTCACCTACGGCGCCGACCCGACGCTCGCCAAGCGCCTCGGTCTGACCCGGCAGTGGCTGCACGCCGTCCGCCTCGGCTTCGAGCACCCGGGCGACGGCTCCTGGGTCGAGTTCGAGAGCGGCTACCCCGCGGACCTGCAGAAGGCCCTCGACCGGATCGCCTCGGAGAGCCAGTGACCGCGGCGTACACCGTCAGGGAGGCCGTGGGCCACGACGACCGGGACGCCTGCTTCGCGGTGCGCCGGGAGGTCTTCGTCGAGGAGCAGGGCGTCCCGCGGGAGATCGAGTACGACACGTACGACGAGACCGCGGTGCACGTCCTCGCCGTCCGCGCGGACGGGCTGCCGCTCGGCACCGGGCGCCTGCTGCACGGGGCGGACGCGGTCGGCAAGACCGGCGCCGACGCCTCGGTCGGCTCCCTCGGCCGGCTCGCCGTCTCCCAGGCCGCGCGCGGCCTCGGGGTGGGCGCCGCCCTGGTCCGCGCCATCGAGGACGCGGCGCGGGAGCGCGGTCTGAGCGCCGTCGACCTGCACGCGCAGACCCACGCGCTCGGCTTCTACGAGCGGCTCGGCTACGAGGCGTACGGCCCCGAGTTCCCCGACGCGGACATGCCGCACCGGGCCATGCGGCGCGCGCTGTAAAACGTCCAGTGGGGGTGAATGCCTCCAAAACGGGCGTACGTGACAGGGTGGGGCCGTGGATCAATTGGCCCTGCTCTTCCTGCTGCTCCTCGGCGCCCTGCTCACCGTGCCCCTCGGCGAGCGGCTCGGACTGCCCGCGCCCGTCCTGATGACCCTCGTCGGGATCGTGCTGGCCCTGCTGCCCTTCGTGCCGAACGTCGAGGTCCCGCCGGAGTTCATCCTCCCGCTGGTGCTGCCGCCCCTGCTGTACGCCTCCGTGCAGCGGACCTCCTGGCGGCAGTTCGCGGCCAACAGACGGCCCATCTTCCTGCTCGCGGTCGCCCTGGTCTTCGTCACCACGGCCGCCGTCGGCGCGGTCGCGCACTCGCTCGTGCCCGGCCTTCCGCTGGCCGCGGCCCTCGCGCTCGGCGCCCTCGTCGCACCGCCCGACCCGGTCGCCGCCACCGCCGTGGCCGGCTCGCTCGGGCTGCCCCGCCGGCTCGTGTCGATCCTGGAGGGCGAGGGTCTCTTCAACGACGTCACCGCGATCGTGCTCTACCACGTGGCGATCTCCGCCGTCGTCAGCGGCTCCTTCTCCTGGCCCGAGGCGCTCGGCCAGTTCGTCCTGTCCGCCGTCGTCGCCGTCGTCGTCGGCCTGGTGCTCGGCTGGCTCGCGAACAAGCTCATCGGACTCCTCGGCGACGCCACCCTGCAGACCGGCCTCACCCTCCTCGTCCCCTTCGTGAGCTACGTCATCGCCGAGGAACTGCACGGCTCCGGCGTCCTCGCCGTCCTGCTCACCGCGCTCTTCCTCGCCGAGCACGCCGCCGACGCCGACGACGTCATGGGCCGGCTCGCCGGACAGACCTTCTGGCAGATCGTCGACACCCTCGTCACCGGCATCGCCTTCGGCCTCATCGGCCTGGAGCTCATCCACGTCTTCGGGGTGGCCAAGGGACACGGCGCGCAGATGCTCGGCTGGGGCGCCGCCGTCGTCGGCGTGGTCGTCGGGGTCCGGCTCCTCTGGCTGCTCCCCGCCACCTGGCTGGCGAAGCGGCTGCACACGCTCCGGGACGTCGACGAGGAGATCCCGATGAGCTGGCGGGAGACCGTCGTCATGTGGTGGGCGGGGATGCGCGGCGTGGCCTCGGTCGCCCTCGCGCTCGCCATCCCGCTCCGTACCGACGACGGCTCGCCCTTCCCCGGCCGCGACGAGATCGTCTTCATCGCCTTCTGTGTGATCATCGCCACCCTCGTCGTCCAGGGCCTCACCCTGCCCTGGCTGGTCAGGCGGCTCGGCGTGCGGGCCGACACGGACGTCGAGCGCGCCCTGGAGCGGGACCTCGCGATCCGGGCCGCGAAGGCCGCCAAGCGCAGGCTGAAGGAGATCGAGGAGGTCGAGGAGCTGCCCGAGGAGGTCCAGGAGCGGCTCCTGCGCGGGGCGTACGACATCGGGGCGCGGATCAGCCCCGACATGGTGGACGACGAGCGGCGGGCCGCCTTCATGGAGCGGTCGCAGCGCTTCAAGGCGGTCCAGCGGATCCAGCGGGAACTGATGTCGGCCGCGCGGCACGAGGTCCTCGCGGCCCGCAGCGAACCCGGCGCCGACCCCGAGGTGGTGGACCGGGTGCTGCGCCACCTGGACGTGCGCAGCATGCGCTGACGCCTGAGCCTGCCGGTCCGTGGCGGGTGGCAGGATGGGACGCATGGACATCATGCTCTTCCACTCGGCCTACGGGCTGACCCCTTCCGTCGAGGCGGCCGCCGAGCGGCTCCGGGCCGCCGGGCACCAGGTCTGGACGCCGGACCTCTACGACGGCAGGACGGTCGGGACGGTCGAGGAGGGCGTGGTGCTCCGGGACGAGATCGGCAAGGACGAGCTGCTGAAGCGCGCGGTCCTGGCCGCCGCCCCCTACTCCGAGCGGGGCCTGGTCTACATGGGCCTCTCCCTCGGCGCCTCGATCGCGCAGACGCTGGCGCTCGGCGACGAGAAGGCGCGCGGGCTGCTGCTGTTCCACGGCACCTCGGACATCGCGGAGTCCGCCTCGGTGGACGAGCTTCCGGTCCAGCTGCACGTGGCCGAGCCCGACCCGTTCGAGACGGACGACTGGCTGTCCTCCTGGTACCTCCAGATGCGCAAGGCCGGGGCGGACGTGGAGGTCTACCGCTACCGGGGCGCGGGCCACATCTACACGGACCCGGAGCTGCCCGACTTCGACGAGGAGGCGGCGGAGCGGACCTGGTCGGTGGCGCTGTCCTTCCTCGACAGCCTGTAGGTCTCTCTTGCCGAGAGGGGTGTGGCCCCCGGGGAGCTTCCCCGGGGGCCACACCCTTGTCCTTCGGACGGTCCGTCAGCCGCGGTACGCGACCCAGGCGTCGTTCATGCGGGTCACCTGGCCCGAGGTGAACTGGTACATGCAGGAGTCGTACGTGTAGTCCATGAAGTTGTGGATCGGGTCCACACCGGCCTTCGAGGTGCAGGAGTCACGGCCGGTCGGGCACTGGTACGCGGGGCTCTTCTCGGCCGGGGTGTCGGAGACGTAGTCGCCGTTGCCCGTGCAGCCGCCCTGGAAGGTGTGGTACAGGCCCATCCAGTGGCCGACCTCGTGGGTGGCGGTGTCGCCCTCGTTGTAGTTGGCCGCGGAGCCGCCCGGGAGCGAGGCGTCGAGGATGACGACGCCGTCCATGTTCGGGGCGCTCTTGTACGAGGACGGGAAGGTCGCCCAGCCGAGCAGGCCGCCGCCGAGGTTGGCGGTGTAGACGTTCAGCGCGTTGGCGCCGCCCTTGCGCAGGGCGGTCTTCATGTCCTTCTCGGCCTGGGTGCCGTCGGTGATGTTGTACCAGGTGGCGTTGTCCGTGTAGTCGGTGCCGGCCAGCGAGAACTGGAAGCCCGTGTTCACGTTGCCGGTGCCCTGGCCCGCGTAGGCGGCGTTGAGGACGGCCATCTGGTTGTTGATGGCCGTGGCGCTGAGCTTGCCCGTCGTGCCGCTGTGGATGACGTGGAAGTAGACGGGGATGGTGGCGCCGGCGGTGGCGTTGGCGGCGCTCAGGCGGCCGGAGGTCCGGGCGGCGGAGACCTTCTTCTTCAGGTCGTCGTCCATGGCCTTGGCCTGGGCGGCGCTGACGGCGTTGGGCTCGGCCTTGGTGGAGCTGCCCTTGGCCTTGCGGGCGCCGGACAGGGCCGTGGCGCCGTCCGCGCACTTCTCGGCCGAGGCCAGCGTGGTGGTCGACGGGGTGGCCGCCGGGGCGGACAGCGGGGCCATGGCCAGGGTTCCGGCCATCACGGCGGTGCCGAGCACACGACGTGACATACGCGGCGATATACGGACAAGAGCACGCACGGGTGACTCCTCGCGGGGGGTGGTGGGAGGAACTTCCTCGCCACGCCGGGGAGATTACGCGTCCATGTCAGAGGTCGTTGAGCATCGATCAGGCCCAATCATTCATGGGGCAATTGGGGTCATCGGGAAGAAAAACTTGCGCCGCTTCCAGGGTTTGAGACGCGGACGTAACGAACGACGTGACGGAGGCGGGTGGTGTGTCCGGATTCGATCTCCGGAACCCACCACCCGCCGTAGCGATGTGATCTCCCGTTAACAGGAGAGATCATGGCTGAAAATCGCCGTAGAGCAGTCGGTTACAGCACCGGTTGGTACACCCGCTCGACACGCTGCGTTCCGCTCAGCGTCGGGTACGAGCGCGCCCAGGACGCCGTCGCCGCCGGGTCCCTCTTGTCGGAGACCGTGTAGTAGTCCATCTGCGAGCGCGCGGCGGTCACGTCGAGGACGCCGTACCCGTGATGGTCCATGTCCACCCACTTCACATGGCGGTTGGCGGCCTTCACGGCGCCCGCGGCCACCACCGACAGCGTGCCCGGCGCCACGTGCAGCAGGTCGTCCAGGTTGTCCGAGGTCACCGAGGTGACCACGAACTCGGTCGCCGCCGAGGCCGACAGCGGATACGTCGCGGCCTTCACCGGCACGTCGTTGGCCCAGGCCATGTGGATGTCACCGGTCAGGAAGACCGTGTTCCGGATCGCCCGCTCGGTCAGGTGCCCGAGCAGCTCCCTGCGGTCGTCCGTGTAGCCGTCCCACTGGTCGACGTTGACCGCGAGCCCCTCCTTCGGCAGGCCGAGCAGCCCGGCGAGCGGCTCCAGGAGGTACGCCGGAAGCGAGCCGAAGGCGACCGGCGAGATCATCACCGAGGTGCCGACCAGCTGCCAGGTCGCGTCCGAACCGGACAGGCCGGCCTTCAGCCAGTCCAGCTGCGCGCGGCCGGTGATGGACCGCTCGGGGTCGTCGACCGTGCCGCTGCCCGCCTTCGCCGGCGCGGACCGGAACGACCGCAGGTCGAGCAGATGCAGATCGGCCAGCTTGCCGAAGCGCAGCCGCCGGAAGACCGTGCCCTCCGTGGAGGTGCGGACCGGCATCCACTCGAAGTACGCCTGCTTCGCGGCGGTCACCCGGGCCGCCCAGTCGCCCTCGGTGCCCGGGGTGTGGTTCTCGGCGCCGCCCGACCAGGCGTCGTTGGCGAACTCGTGGTCGTCCCAGATCGCGACGATCGGGTGCGCCGCGTGCATCGCCTGGAGGTCGGCGTCCGTCTTGTACTTCCCGTGCCGGGTGCGGTAGTCGGCCAGCGTGAGGATCTCGTGGCGCGGCTCGTGCTGCCGGACGACGTACTTCGCCTCGGGGTAGGCGCCGGTGGCGTACTCGTAGATGTAGTCGCCGAGGTGGAGCACCGCGTCCAGGTCGGAGCGGGCCGCGAGGTGGCGGTACGCGGAGAAGTGGCCGGACTCCCAGTTCGCGCAGGAGACCACGCCGAAGCGGACGCCGGGCGCGGCGGAGTCGGCGGCCGGCGCGGTGCGGGTGCGGGCGGTCGGGGAGACGGCGCCGTCCGCGGTGAAGCGGAACCAGTAGGCGGTGGCCGGGCGCAGGCCCCGGACGTCGGCCTTCACCGTGTGGTCGGAGGCGGCGCTCGCGGTGGTGGTGCCGGAGGCGACGACCCGGGTGAAGGAGCGGTCCTCGGCGAGCTCCCAGCCGACCTGGACGTCGGGGCCGAGGCCGGATCCGGGCGCGGCCTCGGGGGTGGGGGTGACGCGCGTCCAGAGCAGGACGCCGTCGGGCAGCGGGTCGCCGGAGGCGACGCCGTGGAGGAAGGCGGGTGCCTCGGTGGCCGCGAGCGCCGGGGTGGCCGAGCCCAGGAGGGCGGGTGCGACGACGGCGGTGGCGGCGGCGGCCTTGACGACCGTGCGACGGGTGGGGGCAGGGGATATGAAACGACTGGTCACGGGCAGTCAGATTACTGACGAGTACGCCTCAAGGGCAGACCCGCGACAGAAGTTCGCCGACTCGTCGTCGGGCGTACGCCTGGGGCATGCCTCGGCCCCGTAATGCCAACGCCTCGTAAGGCCAACGCCTCTTAAAGCCAACGCCTCGTAAGGCCTCGGCCCCGTCATGCCTCGACCCCGGACCAGGGGTCCGGGGCCGAGGCGGTGCTGTGGGGGCGTCAGGCCTTGAGGGCCGCGTCGATCGCCGTGTTGAACTGGGCCACCGTGAGGGGCGGGTTGGCCGTGCCCTGGACCGTGACCGGCTTGCCGTCCATCTTCAGCGTCGGGGTGCCCTGCACCCCGCTGGCGTCGAAGGCCTTCGACATCTTCATCGCCCACGCGTCGAACGTGCCGTCCTCGACGTTCTTCTTGAACTCGGCGTTGCCCTTGAGGGCCGGGACCGTGTTCGCCACCTCCAGGAGGTAGGAGTCCTTGGCGAACTTGTCGTTCTTCTCCTCCGGGTGGAACTTCGCGGAGTACAGGGCGGCCTTGTACTTCAGGAAGGCCTCCGGGCTGACGTTCAGCGCGGCGCCCAACGCCGAGAGGGCGTTCTTCGAGCCCTCGCCCGGGATGCCGTTGTCGATGAAGGTGGCGCCGACGTACCGGATCTTGTACTTGCCGGCCTCGACGTCCTTCTCGACCGTGGAGCCCACGGCCTGCTCGAAATCCGCGCAGATCGGGCAGCGCGAGTCCTCGTACAGCTCCAGGGTCTTCTTCGCGGAGTCCTTGCCGATGACGACGGTCGTGCCGTCCGTGCCCGTGGTGTTCTTCGGGGCCGTCACGGACTTCGCGTCGGCCGCCGCCTCCCAGTGGGAGGGCTTGTTGGACTTGACGACCGCGTAGCCGATGCCGCCGGCGACGGCCAGGACGGCCACGGCGGAGACGCCGACGATCACCTGACGGCGCGCCCGGTCCTTCTTCGCCTGGCGCTCGCGCTCCTCGCGCAGTCGCTCCCGGGCGGCGGCCTTGTTGGCGTGGCTGTTGCGTGCACTCATGATTCTGATCTCCGTGAAAGGTGGGAAGGCAGGGGGACGCGCGGGACCCGCTCAGACGAGAGCGAGCACCGGACGCGGCGGCCCCCGCCGCCCCACGGAGTGCACGAGAAGCCGGGCCCGGGAGGACCGGGGACGCTCGACGGGCCGGCCGGCCCGCAGCGGCGCCGGACCCGCCGCCCGGAAGAAGGCCACCACCAGCAGCAGCGGCCGGAACGCGAAGGCCTCCACCGCACGCAGCAGCCGGGCGAGCGCCCGCTCGCCGCCACGCAGCCAGCACGCCGCCGAGAGCCCCACGCCCACATGGGCCAGGAGCAGCAGCCAGGGCAGCGCGGGATCGGGGGAGGAGAGCAGGGCGGCCGCGCTCCCGCTCTCCGGGGTCACCACGCCGGGCAGCGGCGTGCCCACGGCGCCGCCGCAGAACACCTCCACGCCCACCGAGCGCAGCGAACCGGCGACCGGCCCGCCGGCGGGGCCGTAACAGACCGCCTGACCGCTGGTGAAGAGGGTGTCGGCGGCCAGCTCCAGCGGGACGAGGAGCCCGGCGATCGGGCCGAGGCCGCGCTCGCGGCCGGCCAGCGCGTACGCCACGGCGAAGACGGCGACCGCGACCGGGGCGACCGTCCCGAGCGGCAGCGGCACGCGGGAGAGCAGCACGTGGGACGCCACGGACAGCGTCACGACCAGTGTCGTGAAGAACGCCGCCCGCAGCGCCCTCAGCTGCGTCCCTGCCATGTCCATCGTGGGGGAGTGTCCCATGTCGGCCCGTAAGAGGTCCTTAAGGACAAGCTGTGCGTCCTGCTAGAGGCCCGGGATCCGGCCATTGCGGAAGAGGTCCACGAAGATCTGGTGGTCCGACCGCGCCCGCGCCCCGTACGCGTGGGCGAAGTCGACCAGGAGCTCGGCGAAGCCCTCCTCGTCGGCCGCGATCGCCGCGTCGATGGCCCGCTCCGTCGAGAACGGCACCAGGGAGTGCCCGCTGGAGTCGTCCGCCGCCGCGTGCATCGTGGCGGTCGCCCGGCCCAGGTCGGCGACGGTGGCCGCGATCTCCTGCGGGTCGTCGATGTCCGACCAGTCCAGGTCCACCGCGTACGGCGACACCTCGGCGACCAGCTGGCCGGCCCCGTCCA
The DNA here is from genome assembly GCF_055602235.1 of Streptomyces sp. NPDC037410. Classification (NCBI taxonomy): domain Bacteria; kingdom Bacillati; phylum Actinomycetota; class Actinomycetes; order Kitasatosporales; family Streptomycetaceae; genus Streptomyces; species Streptomyces sp. NPDC037410. Next base: position 9,133 of record NZ_JBVJWR010000025.1, on the reverse strand, counting down.
GCTCCGTCCAGCCGAGCCACGGGTCGGCGTGCGCCTGGAGCGCCCGCTGCGAGATCACGGTGCGGTGGCCCTCGTGCTGGAAGTACGCCCGTACCGCCGCGTCCGTGACGTGCCGCGAGACCGCGGGGGTCTGCGCCTGCTTCATGTAGATCACGACGTCGTTCTCCAGGGCGTCGCTGTTGCCCTCCAGGAGGATGTTGTACGAGGGGAGGCCGGCCGAGCCGATGCCGATCCCGCGCCGCCCGACGACGTCCTTCACGCGGTACGAGTCGGGGCGGGCGAGGGAGGACTCCGGCAGGGTCTCCAGGTAGCCGTCGAAGGCCGCGAGGACCTTGTACCGGGTGGCCGCGTCCAGCTCGATCGAGCCGCCGCCCCCGGTGAAGCGCCGCTCGAAGTCGCGGATCTCGGTCATCGAGTCGAGCAGCTCGAAGCGGGTCAGGGCCCTGGCCTCGCGCAGGGCGCCGAGCAGCGCCCCGTCGGCGGTCTCCAGGGTGAAGGAGGGGACCTCGTCCCCCTTGGCGCCGGTCGCGAGGGCGTGGATCCGCTCCCGGTACGCGCCCGCGTAGATCCGGACGAGCTCGGTGATCTGCTCGTCGCTGAGCGCCTTCGCGTAGCCGATCAGCGCGAGGGAGGCGGACAGCCGCTTGAGGTCCCAGGTGAAGGGGCCGACGTAGGCCTCGTCGAAGTCGTTGACGTTGAAGACGAGGCGCCCGTTGGCGTCCATGTACGTGCCGAAGTTCTCGGCGTGGAGGTCGCCGTGGATCCAGACCCGGCCGGTCTGCTCGTCCAGGTACGGGCCACCGTGGGCCTCGCGCTCCAGGTCCGAGTAGAACAGGCAGGCCGTGCCCCGGTAGAACGCGAAGGCGGATCCGGCCATCTTCCGGAACTTCACGCGGAAGGCCGCCGGGTCGGCGGCGAGGAGCTCGCCGAAGGCGGTGTCGAAGACGGCGAGGATGTGCTCACCGCGCTCGGCTGCGGTGTGCTGCGGGACCGACATCGAGGGTGCCTCCTGGTGCAAGACTGCTCATGACAAATGGGACAGGTGTTCCCGGTCTCCCAACGCCCGACGGTACCGGCGAGTGCCCGGTCGTTGTCAGTCGGGCGACGTAGACTTCCACGCTGTCCCCCCAGAAATTCAGTCGGAGGCCTCCCCCGTGACCAAGCCGCCCTTCACGCACCTCCACGTCCACACCCAGTACTCGCTGCTGGACGGTGCCGCGCGGCTGAAGGACATGTTCAACGCGTGCAACGAGATGGGCATGACCCATATCGCCATGTCCGACCACGGCAACCTGCACGGGGCGTACGACTTCTTCCACACGGCCAAGAAGGCCGGTGTGACGCCGATCATCGGCATCGAGGCGTACGTGGCGCCCGAGTCCCGGCGCAACAAGCGGAAGATCCAGTGGGGCCAGCCGCACCAGAAGCGGGACGACGTCTCCGGTTCCGGCGGTTACACGCACAAGACGATCTGGGCGGCGAACGCCACCGGACTCCACAACCTCTTCAAGCTCTCCTCCGACGCGTACGCAGAGGGCTGGCTGCAGAAGTGGCCCCGGATGGACAAGGAGACCATCTCCCAGTGGTCCGAGGGCCTGATCGCCTCCACCGGCTGCCCCTCCGGCGAACTGCAGACCCGGCTCCGCCTCGGCCAGTTCGACGAGGCCCTCAAGGCCGCCTCCGAGTACCAGGACATCTTCGGCAAGGACCGGTACTTCCTGGAGCTGATGGACCACGGCATCGAGATCGAGCACCGGGTCCGTGACGGGCTCCTGGAGATCGGCAAGAAGCTCGGCATCCCGCCGCTGGTGACGAACGACTCGCACTACACGTACGCGCACGAGTCGACCGCGCACGACGCCCTGCTCTGCATCCAGACCGGCAAGAACCTCTCCGACCCGGACCGCTTCCGCTTCGACGGCACCGGCTACTACCTCAAGTCCACGGACGAGATGTACGCCATCGACTCCTCGGACGCCTGGCAGGAGGGCTGTCGCAACACCCTCCTCGTCGCGGAGCAGATCGACACCTCCGGCATGTTCGAGGCGAAGAACCTCATGCCGAAGTTCGACATCCCCGAGGGCTACACCGAGGTCACCTGGTTCCGCGAGGAGACCATGCGCGGCATGGCCCGCCGCTTCCCGGGAGGCATCCCGGACGACCGCATGAAGCAGGTCGAGTACGAGATGGACACCATCATCTCGATGGGCTTCCCGGGCTACTTCCTCGTGGTCGCCGACTTCATCATGTGGGCGAAGAGCCAGGGCATCGCCGTGGGCCCCGGCCGAGGCTCCGCGGCCGGCTCGATCGTCGCGTACGCCATGGGCATCACCGACCTCGACCCGATCCCGCACGGTCTGATCTTCGAGCGCTTCCTCAACCCCGAGCGGATCTCGATGCCCGATGTCGACATCGACTTCGACGAGCGCCGGCGCGTCGAGGTGATCCGGTACGTGACCGAGAAGTACGGCTCCGACAAGGTCGCCATGATCGGCACGTACGGCAAGATCAAGGCGAAGAACGCCATCAAGGACTCCGCGCGCGTCCTCGGCTACCCGTACGCCATGGGCGACCGGCTCACCAAGGCCATGCCCGCCGACGTCCTCGGCAAGGGCATCGACCTCAACGGCATCACCGACCCCTCGCACCCGCGCTACAGCGAGGCCGGCGAGATCCGCGCGATGTACGAGAACGAGCCGGACGTCAAGAAGGTCATCGACACCGCCCGCGGCGTCGAGGGCCTGGTCCGCCAGATGGGCGTGCACGCCGCCGGCGTGATCATGTCCAGCGAGCCGATCGTCGACCACGCCCCGATCTGGGTGCGGCACACCGACGGCGTCACCATCACGCAGTGGGACTACCCGCAGTGCGAGTCGCTCGGCCTGCTGAAGATGGACTTCCTCGGCCTGCGCAACCTCACGATCATGGACGACGCCGTCAAGATGGTGAAGTCCAACAAGGGGATCGACATCGATCTCCTGGCGCTGCCGCTCGACGACGCGAAGACCTTCGAACTGCTCCAGCGCGGTGACACCCTCGGCGTCTTCCAGTTCGACGGCGGGCCGATGCGCTCGCTGCTGCGGCTGATGAAGCCCGACAACTTCGAAGACATCTCCGCCGTGTCCGCCCTGTACAGGCCGGGCCCGATGGGCATGAACTCGCACACGAACTACGCCCTGCGCAAGAACGCGCAGCAGGAGATCACCCCGATCCACCCCGAGCTGGAGAAGCCGCTCGAAGAGGTGCTCGCGGTCACCTACGGCCTCATCGTGTACCAGGAGCAGGTGCAGAAGGCCGCCCAGATCATCGCCGGGTACTCGCTCGGCGAGGCCGACATCCTCCGCCGCGTCATGGGCAAGAAGAAGCCCGACGAGCTGGCGAAGAACTTCACCATCTTCCAGGCCGGAGCCAAGAAGAACGGCTACAGCGACGAGGCCATCCAGGCCCTCTGGGACGTCCTGGTCCCCTTCGCCGGCTACGCCTTCAACAAGGCGCACTCCGCCGCGTACGGCCTGGTCTCCTACTGGACCGCCTACCTCAAGGCGAACCACCCCGCCGAGTACATGGCGGGACTGCTCACCTCGGTCAAGGACGACAAGGACAAGTCCGCGGTCTACCTCAACGAGTGCCGCCGCATGGGCATCAAGGTCCTCCCGCCGAACGTGAACGAGTCCGAGTCGAACTTCGCTGCCCAGGGCGACGACGTCATCCTCTTCGGCCTCACCGCCGTCCGGAACGTCGGCGCCAACGTCGTCGAGTCGATCATCAAATCGCGCAAGGCCAAGGGGAAGTACTCCTCCTTCCCCGACTTCCTCGACAAGGTCGAGGCCGTCGTCTGCAACAAGCGGACCATCGAGTCGCTGATCAAGGCCGGCGCCTTCGACGAGATGGGCCACACCCGCAAGGGCCTGGTCGCCCACCACGAACCCATGATCGACAACGTGGTGGCGGTCAAGCGCAAGGAGGCCGAGGGACAGTTCGACCTCTTCGGCGGGATGGGCGACGAGGCGAGCGACGAGCCCGGCTTCGGCCTGGACGTCGAGTTCTCCGACGTCGAGTGGGAGAAGTCCTACCTGCTCGCCCAGGAGCGCGAGATGCTCGGCCTGTACGTCTCCGACCACCCGCTCTTCGGCATCGAGCACGTCCTGTCCGACAAGACGGACGCGGCGATCTCCCAGCTCACCGGCGGCGAGCACGGCGACGGCGCGGTCGTCACCATCGGCGGCATCATCTCGGGCCTCCAGCGCAAGATGACCAAGCAGGGCAACGCCTGGGCGATCGCCACCGTCGAGGACCTGGCCGGCTCCATCGAGTGCATGTTCTTCCCGGCCACCTACCAGCTGGTCTCCACCCAGCTCGTCGAGGACACGGTCGTCTTCGTCAAGGGACGCCTCGACAAGCGCGAGGACATCCCCCGCCTCGTCGCCATGGAGCTGATGGTCCCCGACCTGTCGAACGCCGGGACCAACGCGCCGGTGGTCCTCACCATCCCGACGGTGAAGGTGACCCCGCCGATGGTCAGCAGGCTCGGCGAGATCCTCAAGCACCACAAGGGCAACACCGAGGTGCGGATCAAGCTCCAGGGCCCGCGGAAGACCACCGTGCTCCGGCTCGACCGGCACCGGGTGACCGCCGACCCGGCGCTCTTCGGCGACCTGAAGGTGCTGCTCGGCCCGTCCTGCCTGGCCGGCTGACCTCCGTACGCACGCGCAAGGGGCGCGCCCGTCGTCACGGGCGCGCCCCTTTGCCGTAGGCGAAAGGCGTCAGTTGTGGCCGAAGCGCTTCTGACGACCCTTGCGGGCCATGTCACCGGGTGTGACCTGGCTCGCGCGCTGTTCGGCCTGCGATTCCATCGAGGACTGCTGCGCCTGCTGCGAGCCGCGCTCGGCGGGCGACTGCTGCTTCTGACTGCGGTTCTGATTGCGGTTCTTGGCCATGGGGTGTGCCTCCTCAAAGGGACCTAGGGGCCAGGGCCGCTGTCAGACTCACATATGGTACGAACCGCCGCATGTTGGATCATTACGGAGTGTGAGGGCGGGTTCGGCGTGATACTCGCCACGCCGATGATCCAGTTCCGGACGTCAAGCCCCTGGCGGTCGGGCAGACTCGAAGGAACCCGAAGCACCCTTTCGAATCCGAGGCTCCCGAAAGAGGGTGAAACACATGGACCGCTGCGTAGTCCTGGTGGACGCCGGCTACCTGCTGGGCGCCGCCGCCAGCCTCCTCGCCGGGGAACCGGCCCGCTCCCGCATCACCGTCGACCACGCAGGGCTGATCCAGCAGCTGCGGCAGCGCGCCGAGGCCGAGACCGCCCTGCCGCTCCTGCGGATCTACTGGTTCGACGGCGCGCCCGACCGGGTGCCCCAGCCCGAGCACCGCAGACTGCGCGTGATGCCCCGCGTCACCGTCCGGCTCGGCGCCCTGACCAGGAGCGACGGGCGCTGGGCGCAGAAGGGCGTCGACGCGGCCATGCACACCGAGCTGACCGAGCTCGCCAGGAACAGGGCCTGCTCCGACATCGTGCTCGTCACCGGCGACGGCGACCTGCTGCCCGGCCTCATGTCGGCCAAGGAGCACGGCGTCGCCGTCCACCTGTGGGCCGTCCAGGCCGCCGACGGCGACTACAACCAGTCCGAAGACCTGGTCGCCGAGGCCGACGAGCGGCGGGTCCTCGACCGGGCCTGGATCACCCGTGCCGTCCGCGCCAAGGACCTCACCGGCATGTGTACGCCGCCGCCCGCCCCGCGCCCGGAGATCGCCGCCATCCTCTCCGCGCCGCTGCCCGAGGCCGCCCTCGCCGCCTCCGCCGAACGGGCGGCCGAGGCGGCCGCCGCCGCGGCCGCCCGGAACGGCGCCCCGGCCCCCGCGGAGCCGGGCGGCATCGGCGGCCACGAGCACGTCCACACCAACGGCCACGTCCGCGAGGACCAGGAGCTCCACGGCCCCGGGGTGCCCTCCCCGGCGAACGGCAAGGGCGTCCCCACCCCCAAGGACCTCGCCGGACTGCGCGGACCCGCCGTCCCCGGCGGCCCGGTCCCGCAGGGCGCGAGCGCGCTCCGCTGGTCCTCCGACCGGGGCTGGATCGACCGCCCCGCCACCGCGCTCGGCGAGCCGGCCGAGACCGCCACCCTGCCCACCCTCGCGTCGCTCACCAGCGCGGAGCAGCGCTGGGCGGACCGCGAGGAGGACATCACCACCGTCGGCGGCGACCCGTTCGAAGTCGGACAGGTGTTCGCTCGCCGCTGGATGGAGCGACTCCCCGAACAGAGCCACGTACAGAAACTCTCCACCCTCTACCCGCGCATCCCGCACCGCATCGACGGCGAACTCCTCCGCTACGCCGCGCGATTCGGACTTCTCGCCCACAAGGACGACCAGATCGACGAGCACGACCGGTACGCGATCCGGGCCGGATTCTGGCGCGAGATCGACGTCCGGGCCGCCGCCGAACCCGCCCCCGCGCCCGGAGCGGGCCCGGCGACCCCGTAACCTCTTACTCCGTGAGTACGGTGTGCGTGGTGCGGGATCTGGTCAAGACGTACCCCGCCACGCGCGGCAGGCGCGGCGCGCCCGCGACCCCCGAGGTGCGGGCCACCGACGGGATCAGCCTCAACGTGCGCGGCGGCGAGATCTTCGGCCTGCTCGGACCCAACGGCGCCGGCAAGTCCACCCTCGTCCGCCAGCTCACCGGCCTCATGCGCCCCGACTCCGGCACCGTCGAACTCCTCGGCCACGACCTCGTGCGCCACCCCGAGCGGGCGGCCCGGCTCCTCGCCTACCTCGGCCAGGAGTCCACCGCCCTCGACGAGCTGACCGTCTCCCTCGCCGCCGAGACCACCGGACGCCTGCGCGGCCTGACCGCCCACGACGCCCGCGCCGAGCGCGACGCCGTCCTGGACGAGCTCGGCCTCGGCGGGATCGCCGCCCGCCCCCTCAAGAAGCTCTCCGGCGGACAGCGGCGCCTCGCCTGCTTCGCCGCCGCGCTCGTCGGCCGCCGCCCCGTCCTCGTCCTCGACGAACCCACCACCGGCATGGACCCCGTCGCCCGGCGCGCCGTCTGGGCCGCCGTCGACCGGCGCCGCGCCGAACACGGCACCACCGTGCTCCTCGTCACCCACAACGTCATCGAGGCCGAGACCGTCCTCGACCGGGTCGCCGTCATCGACCACGGCCGGGTCATCGCCTGCGACACCCCCGCCGGCCTCAAGGAGCGGGTCGCCGGCGAGGTCCGCGTCGAACTGGTCTGGCGCGACGCCCCGCCGGTCCACCTGCCCGAGGTCGCCGCCCTGCGCGCGCTCGCCCAGGAGACCGGACGCCGCTGGCAGCTCCGGCTCGCCCCCGACGCCGCCCGCGCGGCCGTCGCCACCGTCACCGGCGGAGCCGCGTTCGCCGCGCTCGACGACTTCACCCTGGCCACGCCCAGCCTGGAGGACGTGTACCTCTCGCTGGGCGGCGCGACCGAGGGACTGGTGAAGGCGTGACCCCTTCCGTACCGCACGTCACCCTCAGGAGCCGCACGCAGTGAGCACCCTGCCCGCCGAGGTCCTGCCACCCGGCACGCTCCCCGTCACGAGCCGGGACGCCGCCGACGGCGCCGCGCCGCTCGCCCCGCGCGCCCGGCTCCTTCCGGCCCTGGCCGCCGTCTACCGCGCCCAGCTCTCCCGCGCCCGCGTGGCCCGCATCCCGCTGCTCTTCGTCGCCACCTTCCAGTCGATCGGGATCATGGTCCTGATGCGCGGGGTCGTCGACGGCGGCTCCGAGGCCCGCGCCGTCGTGGCCGGCTCCACCGTCCTCGTCGTCGCCTTCGTCGCGCTCAACCTGCTCGCCCAGTACTTCGGGCAGCTGCGGGCCGGCGGCGGCCTCGACCACTACGCCACCCTGCCCGTGCCGCCCGCCGCCGTCGTGCTCGGCGCCGCCGGGGCGTACGCCTCCTTCACCGTGCCCGGGACCGCCGTCACCGCCGTCGCCGGCTCCGTGCTCTTCGGGCTGCCCCTCGGCCACCTGTGGATCCTCGGCGCCGTCGTCCCGCTCGCCGGGGCGGCGCTCGCCGGGCTCGGCGCGGCCCTCGGGCTCCTCGCGCCCCGCCAGGAGCTGGCCACCCTCCTGGGCCAGCTCGGCATGTCGGCGGCCCTGCTCCTCGGGGTCCTGCCCGCCGAGCGGCTGCCGGGACCGATCGGCTGGGCGCGGGACCTGCTGCCGTCGACGTACGGCGTGGAGGCCCTCGCCCGCACCTTCGGCCCGCACCCCGACTGGGCCGCCGTCACCGTCGACCTCGGTGTGTGCGCGGCGGTCGGCGTGGGCTCGCTCGCCGTCGCCACCTGGGCCTACCGGCGGGCCGCCGTCCGCTGAGGCGGGCCACAGGGACACCTGGCACGATGGCGGGGTGACCGCACCTCTGACTCCGCCTCACCAGCCGTCGAACGACCCCGACTGGCCCCCGCCGCCCCCGCCGCCGCACGGCCCGGCCGGCGACCCCATCACGGCGGCCGAGGTCGTGCAGGGCGTGGTGGTGACCCTCGCCTCCGCGGTCGCGGGGGCCCTGCTCGGAGTGCTGTGGCTGAACCTGGCCCCCCGTGTCCTGCTCATCTCCGACGGCAAGGGTGTCTACCTCCGGAACTCCGAGGGGGAGCAGGCCATCGGCGCCGACGGAACGTTCGTGCTCCTCGCGCTGGCCTTCGGCGCGGTCGCCGCACTCGTCGTCTTCCTGCTGCGCCGCAAGGGCGGGGTCCCGCTCGTGCTCGGCCTGGCCCTCGGCGGCGGCCTGGGCTCGCTGATCGCCTGGTGGTTCGGGACGCACTTCGGACCCACCGGCGACGTCGTCGCCCACGCGAAGGCCGTCGGCCCGAACGTCACCTTCGAGGCTCCGCTCGAACTCGGCTTCGCGGCCGCCGGGATGCTGGCCTGGCCGCTCGCCGCGATGATCGTGCACCTGGCCCTCACGGCCGTCTTCGGCCCCCGCGACCCGGAACCGGAGCCCTGGGGACAGCCGAAGGCGTACACCCAGGGCCCGGGCACGCACTGACGGCGCCTCCGACGCCCCCTAGCTTGATCTTTAACATCTGGGCCGTTGGTCAGCTGCTGAACCGGGCCGAGGTGACCTCAGGCTGCGTGGGACCATTTCGGCATGCGCCTG
>NZ_JBVJWR010000024.1:0-117117 GCF_055602235.1 Streptomyces sp. NPDC037410 | reverse complement strand
CCCCCCCCCCCCCCCCCACCCCCCCCCCCCCCCCCCCCCCCCCCCCCCCCCCCCCCCCCCCCCCCCCCCCCCCCCCCCCCCCCCCCCCCCCCCCCGCCCCTCTCCTCTTCACCCACTCGAACAAGGAGTACGCATCACCATGGCCCGCTTCGACGTCAACGCCGCCCGCGCCCAGCGCCTGGAGGCCCACGGCCGCACCTGGTCCTTCGAGCTGGACGGCGAGTCCTACACGCTTCCCACCGAGCTCTCCCGCAAGACCGCGAAGGCGCTGCGGAGGCTCGACGACAACGACGTGGACGGTCTGCTCGAACTCCTGATGGGTGAGGAGCAGTACGTCCGCTTCGAGGAGCACGACCTCACGATGCAGGACATCGCCGCCATCCTGGAGGCCTACGGCAAGGAGACCGGGCTCGGCCTGGGGGAAGACTGAGCCTCGTCGAGTTCGCCGACGAACACGCCGAGGCCCTCGAAGCGGACCTGCTCCGCTACTACGCCACCGATCTCCTCGACTGGCACCGGGGCGAGCTGTCCAGCCGGCGTCTGATGGTCATGATCAAGCACCTTCCCCCGGACAGCGCGGTACAGCGCGAGATCCACGGGGAGGCGGCCGAGTGGTCGCTTTCCGACCATCTCCTCGCCGCGGCGGTGGACCATCTGGCCGTCGCCAACTGGATGTTCCAGTGCGTCAACACCGGCGAGGACGACGAGACCCCGGATCCGCCGAAGCCCGTTCCCCGTCCGGGCGTCACGGACGAGGACGGCGAGGAGCAGGGCGAGGAGTCCGCGGCGGAGGGCACCGCTCCGGCGGTCTCCCCGGCGTCCCTGGCCCGCTTCTTCGGCTGACGCCCCCCGGCTCCACCAGTTCCCCCGGCTCCCCCAGCTCCACAGGCTCCCCTTCGCCCCCGGTTCCCGCCCCTCTCAGGAGGCGGGGTCCGGGGGCGCTTCCTGTGCTCGCTCGGCGAGTTCGTCCTCCAGGGTCCTGGCCCGTTCGGACAGCCGGCGGCCGCGCCGCTCGGGGGTCCCCCCGGACTGGCCGGGTACGCCGCCGATCGGCGGCACGATCGGGCGGCCGCCCTTGCCGCGGACGACCTTCCGGACCGGCTGGGCGTTCCTGCGGGCGCGGCTCTCCTGGGCGCTCGCACGGTCGCCGGGCTCGGGCGCGAGCTCGGGTTCGGGTTCGGGTTCGGAGTCGTGCGCCGGCTCGGGTTCGTACCCGGGTACGGGCGCGGGCGCGGGCTCCGGCTCGTACTCCGGCTCGGGGCGCTGTTCGAACAGCTCGCGTTCCCGGCGGACGCGCTCCTCGGCGTCGACGACGACGGCCGGGGGTTCCATGAGCCGGGCGAAGGGCAGCGGGATGACGCGGGCGCCCTCGCCAGGGGTGTCCGTGCGCCGCTGCGGGCGCCGTATGCCGCGCGCGTCGCCCTGCCCCTGGGCGTACGCGTCGGCCACGCGCCGCTCGTACTCCCTGCGGATGCGCGGGAGTTCGTCCGAGACGGCGTCGGCCCAGCCGGCCGTGAACGCGGCGGTCTCGCGGCGGTCCACCTCGGCGCGGGGCAGCACGACGAGGTCCTCCGGGGCGTACCCGGCGACGTGGACGAGTTCGGCGAGTCGCGCGAAGAGGTGGGGCAGGTCGGGGTGGGATTCGAGCCAGTCGACGACCTGCTCGCGCCGGTTACCGCCCGGCTCCGTGTCCATGCAGCACTGCCTTCCGACCCCCTGGGGTTCCCCACGCGCCCCTCGCGTCCCCCGGCTCCCCGAATAAGTCAGGTCCAGGGAACGCGTCCTCCAGGGTACCCCGGTCGAACACAAGGTCAGTTCGACGTCCAAACCCCTTGGGGAACCCGCAGGAAGACACACCGTCAAGCGTTTCCCGCTCGACAAACATCGAACACTTGTTCCACACTCTGTTCGCACAGTAGTTCGAACACGTGGTGCCCCCGCTCCTCACTCCGCGGCGCCGCCACACCCGCACGGGCAAGCAACCGGAAGGCAGGCGTCCATGAATCGGCAGGCCGAGGCATCCCGACCGCACATCCCGCTCCAGGACCGCCTCCGCCAGCTCCTCGACGGACCCGTCGCCCTCGACAAGAGAGCACTGCTCGGCACGCTGTGCGCCGAGGTCTCCCGCTACGAGACCCTCGCGTACACGGCGGGCTGGAACGACGCCCTCGACTCGGTGCGGCGCGCCCCCCACCGAGGCGCCGACGCCTAGCCCTCCGCACCGCCCCAACGCACGAGCCCCTGCCGAAGCTCCACGACGGCGGGGGCTTTTCGGCGCTTGGCCGCCACCGGCCGGAAGCGGAGCAACCATGGCAGACCAACCCACGAACGCATACATCTCCAACCAGATCGTCGAACTCAAGACACAGCTGTCCATCACGGACGACTTCCAGATCACCCTGGCCGGGCACTACCAGTCGATCCTCACCTCCCGCCTCGACTACCTGAAGGGAAAGATCGAGGACATCCACAAGGAGGTCGTCAAGAACCCGGTCACGGAGTACTGGGAGGCCGCCGGCTTCGACGGCATCGCCGCCGGCATCGAGAAGCTGTACGAGGGCGACGGCCTCGGTACGGCCCTCAAGTACTGGCTGTCGAACGGCGCCGGCGCCTTCGCCGCCGTCGTCGTCGGCGGCATCGGCGTCTACATCACGGGGAAGCTCGTCGGATTCCGCCGGGACCTGCAGGAACTCCTCAGCCGCCACCTCCCCGGAGCCACCCCGGGCATGATCCGCGGCTACGACGAGAACGGCGAGATCAGGCCGCAGAGCCGCACGGACATCGAGGGCCGCGAGCGCCGCGTCGCCAACGGTGGCACCAGCCTCGCCGATCTCCCGAACAGCACGGACACCGCACGCATCGGCCCCCTGCGCGATGCGCTCGCGAGGCTGAACACGGAGCTGCTGAAGTTCAACAACCGGGCCCCCGCATTCCTCCAGTCGTTCCGCAAGCTGCCGACCGAGGCCAAGGCCGACAAGGCCGCGAACGGCGTCAAGAAGATCGCCGACGCCATCGCCGGGATCAACCACTCGCAGATGCAGCCCGTCGCCGAGGGCGTCAACAAGATCAACAACGCGATGCGGAACGCCGATCCCAAGAAGGTCGAGAAGACCGCCAAGGCCGTCGACAAGCTCAAGACCGCCATGCTCGGCTTCACCCCGACCAAGATCCCCGACGGTCCCAAGCTGGAGGCGTCGGCCCAGGGGATGGCCAACCTCGCCCGGGAGACCGGAACCCTGCGCACGAAGCTGCGGGACTTCGCGACCACGGTCCGCGACCTCGACCAGGTCATCGGCACCGCGACCGCCTGATCCCCCCACCCCACGAAAGGAGGTAACCCATGTCTCTCGTCAAGTCCCTCAAGAGCGCGTCCGACGGCCTGCGCAACCTCAAGACCCAGGCCTCCGGCGCCGGCACCTCGGTCAAGAAGGTCGGCGACTCCGGAAAGTCCGCGTCCGATCAGCTCAAGAACCTCAAGACCAACGCCCAGGGTTCCAACACCCAGCTGAAGAACCTCAAGACGGCCTCGGACCAGGCCGAGAAGTCCATGTCGAAGGCCGGCACGACCGCCGAGTCCGCCGGCAAGAAGATGGGCAAGTACGAGTCCGGCGCCGGCAAGGCTTCCAAGGGCCAGGACAAGCTCAACAAGTCCATGAAGGGCAACTTCCTCGCCCGCCTGATCGAACTCTTCATGCCTCTCATCGAGAAGATCGTCGAAATGGCGATGCAGTCGAAGACGATGCAGAAGATCCTCAAGAAGGCCTTCGACGGCGTCAAGGTCGTCATCAGCGCCGTCATGAAGGCCGTCGGCCCGATCATGAAGAAGGCCGGCGACCTGATCAAGACGGTCTGGAACGGCATCAAGAAGGCCGTCTCCACCGTCGTCAAGGCCGTCGCCACCGTCATCAAGACCTACGTCACCATCTGGAAGACGGTCATCACGACCGTCATGAAGGCGATCAAGACGGTCGTCGGCGCGGTCTGGAACGGCATCAAGGCCGTCATCACCCCGGTGGTGAACTGGATCAAGAGCGCGATCCCGAACGCCTTCACCGCCGTCAAGGACAAGATGTCCTCCATCTGGAACGGCCTCAAGGACATCGCGTCCCGGGCGTTCGAGGGCATCAAGAGCGGCGTGTCCGGCCCGGTCAACGCCGTGATCGGCCTGATCAACCGCATGATCAACGCGGTCAACGGCGTCAAGGTCAGCGTCCCCGGCTGGGTGCCGCTCGTCGGCGGCAAGACCTTCGGCGTGCACATCCCGACCATCCCCATGCTCGCCACCGGTGGTGTCGTCATGCCCCGCTCCGGCGGCGTCCCGGCGATCCTCGCCGAGGCGGGCGAGGCCGAGGCCGTCCTGCCGCTGTCCAAGCTGGACCGGCTGCTCACCCTCACCGCCCGCCGCGCCCGCATGACGGCGCAGCTCCAGGGAGGCGGCGGCGGGCTGCACATCGAGCACTACCACGCGGCCCGTAACAGCGACCCGCAGTCCACGGCGGACGCGCTGATGTACCTGGCGAAGGCGCGCGGATGAGTGCCGCCGCCGTCCGCATGCCCGCCTTCGGGCGCCTGACGCCGACGGTGAGCTCCCTGCGGCAGGGCGCCGAGACGGCCGGCGGCACGCTCAGGCGGTTCAAGCAGGACGTCCAGGCGGCGGCCGGCGGCATCGCCAGGTACGCCACCGAGCTGCGGACCGCGGGCACCTCCGTACGCACCGTGGGGAGCACCGCGTCCGGCGCGGCGACCTCCGTCGGCCGGATCCAGCGGTCGAAGGCGGCCGCCGGCGTGCAGAAGCTCGGAGTCGCGGCCGGCAAGGTCCGTACGGCCGCCGGGAAGTTCGGCCCCGCCGTCGGCGCCGTCCTGGCGATCCTCGCCCCGCTGATCCCCATCACCGACACCATCACCAAGCTGATGGACACCTACGGCACGGTCATGACCATCGCCTCGGTCGCCATGACCGGCGTCAACCTCGCCATGCGCAGCAACCCGCTCGGCTTCATCCTGGGCATCCTCATGCCGGTCATCTCCTGGCTCATCGAGTACGCGGTGAACAGCGAGACCGGCCAGAAGATCATCAAGCAGGTCATGCAACAGGCCCTGAAGGGCTTCCAGTCCGTCTGGAAGTTCCTCCAGCCGGTCGTCAAGCTCATCGGCCAGGCCGTCGGGACCTACTTCAAGGCCTACCTCACCCTGTTCACGACGGCCCTGAAGGTCATCGGCTCCGCCATCGACGGCATCTCCCGGATCCGCACCACGGTCACCTCCGCCGCCAACGCCCTGCGCGGCATCGCCTCGCGGACGATCGGCGGCATCAAGGACGCCGTCAAGCCGGTCCTGTCCTTCATCACCGACAAGATCCCGGGCTTCTTCCGGCACGCCAAGGACGCCGTCGGCAGAGCCCTCCACGGCATGGGCGAGCTCGTCAAGGGCGCGCTCACCGCCGTCATCGGCGTCGTCAAGGGGCCGATCGACGGGCTCATCGCCTTCGCCAACTGGATCATCGACGGGCTGAACAAGCTGAGCTTCGACTTCCTCGGCAAGCACTTCGGCGTCGACATCCCGAAGATCCCGATGCTCGCCGAGGGCGGTGTCGTCTTCCCCGGCGCCGACAGCGCGCCGCGCATCGACCCGCTCACCGTGCTCGAACAGCGGCGCGTCCCGGCCCTCGCCGAGGCTCCCCGGCGGCCCCACCGCATCGCGGAGTTCCACGAGGACCCCGGCGCCGGCCCCCGGTCGACCGCCGAGGACCTGCTCTTCCTCGTCGCCGCCCACGGCTGAAGCCCTCTCACCCGACAGCCCCCTCAGAAGTGAGGTGACGGCCCCATGGCCGAGACCACAACCACATACGCCGGAAACGACCTCACCGCCGACCTCGCGCCCGGCTCGCTGATCACCCAGGACGGGCAGATCCAGTGGGCCGGGCTTCTCATCGGCCCCGGTACGCCGTTCAACGTCGACCGGACCGGTCTCCAGGGCTGGGAGGACCTGCCCGAGTACGACTCCTCCGACGCCGACCGGCCCACCTCGCACGGCGCCTGGCCCGGCTCCCGGTACGCCAAACCCCGCAAGATCAGCGGCACGATCGTGCTGATGCCGGAGTACGACGCCGCCGGGGAGGCCATCCGAGCCCTGCGCCAGTCGCTCGCCCTGCTCGACGAGGAGCGCTGGCTCACCGTCCGGCTGCACGGCGAACTCCTCGCCGTACGCGCCCGGATCGCCCAGCGCGTGGTCCCCGCGGACCAGGGTTTCGCCACCCAGGGCAGCTCCCGGATGTCGATCCAGTGGCTCGCCTCCGACCCCCGCCGCTACACCGTCTACGAGCAGTCCGCCTCCACCACCCCGCCGCAGCCCGAGTCGGGCCTGACCTGGCCGCTGGTCTGGCCGCTCGACTGGGGCCAGGCCAAGTCCACCGGTGACGCCGTCGCCGAGAACACCGGCTCCGCCGCCACGCACCCGGTGATCGTCTTCCGCGGCCCCTGCTCCATGCCGACCGTCACCGAGCGGGTCTCCAAGCGCCGGCTGCGGTACGCGATCGACCTGGCCGCCGGCGACGAGCTCGTCGTCGACACCGCCAACGGCACGGTGACGCTCAACAACACCGCCTCCCGCCGCCACACCGCGATGGCCGACTCCAGCCCCGAGGAGCTGTTCCTCCTCGAACCGGGCCGCACGGAGCTGGCGTTCCGGCCCGACGCGGCCACCCCCGAGGCGCTGATGACGGTCCGCTGGCGCAGCGCCGAGTGGTGACCACCGCCTAGGCCGACCAGCCGGGCCACCCCCTAGGTCACCCCCTAGGCCGACCAGCCAGGCCGCGCCCCCTACGCCACCGCCTAGGCCCACCAGCCAGGCCCGCCCCCTAGGCCACCGCCTGGGCCGCGCCCCCTAGGCCACCGCCTGGGCCGACCCCCAGGCCGCCCCCCAGGCCGCCGCCACCCAAGCGCCGACCCCCCTCCCGACCCCACAGAAGAGGTGAACCCATGACCGTACGGGCCGCCTGGCTCCAGGCCAGCGGGCAGACCCGCGAGGACACCCGGATCGCCCTGTCCGCGCTGCTCACCCCCAGCAGCGGGAGCGCCACCTCGCCCCCGCTGCGCTCGCGGCCCGGCATCGTGCCGGGCGGCTTCGCGCTGACCGGTGACTCCGCGATGCAGTGCAGCGTCGGCACCGGCCGGGCCGTCGTCCAGGGCTACGAGACCGCCCAGGGCGCGTACATGATCGCGGTGACCGCCCCCGAGACGTTCACCATCGCCGACGGCGACCCGCAGTACGGCCGGATCGACGTCATCGAGCTGGCCGTGCTCGACGACGCCTACGACAAGAGCGGCGCCACCGACGCCGTGATCCGGCTGGTCAAGGGCACGCCCTCGGCCGCCCCCCAGATCCCGGCCTCGGGCCCCGGCAGCTCCTTCCAGCTCTACACGATCGCCGTCACGGCCGGCACCTCCGCCGGCACCGGCGGCATCGGCTGGACCTCCGGCGCCGTCACCACCAGGCACTACCCGATGACGGCGCTCGGCGGCATCATGCCGACGAGCGGTTTCAACGGCGTGTACGCCGGCCAGTACCGCGACGTCTCGGGCCAGTTGCAGCGCTGGGACGGCACCGCCTGGGTGGCGTACCCGAAGGCGATCGGCGGCATCGCCCCGAACGGGGCGGCGACGACCGGCAGTTACGCCGGCCAGTACCGCGACAACGCCGGCATCCTCCAGCGCTGGGACGGTTCCGCCTGGCAGTACGCCGAGGGCAAGGCGACCATCCTGTTCAGCGCCTCGCAGACCGCGATGCAGAGCGTGCCGCAGAACGCCTGGACGACGATCACCCTGAACTACGTCGACATCGACGACTTCAACGGCTGGAACGGCACCGACAGCTTCGTCGTACCGCGCACCGGCTGGTGGCGGGTCGGCGCCAACATCAACTGGTACGGCGACTCCACCACCGGCGTCCGCGGCGCCCGCCTCCTCGTCGGCGGCGTCGGCTACTCCCGGATGACCTGGATGACCGCGGCGTCCATGGGCACCACGAGCGTCGGCGGCGACGGCCTGGTCAAGCTCACCGCCGGCAACGTGCTCCAGCTCGCGGGCTACCACAACGCCACCGCCCCGGTCCGCACCCTCGGCGGCTCCGGCTACTACACGACCCTCACCGCCCAGTGGATCCGGTCCTGAACCGTCTTCCCCGTACACCCTCTTGGAGAAGTCCATGAACCTGCGCAGCAGCTGGGTCGCCGAGACCGGCCAGACCCGCGAGGACACCCGCCTCACCCAGACCCCGACCACCATGATCAACCCCGTCCAGGTGCGCTCCGGCATCCTGCCGGGCTCCTACAGCGGCCAGTGGCGGCTCTCCGGCTTCTGGATGACCGGCGCCTCCGCGATGACGGCGACCGTCTCCGAGGGCCGCGCCGTCATCCAGGGCGACATCTCGCAGGGCGTCTACCCGGTGACCCTGCCGGCCTCCGAGCCGGTCACCTTCACCGCCGGCAACGCCACCTACGGCCGGATCGACCTGGTCGTCCTCAAGGTCTACGACAAGCTCTACGACGGCGGCACCCGCAACGAGGCCGTCATCGAGGTCATCCAGGGCGTGCCGGAGGCCGCCCCGAAGGCCCCGGCCACCCCGCCGCGCAGCCTCCCGCTGTACGAGGTGACGGTGCCGGCGAACGCGAGCGCGGGCAACGGCGGCATCCCGTGGAACACCTCCCTGAAGGACCTGCGCACCCCGGTCGTCGCGGCCGGCGGCATCCTCCCGGTCGAGGGCCCGGTGCTGCCGGGCGCCCACCCGGGCGCGTACCAGGACGCCCCGAACAACCAGCTGCAGCGCTGGGACGGCGGCAAGTGGGTGGCCTACCCGGAAGCGATCGGCGGCATCGTGCCGAGCTCGGCGTCCACCCTGCCGGGCAGCTACGTCGGCCAGTACCGGGACGGCGCGGGCGGCCGGATCGAGCGCTGGAACGGTTCGGCGTGGGCGCCGGCCGTGCCGGGGCCGTACTTCACCGACTCGCTGACCTCCGGCTACACCACCTCGACGACCTGGGTGAACACGCTCACCACCCGGGACGTGGTGTCCCTGTCCTTCGTCGCCCCGGCCTCGCGGCAGGCCCTGCTCTCGTACGGCTCGCGGATCCAGCTCGTCGGCACGGGCTCCGGGGTCGGCTTCATGGGCGTGAAGGTCACCACGGGCGCGACCGTCCACAGCGACGTGAACGACTCGAACGCGGTGGTCGCCGCCTCCCCCGGCAACGTCTCCATGGCCACCGTCCAGCGCCTCCAGAACCTCACGGCCGGCGCCACGTACACGGTGACCGCCTACTACCGGGGCAGCAACACCGCGCTGCAGACCTGGTTCAACAACACGTACCTCCAGGTCACCCCGCAGCACTGAGCCCAGGCCACCCGCCCGCCGCCCCACCGACAGGAGTCCACCCATGCCCGTACGTTCCGGATGGCTGATGCCCACCGGGCAGACCCGCCAGAACACCCGCATCACCGCCATCGGCGCCACCATCCCCGTCAACCCGCTCGGCGTCCGGTCCGGCATCCTGCCCGGCACGTACGACGGCAAGTACCGGGTCGGCGGCCTGTGGATGAGCTCGAACGGCCCGATGACGGCCACCGTCTACGCCGGCAGGGCCGTCGTCCAGGGCGCCACCGTCACCGACGGCGCCTACCCGGTCACCCTCGACGAGGACATGACCCTCACCTTCGCCGACGGCGACCCGCTCAACGACCGCGTCGACCTCGTCGTGGTCCGCGTCTACGACAACGACGTGGACGCCACCGGCAAGTACGACGCCGGCATCGAGATCGTCAAGGGCACCCCGGCGGCCACCCCCGCCGCCCCGGCCGCCCCCGCCCGCTCCCTGACCCTGTTCACGGTCAAGGTGAAGAAGGGCGCCTCCGCCGGCACCGGCGGCATCGACTGGGCGGGCGGCGCCGCCACCGACCTGCGCACCACGACCGTCTCCTCCGGCGGCATCCTGCCCGTCTACAACAACGCGGGCGTGCCCGGCTCCTACCCGGGCCAGTACCAGGACAACGACAACGCCCACTTCCTCCAGCGCTGGGACGGCACCGCCTGGGTCGCCTACCCCAAGGAGATCGGCGGCATCGCGCCCAGCGGCACGGTGGCCACGGGCAGCTACACGGGCCAGTACCGCGACTACAACGGCGGCCAGCTCCAGCGCTGGAACGGCACCGCCTGGGCGGTCTACCAGCCGCCGGTCGAGATCGAGACCACCAACACCGGCGCCACCCCGTACGTCAACTGGACCGTGACGTCCTTCAACGGCCGCAAGACCAAGGGCGGCCTGTGCACCATCAACGTCATCGTCACCCGCACCGGCGCCGACGTCACCGCCAGCACGGCCGGAAACGTCACCGACGAGCAGCTGTGCATCCTCCCGGCCGGCTGGCGCCCCGGCCTCGACTACGAGGCCACCGCCAGCGACGGCTACGGAGACGGCGCCGCGACGATCTACACCAGCGGCGAGGTCAAGCTCCGCACCTGGTCCGCCAACGGTCTCCTGACCGCGGGCCGCGGCCTGCGCGTCACCGCCACCTACGTCCTGTAAGGAGGTCCCCCGATGGCCATCGACACGCCCTACCGGGCGATCTTCTGCGACCTGCTCACCGACCAGACGCTGGACATCCTCCCCCTGCGGGACGTCTCGTTCGACGACTACATCGGAAAGGCCGGCTCGCTCTCCGGCACCATCCCCATCCCCGACAAGTCCATCGCCGACCGCGTCAAGAAGGTCCGGGAGGGCCGCACCGCGGTCTACCTGGAGCGCGGCGGCGACCTGTGGTGGGGCGGCATCGTCTGGACCAGCACCCTGCAGTCCAGCGGCCGCGGGGTGCTGACCCTCGGCATCCAGGCCGCGACCTTCGACTCGTACGCCGGACGCCGCCGCATCCGTACGGACATCACGTACGCCACCCCCACCGACCAGGTGGAGATCGCCCGCCGGCTGTGGCGCGAACTCGACGTCCAGGCCTACCCCGACGCCCCCGACGGCGAGGAACCCCGCCGCCTCGGCATCACGTTCGGCGACGAGGTCCCCAAGTTCAAGAAGACGGCCTCGTGGCGCAAGGGCGACGAGACCGTCTACCTGGAGGCGCTCGACCAGCTCGCCGCCACGGAGAACGGCTTCGAGCACCAGATCCTGGTCTACCGCGACCCCGTCAGCGGCGCCCGGATCCGGCAGCTCCGCATCGGCGAACCCAAGATCGTCACCGGCGCCACCGACCTGGTCTTCGACCGGCCCGGCGTCATCCTGTCGTACTCCTTCCCGTACGACGCGACCCGCGGCGGCACCACCGCCCTGGCCCGCGGCGCCTCCACCAACGCCAACGCCGCCGCCGAGTCCCGGCCGATCTTCTCCACCCAGCAGTACGCCAGCGACCTGCTCGCGGACGGCTGGCCGCTGATCGACCTGTCCTCCGACCACAACGAGATCACCGACCCGCTCGCCCTCGACTCGGTGGCCTCCACCGAACTCGCCCAGGCCCGCGGCGCCGTGGTGATCCCGTCCATCAGCATCCACCTCGGCGGGATCGTCCCGCCCGCGCTCCTCGGCCGCGTCGCCCGCATCCGGATCACCGACGAGTGGTACTCCCAGGGCCTCGACGCCCGCTACCGCATCATCGGCACCAAGGTCACGCCCCCGGAGCGCGGCCGCCCCGACACCGCCGAGCTCTACCTCGAGGAGGCCTGATGCCCCAGCTGCCCGAGGACATCATCGACCGGCTCAACCAGATGGAACGCCGGCTCAAGGCCCTGTCCACCGCCGTGAACACCCGTCCCGCCGTCAACGAGTTCCGCCCGACGGCGACCGAGAGCGTCACCATCACCCGTCCGCTGTTCCGGATCTTCGACGGCTACAACCACGAGATCTTCGCGGACGACATCATGACCGGCGGCCTCGCCCGGCCCTGGCTGCAGCTGATGCCGCCGCTGGCCAGCGACGTGACCAAGTGGCCCGCCACCACCGCCGCCGCCTTCACGACCGTCGCCCGCTGCTCCAACCCCGTCTGGCAGCCCAAGATGCGGCTCGCGATCAGCACGGCGGCCTCCAGCGGCGCCACCGGCCAGGTCCGGGTCCTCGTCGACAACGTCCCCTTCGGCCCCACGGTCACCGCCGGCACCACCTACGACTACATCGGCCTGCTGCCCGGCGACATGAAGGCCCGGTTCGGCCAGACCATGAACATCGAGATCCAGGCCCTCGCCACCGGCGGCACGGTCTACGCCCAGCCCGTCCTCATCCACGGCGCCCAGACCTGAGCAGGAGCACTCCATGAACATCGACCCCACCCAGCCCTGGGGCGTGGCCATCGACTACGCGGGCCGCGCCACCGTCACCGAGAACGGCCACACCCTCTCCGTCCGCGTCTACGACAACAGCCTGGGCAACAGCGTCCAGCGCGACCCGGTGACCGGGCAGTACCCGGCCGTGTACGTCACCGCCGAGGTCACCGAGAAGGGCACCGGCGACTCCGTCCTGCGCGGCTCCGGCCTGGTCATCGTCGACGCGAAGGACGGCGCCCCGGCCGTCCCCGACCAGACCGCCGCCCAGCGAGCCGTGACCGCCGCGCTCGCCGACTTCGAGTCGCGCCGCTCCGCGTACGCCGCCCTGTGCGCCACCTGGGCCCCGCCGGCCCCGTAACACCCCCCACGAAGAAACCGCAGGCCCGCCGGACGCGGGCCTTTCTCATGTCCGGAGGACACCAGATGGCCACTCCCCTCACCGCGGACCGGTTCGTCGCCGCACTCCGCGCCGAAGGCGTCAACGTCGTCGAACACCCCGGCTGGCGCACCCACAACCGCAACCACGTCGGCGCCTGGGGCCCCGTCACCGGCGTGATCATCCACCACACCGTCTCCGCCGGCACCGCCAACTCCGTCGAGATGTGCTTCAACGGATACGAAGGGCTGCCCGGCCCGCTCTGCCACGGCGTCATCGCCAAGGACGGCAGCGTCCACCTCGTCGGCAACGGCCGCGCCAACCACGCCGGCGGCGGCGACCCGTCCGTCCTCCAGGCCGTGATCAGCGAGACGTACGGAGACCGGCCGCCCGCCACGCGCGAGCACCAGGGCAGCGCCGGCGCCGTCGACGGCAACTCCCGCTTCTACGGCTTCGAGTGCGTCAACCTCGGCGACGGCACCGACCCCTGGCCGCCCGCCCAGCTCGACGCCATCGAACGGGTCTCCGCCGCCCTGTGCCGGGCCCACGGCTGGGGCGCCCGCTCCGTCATCGGCCACAAGGAGTGGTCCGACTGGAAGGACGACCCCCGCGGCTTCGCCATGCCGACGATGCGCGACCGGGTCCAGACCCGCCTGAACAAGGCCCCCGCCAAGCCGTCCGCCGACACCGCCAAGCCGGCCGCCCCCCGCCTCCAGCCCTTCCCGGGCACCTCGTTCTTCCGCGCGGAGACGAGCTCCCCGGTCATCACGGCCATGGGCCGCCGCCTCGTCGCCGAGGGCTGCTCCGCGTACACCGTCGGCCCCAGCCCCCGCTGGGGCGAGGCCGACCGGCTCAGCTACCAGAAGTGGCAGCACAAGCTCGGCTTCCGCGGCTCCGACGCCGACGGCATCCCGGGCGCCGCCTCGTGGAACGCCCTCAAGGTCCCGTACACGAAGTAACCGCAAGGAGCACAGTGATGTCCGATGCCGCCAAGCGCACGGCCCGTACCGTCCTCCAGTCCGCCGTCGGCATCGCCGTCGTCCTCCCCGCCATCGTCGACGCCTCCGGCATCCCCGCGACCCTCCCCTGGGTCGCCGGGGCGCTTGCCGTCGCCGGCGGGCTGGCCCGCGTGATGGCCCTCGACCTGGTGCAGAACCTGCTGCCGTCCTGGCTGCGCCCCACCCGGGGCGGTGCCGATGACCGAGTCTGACCCGAACGACCCCGTCGCCGTCGCCCTCGAACTGGAGCGGCTCCGCGGCACCCTGGAGGCCGGCTTCGCCCGCGTCGACGGCTCGCTCGCCCTGCTCGTGCAGCGCAGCGACCAGACCGACAAGCAGCTCGCCGACCACGAGGCCCGCCTCGACGACCTGGAACGGGCCCGCTGGCCGCTGACCAGCATCGCCGCGCTGGCCGCGGTGGCGACGGTCGCCGTCACGGCCTGGGAGCTGACGGCACGGTGACCCCTCTTTCTTAACGAACGCCGAAGGGCGGCCACCCCGTGATCGGGGTGACCGCCCTTCGTACTACCGCTTACTGGTTGTACGGACCGTAGTCGTAGTCCTCCAGCGGAACGGCCTGGCCGGAGCCGGAGCCGAACGGCGAGTAGTCGATGTCGTCGTAGCCGACGGCCGAGTACATCGCGGCCTTGGCCTCCTCGGTCGGCTCGACCCGGATGTTGCGGTAGCGGGACAGACCCGTACCGGCCGGGATGAGCTTACCGATGATGACGTTCTCCTTGAGGCCGACGAGGCTGTCGGACTTGGCGTTGATCGCCGCATCCGTCAGGACTCGGGTCGTCTCCTGGAAGGAGGCGGCCGACAGCCAGGACTCCGTCGCCAGCGAGGCCTTGGTGATACCCATCAGCTGCGGACGGCCGGAGGCGGGGTGACCGCCCTCGGTGACCACACGACGGTTCTCCTTCTCGAACTTCGACCGCTCGACCAGCTCGCCCGGCAGGAGCTCCGCGTCGCCGGACTCGATGATCGTCACGCGGCGCAGCATCTGCCGGATGATGATCTCGATGTGCTTGTCGTGGATCGACACGCCCTGCGAGTTGTAGACCTTCTGGACTTCGGCGACCAGGTGGACCTGGACCGCGCGCTGGCCGAGGATCCGGAGCACGTCGTGCGGGTTGGTGGCACCCACGGTGAGCTTCTGGCCCACCTCGACGTGGTCGCCCTCGCCCACGAGCAGACGGGCACGCTTCGAGATCGGGAACGCCGTCTCGTCGGTGCCGTCGTCCGGGGTGACGACGATCTTCTTGGTCTTCTCGGTCTCCTCGATACGGATGCGGCCGGCCGCCTCCGAGATCGGGGCGACACCCTTGGGCTGGCGCGCCTCGAAGAGCTCGACGACACGGGGCAGACCCTGGGTGATGTCGTCACCGGCCACACCACCGGTGTGGAAGGTACGCATCGTCAGCTGGGTACCGGGCTCACCGATGGACTGGGCGGCGATGATGCCGACCGCCTCACCGATGTCGACCAGCTTGCCGGTGGCGAGCGAACGGCCGTAGCAGAACGCACAGGTGCCGACGGCGGACTCACAGGTCAGGACCGAACGGGTCTTGACCTCCTCGACGCCCGCGTTGACCAGGGCGTCGATGAGCACGTCACCCAGGTCGACGTTGGCCGGCGCGATGACCTTGCCGTCGACGACGACGTCCTCGGCGAGCATCCGCGCGTACACGGAGGTCTCGACGTCGTCCGTCTTCCGCAGGACACCGGCCTCGTCCTTGGCCGCGATCCGCAGCTTCAGACCGCGCTCGGTGCCACAGTCCTCCTCGCGGATGATGACGTCCTGCGAGACGTCCACCAGACGACGGGTCAGGTAACCCGAGTCGGCGGTACGCAGGGCGGTGTCGGCGAGACCCTTACGGGCACCGTGCGTGGAGATGAAGTACTCGAGGACGGTGAGGCCCTCACGGAACGACGCCTTGATGGGACGCGGGATCGTCTCGTTCTTGGCGTTGGACACCAGACCACGCATACCGGCGATCTGACGCATCTGCATCATGTTTCCTCGGGCACCCGAGTCAACCATCATGAAGATGGGGTTCGTCTTGGGGAAGTTCGCGTTCATCGCCTCGGCGACCTCGTTGGTCGCCTTGGTCCAGATCGCGATGAGCTCCTGCGTGCGCTCTTCCTTGGTGATCAGACCGCGCTCGTACTGCTTCTGGACCTTCTCGTCCTGCGCCTCGTAGCCCTTGACGATCTCCTTCTTCGCCTCGGGAACGACGACGTCGGAGATGGCCACGGTGACGCCGGAACGGGTCGCCCAGTAGAAGCCGGCCGCCTTCAGGTTGTCGAGCGTCGCCGCCACGATGACCTTGGGGTAGCGCTCGGCGAGGTCGTTGACGATCTCGGAGAGCTGCTTCTTGCCGACGGAGTAGTCGACGAACGGGTAGTCCTCGGGCAGCAGCTCGTTGAAGAGCGCACGGCCCAGGGTCGTCTTCAGACGGAAGGTGTCACCCTGCTGCCACTCCGGCTCGCCCTCCTCCGCGACCGGGGGAACCCAGCCACGCGGAGCGACGGTGCCGACGGGGAAGCGGATCTCGATCTCCGACTGGAGCGCGAGCTCGCCGCCGTCGAACGCCATGATCGCCTCGGCCGTGGAGCCGAACGCGCGGCCCTCGCCCTTGGTGTCACGGAGCTCACCGTCGGTGGTGAGGAAGAACAGACCGAGGACCATGTCCTGGGTCGGCATCGTCACCGGACGGCCGTCGGCGGGCTTGAGGATGTTGTTCGAGGACAGCATCAGGATGCGGGCCTCGGCCTGCGCCTCCGCGGAGAGCGGCAGGTGGACGGCCATCTGGTCACCGTCGAAGTCCGCGTTGAACGCGGTGCAGACGAGCGGGTGGATCTGGATGGCCTTGCCCTCGACCAGCTGCGGCTCGAAGGCCTGGATGCCGAGGCGGTGCAGCGTGGGCGCACGGTTCAGCAGAACCGGGTGCTCGGCGATGACCTCTTCGAGGACGTCGTACACGACCGTGCGGCCGCGCTCGACCATCCGCTTCGCCGACTTGATGTTCTGCGCGTGGTTCAGGTCCACCAGGCGCTTCATCACGAACGGCTTGAAGAGCTCCAGCGCCATGGCCTTCGGCAGACCGCACTGGTGCAGCTTGAGCTGCGGGCCGACGACGATGACGGAACGCGCGGAGTAGTCCACACGCTTGCCGAGCAGGTTCTGGCGGAAACGACCCTGCTTGCCCTTCAGCATGTCGCTGAGGGACTTCAGCGGACGGTTGCCGGGGCCCGTGACCGGGCGACCACGACGGCCGTTGTCGAAGAGGGCGTCGACCGCCTCCTGGAGCATCCGCTTCTCGTTGTTCACGATGATCTCGGGGGCACCGAGGTCGAGCAGACGCTTCAGACGGTTGTTGCGGTTGATCACACGGCGGTACAGGTCGTTCAGGTCGGAGGTCGCGAAGCGGCCACCGTCCAGCTGCACCATCGGACGCAGGTCCGGCGGGATGACCGGGACGCAGTCGAGAACCATGCCCTTGGGGCTGTTCGCGGTCTGCAGGAACGCGGAGACGACCTTGAGGCGCTTGAGCGCGCGGGTCTTCTTCTGGCCCTTGCCGGTACGGATGATCTCGCGGAGGCGCTCGGCCTCCTCCTCCAGGTCGAAGGACTCCAGGCGCTTCTGCAGCGCCGCGGCACCCATCGATCCGTCGAAGTACGTGCCGAAGCGGTCACGCAGCTCGCGGTAGAGGAGCTCGTCGCCCTCCAGGTCCTGGACCTTGAGGCTCTTGAAGCGCGACCAGACCTCGTCCAGACGGTCGATCTCGCGCTGCGCACGGTCGCGCAGCTGCTTCATCTCGCGCTCGGCACCCTCGCGCACCTTGCGGCGCACGTCGGCCTTGGCGCCCTCGGCCTCCAGCTCGGCGAGGTCGTTCTCGAGCTTCTTGGCGCGGGCCTCCAGGTCGGAGTCGCGACGGTTCTCGATCTGCTGACGCTCGACGGAGACGTGCGCCTCCAGCGAGGGCAGGTCACGCGTACGACGCTCGTCGTCGACGTACGTGATCATGTACGCCGCGAAGTAGATGACCTTCTCCAGGTCCTTCGGGGCGAGGTCGAGCAGGTAGCCAAGGCGCGACGGAACGCCCTTGAAGTACCAGATGTGGGTGACGGGAGCGGCGAGCTCGATGTGGCCCATCCGCTCACGGCGCACCTTGGCGCGGGTGACCTCGACGCCACACCGCTCACAGATGATGCCCTTGAAGCGGACACGCTTGTACTTGCCGCAGTAGCACTCCCAGTCCCGGGTCGGACCGAAGATCTTCTCGCAGAAGAGTCCGTCCTTCTCGGGCTTGAGCGTGCGGTAGTTGATGGTCTCCGGCTTCTTGACCTCGCCGTGGCTCCACTGACGGATGTCGTCAGCGGTGGCCAGACCGATCCGGAGCTCGTCGAAGAAGTTGACGTCGAGCACTATGCGTCAATCCCTCTCAGGGTTGTAAGGCTTTGGGGTCTGATACGGGGGTCCTGGGGCCGGCGGGGGCTCATCGCTGAGCCCCCACCGGACTCCCGTCAGACCTCTTCGACGCTGCTCGGCTCGCGCCGGGACAGGTCGATGCCGAGCTCCTCCGCTGCGCGGAAGACGTCCTCGTCGGTGTCGCGCATCTCGATGGACATGCCGTCCGAGGACAGCACCTCCACGTTGAGGCACAGGGACTGCATCTCCTTGATGAGGACCTTGAAGGACTCGGGGATGCCGGGCTCAGGGATGTTCTCGCCCTTGACGATGGCCTCGTAGACCTTCACGCGGCCGGTCACGTCGTCGGACTTGATCGTCAGCAGCTCCTGGAGGGCGTACGCGGCGCCGTATGCCTCCAGCGCCCACACCTCCATCTCACCGAAGCGCTGGCCACCGAACTGGGCCTTACCACCCAGCGGCTGCTGGGTGATCATCGAGTACGGGCCGGTCGAACGCGCGTGGAGCTTGTCGTCGACCAGGTGGTGGAGCTTGAGGATGTACATGTACCCGACGGAGATCGGGTCCGGGAACGGCTCGCCGGAGCGGCCGTCGAACAGCCTCGCCTTGCCGGTCGGGAGCACCATGCGCTCGCCGTCACGGTTCGGGATGGTGTGGTTCAGCAGACCCGCGAGCTCGTCCTCACGCGCACCGTCGAAGACCGGGGTCGCGACGTTGGTGCCGGGGGCGACCTGGTCGGCGCCGATCGCCTGGAGGCGCTGCGCCCACTCGTCCGCGAGACCGGAGACGTCCCAGCCGCGGCTGGCGAGCCAGCCGAGGTGGATCTCCAGGACCTGTCCCGGGTTCATTCGGGACGGGACACCCAGCGGGTTGAGGATGATGTCGACCGGGGTGCCGTCCTCGAGGAAGGGCATGTCCTCGATCGGAAGGATCTTGGAGATGACACCCTTGTTGCCGTGACGGCCGGCGAGCTTGTCACCGTCGGTGATCTTGCGCTTCTGGGCGACGTAGACGCGGACCAGCTGGTTCACGCCCGGGGGAAGCTCGTCGCCCTCCTCGCGGTCGAAGACGCGGACGCCGATGATCTTGCCGATCTCGCCGTGCGGCACCTTCAGCGAGGTGTCACGGACCTCACGGGCCTTCTCACCGAAGATCGCGCGGAGCAGGCGCTCCTCCGGGGTCAGCTCGGTCTCACCCTTCGGGGTGACCTTGCCGACCAGGATGTCGCCGGCGACGACTTCGGCACCGATGCGGATGATGCCGCGCTCGTCGAGGTCCGCGAGGACCTCCTCGGAGACGTTCGGGATGTCCCGGGTGATCTCCTCGGGGCCGAGCTTGGTGTCACGGGCGTCGACCTCGTGCTCCTCGATGTGGATCGAGGAGAGGACGTCGTCCTGCACGAGGCGCTGCGACAGGATGATCGCGTCCTCGTAGTTGTGGCCCTCCCACGGCATGAACGCCACGAGGAGGTTCTTGCCGAGGGCCATCTCGCCCTCTTCGGTGGCGGGACCGTCGGCGAGGACCTGGCCCTCGATGACGCGCTGCCCCTCGTCCACGACGACCTTCTGGTTCACAGAGGTGCCCTGGTTGGAGCGGGAGAACTTGTGCAGGCGGTACGTGATGTACGTGCCGTCGTCGTTGGCGACCGTGATGTAGTCGGCCGACAGCTCCTGGACGACACCGTCCTTCTCGGCCTTGAGCACGTCGCCGGCGTCGGTGGCGCAGCGGTACTCCATGCCGGTGCCGACGAGCGGGGCCTCCGACTTAATCAGCGGGACGGCCTGACGCATCATGTTCGCGCCCATGAGGGCACGGTTGGCGTCGTCGTGCTCGAGGAAGGGGATCATGGCCGTCGCGACCGACACCATCTGGCGCGGCGAGACGTCCATGTAGTCCACGTCCGAGGGCTCGACGTAGTCGACCTCGCCGCCACGCTTACGGACCAGGACGCGCGGCTCGGTGAAGCGGAGCTCGTCGTTCAGGGTCGCGTTCGCCTGGGCGATGACGAAGCGGTCCTCCTCGTCGGCGGTGACGTAGTCGACCTCGTCGGTGACCTGGCCGTCGACGACCTTGCGGTACGGCGTCTCGATGAAGCCGAAGGGGTTGATCCGGCCGTACGAGGCGAGCGAACCGATCAGACCGATGTTCGGGCCTTCGGGGGTCTCGATCGGGCACATGCGTCCGTAGTGGGACGGGTGCACGTCTCGGACCTCGAAGCCGGCCCGCTCACGGGACAGACCACCGGGACCCAGCGCCGAGAGACGACGCTTGTGCGTCAGACCCGACAGCGGGTTGTTCTGGTCCATGAACTGCGACAGCTGGCTGGTGCCGAAGAACTCCTTGATGGAGGCGACGACCGGCCGGATGTTGATCAGGGTCTGCGGCGTGATCGCCTCGACGTCCTGGGTGGTCATCCGCTCGCGGACGACGCGCTCCATACGAGCCAGACCCGTGCGGACCTGGTTCTGGATGAGCTCGCCGACGTTGCGCAGACGACGGTTGCCGAAGTGGTCGATGTCGTCGGGCTCGACGACGATCTCGTTGCCGTTCTCGCCGACCGTCTCGGTCTCGCCCGCGTGGAGCTTCACGAGGTACTTGATCGTGGCGATGATGTCGTCGGTGGTGAGGACACCGGCGTCCAGCGGCTCGTCGGCGCCGAGCTTCTTGTTCACCTTGTAGCGGCCGACCTTTGCGAGGTCGTAGCGCTTCGGGTTGAAGTAGAGGTTCTCGAGCAGCGTCTGAGCGGCCTCACGGGTCGGCGGCTCGCCCGGACGCAGCTTGCGGTAGATGTCCAGCAGCGCGTCGTCCTGGCCCTGGGTGTGGTCCTTCTCCAGGGTGGCGCGCATCGACTCGTACTCGCCGAACTCCTGCAGGATCTGCTCGGTGGTCCAGCCGAGGGCCTTCAGGAGGACGGTGACGGACTGCTTGCGCTTGCGGTCGATGCGGACACCGACCAGGTCGCGCTTGTCGATCTCCATCTCCAGCCAGGCACCCCGCGACGGGATGATCTTGGCGGAGAAGATGTCCTTGTCGGACGTCTTGTCGATGGAGGAGTCGAAGTAGACACCGGGGGAACGGACCAGCTGCGACACCACGACACGCTCGGTGCCGTTGATGACGAAGGTGCCCTTGCTGGTCATGAGCGGGAAGTCGCCCATGAAGACAGTCTGGGACTTGATCTCGCCGGTCTCGTTGTTGGTGAACTCGGCGGTGACGAAGAGCGGGGCGCCGTACGTGAAGTCACGGTCCTTGCACTCGTCGATCGAGTTCTTCGGCGGCTCGAAGCGGTGGTCGCGGAAGGTCAGCGACATCGACCCGGAGAAGTCCTCGATCGGGGAGATCTCCTCGAAGATCTCCTCCAGACCGGACTTCCTGGGGACGTCCTGTCCCGACTCCAGGGCAGCCTCGACGCGAGCCTTCCAGGCGGCGTTGCCGAGCAGCCAGTCGAAGCTCTCGGTCTGCAGCGCGAGGAGGTTCGGAACCTCGAGGGGCTCCCGGATCTTTGCAAAGGAGATGCGCAGCGGGGCGGTGCTTGCGCCGTTGTTCGTATTGGTCGAGGCGTTGCGCGAGGCGGCCAAGAGGGGGTCCTTCCGAGGGCTCGGACTCACTACGCGCGTACCGGTCCCCAGCAAC
Organism: Streptomyces sp. NPDC037410; assembly: GCF_055602235.1. Taxonomy (NCBI): domain Bacteria; kingdom Bacillati; phylum Actinomycetota; class Actinomycetes; order Kitasatosporales; family Streptomycetaceae; genus Streptomyces; species Streptomyces sp. NPDC037410. Next base: position 95,366 of record NZ_JBVJWR010000024.1, on the reverse strand, counting down.
GCTTCACGGCAGACGTTTCCTGAGATGGCCAAAAGGCCAGGTCAGACGGGGTCGGTCCACGAAGCTGATGCGAAGGTATGCCCCTGGTGACGGGCAGGAGGCAGCTAACAGGCAGCGCAAAGGGTCAGTGTAGCCACTTGGCTCACTGATGTCCAGGGCGACTTCTTCGCGACCCTCGTTGCTCTCAACTCCGCGGTACCTCGCGCCGTGCGGCGCACCTCGATACTGCCCGTTCAGTCGTCGATCCATGCCTCGGAAACGGATCGTTGTGACGACGCGTCCTGAGAATTGCGCGCTGCGTGCGGTTCGTCAAGACCCGCCGGTCTGCGGGGCGCACGGCGAAGATCACCATACTCCGCCGTCGGCGGCCCGTCAGACCCCCGCCACGCCCGTTTCCCGGGAACGCCGAAAGGCGACCACCCAGATGGATGATCGCCTTTCGATGCCCCCGCGTTACACGGATTCGCGCTACACGGGGGCAGGAGTCAGCTCAGCGAGCCGAAACGGTCTTACTTGACCGTGACGGAGGCGCCGGCGGCCTTGAGGGACTCGGCAGCCTTCTCGGCGGCCTCCTTCGCGACCTTCTCGAGGACCGGCTTCGGGGTGCCGTCGACGAGGTCCTTGGCCTCCTTGAGGCCCAGGGAGGTGAGCTCACGCACGACCTTGATGACCTGGATCTTCTTGTCGCCGGCACCCTCGAGGATGACGTCGAACTCGTCCTGCTCCTCGGCGGCCTCAGCGGCGACACCGGTGGCGGCGGGGCCGGCAACGGCGACGGCCGCGGCGGCGGTGACGTCGAACTTCTCCTCGAAGGCCTTCACGAACTCGGAGAGCTCGATGAGGGTCATCTCCTCGAACTGGGCGAGGAGGTCGTCCTGAGAGAGCTTCGCCATGATGGGCGATCCTTCCACTAATCTCGGCAGGTGCCGATGTGTCTATAGAGGCGGGCGTAACGGCCCGCTACGACCCGCGCACTAGGCGGCGCGGATCAATGCGCGAGCCGAATTACTCGGCACCGCCCTGCTCGGCGAGCTTGACGCGAAGCGCTTCCGCGGTGCGGACGAACTTCGACGGCAGCGCCTGGAAGAGCGAGGCAGCCTGAGACTGCTTGCCCTTGAAGGCACCGGCCAGCTTGCTGAGCAGAACCTCGCGGGACTCGAGGTCCGCAAGCTTCTTGATGTCGTCGGCGGAGAGAGCCTTACCGTCAAGGACACCGGCCTTGATGATGAGGTTCGGGTTCTCCTTGGCGAAGTCACGCAGAGCCTTCGCCGACTCCACCGGGTCACCGGTGACGAAGGCGACCGCGGTCGGACCAGCGAAGTGCTCGTCCAGTGCGGTGATCCCGGCCTCGTTGGCCGCGATCTTGGTCAGCGTGTTCTTCACCACGGCGTACTGGGCGTTCTCACCGAGCGAACGACGCAGCGTCTTGAGCTGCGCCACGGTGAGACCCCGGTACTCGGTCAGCACGGCGGCGTTGGAGCTCTGGAACGCGTCCTTGAGCTCGGCCACCGATGCAGCCTTGTTGGGCGTCGGCATAGTGCTTCGGCCTCCTTCCGGGTGATGAGGACCGCTCAGAAGGGGACTGAACAAAACAAAACGCCCCGGGCGCAGGCGCACGGGGCTGAGCTCGACCGAACATAAAGTCCGGGAACTTTCCACAGTCACCTGCGCGGGTCGTCCGTCGTGAGCGGATCCTTCGGCCACCGCACCCGGTAAGGGCACAGCAACGACCAGCGGTCTTTGGCTTCCTCGGAAGAGTACGTGATGGCCCGGTCCAGGAGCAAATCGGCTCTGACCGCCCCCTGAGCGGCCCGGACCTTCCCTGCTGCCGGGCAACGCCCTCACGGGCCCAGGACGGCCTCGTACGGCCTCAGGAGCGCGAAAGAAGCCGGCCCCGCACCTCCGGAGAGGTGCGGGGCCGGCTGACCACTCAGCGAACCGGTGAGGTTCAGACCGCGGCCGGGTCCTCCTCGACGAGGAGGTTACGGGTGCGGTTGGAGTCCAGCGGGATGCCGGGGCCCATCGTGGTGGCGAGGGCAGCCTTCTTGATGTAGCGGCCCTTCGCGGCGGACGGCTTCAGACGGAGGATCTCCTCCAGCGCCGCGGCGTAGTTCTCGACCAGCTTCGTCTCGTCGAAGGAGACCTTGCCGATGATGAAGTGCAGGTTCGAGTGCTTGTCGACGCGGAACTCGATCTTGCCGCCCTTGATGTCGTTGACAGCCTTCGCGACATCGGGGGTGACGGTGCCGACCTTGGGGTTCGGCATGAGACCACGCGGACCGAGGACGCGGCCGAGGCGGCCGACCTTGCCCATGAGGTCCGGGGTGGCCACAACGGCGTCGAACTCGTTCAGGCGGTTGCCCTTGGAGATCTCGTCGATGAGCTCGTCGGAGCCGACGATGTCGGCGCCCGCGGCGATCGCGGCCTCGGCACGGTCACCGGTCGCGAAGACCAGGACCCGGGCGGTCTTGCCGGTGCCGTGCGGAAGGTTCACGGTGCCACGGACCATCTGGTCGGCCTTGCGCGGGTCGACGCCCAGGCGGAAGGCGACCTCGACGGTGCCGTCGAACTTCGTGGTGGCCGTCTCCTTGGCGAGACGGACGGCCTCGAGGGGGGCGTAGAGCCGCTCGCGGTCGATCTTGGCGTCCGCGGAGCGGAGAGCCTTGCTGCGCTTCACTGCTTCTCCTGTTTGTTCAGGTATGGAGTCGTGGTGCGGGCCGCGCCGGCCCTACCACTAGGTCAAACGGGGGGTGATCAGCCCTCGACCGTGATGCCCATGGAGCGGGCGGTGCCAGCGATGATCTTGGACGCGGCGTCCAGGTCGTTGGCGTTGAGGTCGGGGAGCTTGACCGTGGCGATCTCGCGGACCTGGGCGGCCGTGAGCTTGGCGACCTTGGTCTTGTGCGGCTCGCCGGAGCCCTTCTCCACACCCGCGGCCTTGAGGATCAGCTTGGCGGCCGGCGGAGTCTTGGTGATGAAGGTGAAGGTGCGGTCTTCGTAGACCGTGATCTCCACCGGCACGACCATGCCACGCTGCGACTCGGTCGCGGCGTTGTAGGCCTTGCAGAACTCCATGATGTTGACGCCGTGCTGACCGAGCGCGGGGCCGACCGGCGGGGCCGGGTTCGCCGCACCGGCGTTGATCTGGAGCTTGATAAGCCCCGTGACCTTCTTCTTCTTGGGAGGCATTGCTCTCTCCGGGTCCTAGTGAGAGTGTTCAGCCCGCCTTCCGGTCATCCGGATGCAGGCATACCGCACAACGATAACGGGTATAGTCGCGCGGCCAAAAACCGAGCAGGTCAGAGCGGCTGCGAGAGCCACTCTGACCTGGTCGGAAGACGGTGAGATCAGTTCTTCTGGATCTGGTCGAAGCTGAGCTCGACCGGGGTCTCGCGACCGAAGATCTCGACGAGGCCCTTGACCTTCTTGGAGTCCGGGTTGATCTCGTTGATCGTGGCCTGGAGCGTCGCGAACGGGCCGTCGGTGACGGTGACCGAGTCGCCGACCTCGAAGTCCAGGACCTGGACCTCCAGCTTGCGGGCCGGAGCCGGCTTGCCCTCGGCCTCGGCGGCCTCGCGGGCGGCCTTCTCCTCGGCCTCCGGGGCGAGCATCTTGACGATCTCGTCCAGGGTCAGCGGGTACGGGTCGTAGGCGTTGCCCACGAAGCCGGTGACGCCGGGGGTGTTGCGGACGACGCCCCAGGACTCGTTCGTCAGGTCCATGCGGACGAGAACGTAGCCGGGGAGCTTGTTCTGCTTGACGTTCTTCCGCTCGCCGCCCTTGATCTGGACGATCTCTTCCTCGGGGACCTCGGCCTGGTAGATGAAGTCCTCGACGTTGAGCGAGACGGCACGCTGCTCGAGGTTGGCCTTCACGCGCTTCTCGTAGCCCGCGTAGGTGTGGATGACGTACCACTCGCCGGGGAGGGTGCGGAGCTCCTCGCGGAGCGCGGCGACCGGGTCGACCGGGGCGGCCGGCTCGGCCTCCTCCTCGGCGTCCTCGTCCTCGACGGTCACGACGGACTCGTCCTCGTCGGACTCGTCCGCAGCGTCCTCGTCCTCGTCGATCTCGTCGACCTCGACGTCCTCGTCCGCAGCGTCCTCAGCAGCGTCGACCTCGACGTCCTCGACGTCCTCGTCGGCGGCCTCGACGATGTCCAGCTCGTCCTCGACGGACTCGGACTCGAAGGCGTCGTTCAGGTTCGCGTCAGACACGGTGGCTGCTTCTTCCTGCGATACAGATGGGTGGAACAAAAAGTCAGCCGAAGACGTACTTGACTGCTTCCTGGAAGCCATAGTCAATCACGGTGACAAGGCCGATCATGATGACGACGAAGACAATCACCACGGACGTGTACGACGTCAGCTGGTTGCGCGTGGGCCAGACGACCTTGCGGAGCTCCGCGATGATCTGGCGGTAGAAGAGCGCGAGACGGCCCAGAGGGCCCTTCTTTCCGCGCTTGCCGCCCTTACGGGACTTCTTCTTCGACTCGGCGGTCTCGTCATCGGCATCAGGCATGTCGATGGAGCCTACGGCGTCCGTCACGATCTCTCACCTGATTCCGGGTCGGCCGTGCCGCGCCCGGGTGGAGCCGCACGGCGGTGCAATGAAGTACGTACACATGCGCACAACACCTGGCGGTGTGTGTAGCAGGGCCGGAGGGACTTGAACCCCCAACCGCCGGTTTTGGAGACCGGTGCTCTACCAATTGAGCTACGACCCTTTGTCGGTGCCCCTCAACCTACCGCATCGTGAGATGTGGTCGCTGTGGGCCAACGAGGAGTGAGCATACGTGGTCAGGTGCCCCTACGTCGAACAGGAACTGCGCCGACCTGCCGCCGGACGCGCGTACGACCGGGAATGACCGTTCCTGTCCGGTCCGTGAAACCCGTGTACCGGGCCCTTACGGGGTCTGGGACGATGGCCGCATGAGCGCTGCTACCCCTCCCACCGAGCGTCGGGTCTCCGCCCGGATCGGTGCGATCTCCGAGTCCGCCACCCTCGCCGTCGACGCCAAGGCCAAGGCCCTCAAGGCCGCCGGTCGCCCGGTGATCGGTTTCGGCGCTGGTGAGCCCGACTTCCCGACCCCTGACTACATCGTCGAGGCGGCTGTCGAGGCCTGCAAGAACCCCAAGTACCACCGCTACACGCCGGCCGGCGGTCTGCCCGAGCTGAAGGCCGCGATCGCCGCCAAGACGCTGCGCGACTCCGGCTACGAGGTCGACGCCTCCCAGGTCCTGGTGACCAACGGCGGCAAGCAGGCGATCTACGAGGCCTTCGCCGCGATCCTCGACCCGGGCGACGAGGTCATCGTCCCGGCGCCGTACTGGACGACGTACCCCGAGTCGATCCGCCTCGCGGGCGGTGTCCCGGTGGACGTCGTCGCCGACGAGACCACCGGCTACCGGGTCTCGGTGGAGCAGCTGGAGGCGGCGCGCACGGAGAGGACCAAGGTCGTCCTCTTCGTCTCCCCCTCGAACCCGACCGGCGCGGTCTACAGCGAGGCGGACGCCGAGGCGATCGGCCGCTGGGCCGTCGAGCACGGTCTGTGGGTCCTGACGGACGAGATCTACGAGCACCTGGTCTACGGCGACGCGAAGTTCACCTCGCTGCCGACGCTCGTGCCCGAGCTGCGCGACAAGTGCATCGTGGTCAACGGTGTGGCGAAGACGTACGCGATGACGGGCTGGCGCGTCGGGTGGATCGTCGGCCCGAAGGACGTCGTGAAGGCCGCGACGAACCTGCAGTCGCACGCCACGTCCAACGTGAGCAACGTCGCGCAGGTCGCCGCGCTCGCCGCCGTCTCCGGCAACCTGGACGCGGTCGCGAAGATGCGCGAGGCCTTCGACCGCCGCCGCCAGACGATCGTGCGGATGCTGAACGAGATCGAGGGCGTGTACTGCCCGACGCCCGAGGGCGCGTTCTACGCGTACCCGTCGGTGAAGGCGCTGCTCGGCAAGGAGATCCGCGGCAAGCGCCCGCAGACCTCGGTCGAGCTGGCCGCCCTGATCCTGGACGAGGCCGAGGTCGCGGTCGTGCCGGGCGAGGCCTTCGGCACCCCGGGCTACCTGCGCCTGTCGTACGCGCTGGGCGACGAGGACCTGGTGGAGGGCGTGTCCCGCATCCAGAAGCTCCTCGCGGAGGCGCGCGACTGAGCCTCCTGAGGCGCACGGGCCCCTGGTTCTCCGGAACCAGGGGCCCGTTTTTACGTTCTAGCAAGGTCCCGATCGGGGAAACGGACTGTATTCGTCCATTCGAGTGCGGCAGGATCGGCCAATGGAGCACCCTCACCGCGATCTCACCCTGCTGCCCAAGGCCCATCTGCACCTGCACTTCACCGGTTCGATGCGGCCCACGACGCTCATCGAGCTGGCCGACAAGTACGGCGTGCACCTCCCGGAGGCGCTCAAGAGCGGTACTCCTCCCAAGCTGCGGGCGACCGACGAGCGCGGCTGGTTCCGCTTCCAGCGGCTCTACGACATCGCCCGCTCCTGCCTGCGCGAGCCGGAGGACATCCGGCGGCTTGTACGGGAGGCGGCCCAGGAGGACGTCAGGGACGGCTCCGGGTGGCTGGAGATCCAGGTCGACCCGACCTCGTACGCCCCGCACCTGGGCGGTCTGATCCCGGCCCTGGAGATCGTCCTGGACGCGGTCGACGCGGCCTCGCGGGAGACCGGGCTCGGGATGCGGGTGGTCGTCGCGGCGAACCGGATGAAGCACCCCCTGGAGGCGCGGACCCTGGCCCGGCTCGCGGTGCGCTTCGCGGACCGGGGCGTGGTCGGTTTCGGGCTCTCCAACGACGAGCGGCGGGGCATGGCGAGGGACTTCGACCGGGCCTTCGCGATCGCGCGGGAGGGCGGCCTCCTGGCGGCCCCGCACGGCGGCGAGCTGACGGGCCCCTCGTCCGTACGGGACTGCCTGGACGATCTGCGGGCGGCGCGGGTCGGGCACGGCGTGCGGTCGGCGGAGGACCCGCGGCTGCTGCGGAAGCTCGCCGAGCGGGGCGTGACCTGCGAGGTCTGCCCGGCGTCGAACGTGGCGCTCGGGGTGTACGAGAAGCACGAGGACGTGCCGCTGCGGACCCTCTTCGAGGCCGGGGTGCCGATGGCGCTCGGCGCGGACGACCCGCTGCTCTTCGGGTCGCGTCTGGCCGCCCAGTACGAGATCGCGCGGAAGCACCACGGGTTCACGGACGCGGAGCTGGCGGAGCTGGCCCGTCAGTCGGTGCGGGGCTCGGCGGCGCCGGAGGACGTCCAGGCGAAGCTGCTGGCGGGGATCGACGACTGGATCGCCTAGCCGATCCCCCGGAGGAGGGTGCGGGCGAGGGCGCGGGCGAACTCGTCGAGGGAGTCCGGCGGCCTGCGGTCCGGGGCCATCTCCCAGGCGAAGGAGCGCTGCACGCAGGCTCCGAGGAGCAGGGAGGCGGCGGCCACCGGGTCGGCGTCGGCGCTGATGCGGCCGTGCTGCTGCTCGGCGCGGAGGTAGGCGGCGAGGCCTTCGATGGGCTTGTGGGGGCCCATCCCGTACGTACGCATGGCCTCCTCGTGGCGGCGCTTGAGCTGCGGTTCCGCGTAGAGGGATGCGACGACGGGGAAGGTCTGCTCGTAGAAGAGGGCGGCCTGCCGGGCGACCTGGGTGAGGTTCTCCTCGACGGTGCGGCCGCCGGGGTCGGCGGCGAGTGCGCCGAGGAGCCCGCCGAGCTGGGGAAGGCGCTCGTTCAGGACGGTCAGGAAGAGTTCTTCCTTGCTGCTGAAGTACTTGTAGAGCGCGGCTTCCGAGCAGCCGGCCGCCTTGGCGATCTCCTTGGTGGTGGTGCGGGCGAGCCCCGCCGTGCGCATGAGGTCGCGGGCGGCGTCGACGATCCGGGTGCGGGTCGGTTTCTGTTCCCTGCGGTCCATGCATCCTCCAGCCACGCTTGACGTATGAGTGAGTATCCACTCACCCTGGGGGTGAGTGAATACTTACCCACCCGGGGAGGGTGCGACATGAAGCTCACAGTCTTCGGTGCGACCGGCGGCATCGGTCAGGAGATCGTCCGTCAGGCCCTGGCCGCGGGCCACGAGGTCACGGCGGTCGTGCGGGATCCGGCGCGGCTCACGGTGACCGGCACACGCCTCACGGTCCGGCGGGCCGACCTGACCGACCCCGAGGCCCTGCGCGGGGCCGTCGCGGGCCGGGACGCGGTGCTCTCGGGCCTCGGGGCCCGCAGCCGTGCGGACGCGGGCGTAGCCGCGCGGCTCACCCGCTCGGTGATCGCGGCGATGGAGGCCGAGAAGACGCGCCGGCTCCTGGTGGTCAGCGCGGCCCCGCTCGGCCCGGTCCCGGACGGGCAGGCCCTCGTGGACAAGGCGGTCCTGGCGATCATCAACAACGTCCTCAAGGACGTCTACGCCGATCTGCGGGTCATGGAGTCGGACCTCGCCGCCAGCGGCACCGACTGGACCTCCGTACGCCCGCCCAAGCTGACGGACAAGCCCGGCACGGGCCGGTACCGCAGGGTCGTCGGCGGCACCCCGTCCCGGGGCCGTTCCCTGGCCCGCGCGGACGTGGCGCACGCGATGCTGGCGATGATCGACGACCCCGCGACGGTCGGGCAGGGCGTGGGCGTCGCGTACTGATCCGCCGGACAGGTCCTAGAGCTGGACTCCCACGGTCACCGGCTCGTTGACGAGGGTGACCCCGAAGGCCTCCCGCACCCCGGCGACGACCTCGCGGGCGAGGGCCAGGAGGTCCTCGGTGGTCGCCTCGCCGCGGTTGGTGAGGGCGAGCGTGTGCTTGGTGGAGATGCGGGCGGGCCCGGAGCCGTACCCCTTGGTGAAGCCGGCCTTGTCGATCAGCCAGGCCGCCGAGGTCTTCACGGCGCCGTCCTCGCCCGCCGGGAAGGCCGGCGGGGCGACGTCGGGGCCGAGCCGGCCCGCCACGCGCGCGAGGAAGGTCTCGTACTCCCCCGCCGTGAGGACCGGGTTGGTGAAGAAGGATCCCGCGGACCAGGTGTCGTGGTCCTCCGGATCCAGGACCATGCCCTTGCTCGCGCGGAGCCCCAGGACGGTCTCGCGGGCGTGCGCGAGCGGCACCCGCTCGCCCATCCCGACCCCCAGGGCGCGGGCGGTCTGCTCGTACGAGACCGGCGCGGACTGCCCGTCCGCGTCCTCCAGCTCGAAGCGGACCCGCAGCACGACGTACCGGTCGGGCTGGCCCTTGAAGAGGCTGTGCCGGTACGAGAAGGCGCACGCGGCGTTCGTGAGGGTGACGGTCTCCTCGGCGCGCCGGTCGTAGGCGACGACCTCGCTGATGGTGGCGGAGACGTCCTGCCCGTACGCGCCGACGTTCTGGATCGGGGTCGCGCCGGCCGAGCCGGGGATGCCGGCCAGGCACTCGATCCCGGCGAGCCCGGCCTCGACGGTCCGCGCCACGGCGTCCGTCCAGACCTCTCCGGCGGCGAGCTCCAGGCGGGTCCCGTCGAGCGCGAACCCGGTGGTGGCGATCCGCAGCGCCGTGCCGTCGAAGCCCTTGTCCCCGATGACCAGGTTGGAACCGCCGCCGATGATCAGCAGCGGGGTCCCGGCGGCGTCGGCCTCGCGGACCGCCGCGACCACCTCGTCGTCGGTGGTGGCGGTGACGAGCCGGGTGGCGGGCCCGCCGAGGCGGAAGGTGGTCAGGGGCGCGAGGGGGGCGTCTGCGATCTGCTGCACGGGCTCAAGGGTACTTACCGCGGGGGTAAGCACCCTTCGGCAGCGACCGTCAGGCCAGCCGGACCACGGCCCGGCTCATGCCGAGGACCTTCTGTCCGGCGCTCATGGCCGTGATGTCGACCCGCACCTGCTGGTCGTCCAGCTTCGCGGCGACCTTGGCGGAGACCTCGATCAGGGCGCCGGTCCCGTCGTCGGGGACGACGACCGGCTTGGTGAAGCGGACGCCGTACTCGACGACGGCGGCGGGGTCGCCGGCCCAGTCGGTGACGACGCGGATCGCCTCGGCCATGGTGAACATGCCGTGGGCGATGACGTCCGGGAGGCCGACCCCGACCGCGAACTTCTCGTTCCAGTGGATGGGGTTGAAGTCCCCGGAGGCGCCGGCGTACTGCACGAGCGTGGCGCGGGTCACGGGGAAGGTCTGCGCGGGCAGCTCGGTGCCGACCTCGACCTCGTCGTAGGCGATCTTCGCGGTCATGGTCAGGCCCCCTCGGGTGCGCGGGAGACGAGCTTGGTCCAGGCGGTGACGACGTGCTCGCCGGAGGCGTCGTGGACCTCGCCGCGGATGTCCAGGATGTCGTTGCCGGCGAGGGACTTGATCGCCTCGATGGTGGAGGTGACCGAGAGCCGGTCCCCGGCGCGGACGGGCCGGGTGTAGGCGAACTTCTGGTCGCCGTGGACGACGCGACTGTAGTCGAGGCCGAGCTGCGGGTCCTCGATGACGGCGCCGGCGGCCTTGAACGTGATGGCGAACACGAAAGTGGGCGGGGCGATCACATCGGAATGTCCGAGCGCCTTGGCCGCCTCGGTGTCGGTGTACGCGGGATTCGCGTCGCCGATCGCCTCGGCGAACTCGCGGATCTTCTCGCGGCCGACCTCGTAGGGCGGGGTGGGCGGATAGGTCCGGCCCACGAAGGACTGGTCGAGCGCCATGGACTCGATACCTCCTGGATTTGTTGCCGATGTCGTCGGGGGGAGCCGACAAACGACACGAGGCCGCCCCCGAGTGGGGACGGCCTCGTGTACGAGCCTGATTAGCGCGTCTCGCGGTGCGCGGTGTGCGAGTTGCAGCGGGGGCAGTGCTTCTTCATCTCAAGACGGTCCGGGTTGTTACGCCGGTTCTTCTTGGTGATGTAGTTCCGCTCCTTGCACTCCACGCAGGCCAGCGTGATCTTCGGGCGGACGTCGGTGGCAGCCACGTGAGTGCTCCTTGACGGACGGATGGACGGATGAACGCATAGAAGAGTAGCCGATCGTAGGACCGACCCCACAATCGGCTACTGTCTGTAGCGGTGACCGGACTTGAACCGGTGACACAGCGATTATGAGCCGCTTGCTCTACCGACTGAGCTACACCGCTTTGATGATCCGGATCCCACCCGAAGGCGGGATCCCTCTCACCAGAGCCCCAATACGGAATCGAACCGTAGACCTTCTCCTTACCATGGAGACGCTCTACCGACTGAGCTATTGGGGCGAGCGAGGAAGACATTACACGGTCTGCGGCCCATCACCCAAATCCGTTTCCCCACGCCCTCGCGACCGCCCTCATCAGGCGTCCCGTACGCCACTCGTGGCCTCATCGGTACGACTTTTGCCGCTCCTCCCCGAAGGTCACTCCGAGCGCCCCTAGGCTCGGCCCCACGCTGCGTGATCTTGATCTTGAGGAGCCTTGAGGAGCCCGATGTCAGCCGACAGCAAGCAGCCCCAGCCGCCCGAGGACGGGGCCGCCACCACCGCCGACTCGACCTCGCTCCTGCTCTCCCACGCCCGGCTCACCGACGGACGCACCGTGGACGTGCGGCTCGTCGGCGGCCGCATCGAGGCCGTCGGCACCGCGGGCAGCCTCACTGCCGTGGGCGCGCGCGTGGACCTCGCCGGCTACCTCCTGCTGCCCGCCGCCGCCGAACCCCACGCCCACGCCGACACGGCGCTCTCCGCCGACACCCCGGGCCCCGTCTCGTACGCCCCCGAGGACGTGCAGCGGCGGGCCACCGAGGCGGCGCTGCTCCAGCTCGGCCACGGCGCGACGGCGCTCCGCGCGCACGTGCGCATCGGCGACGTCCACGGGCTCGGCCCGCTCGAAGCGGTGCTCCAGGCCCGGCGCTCGCTGCGCGGCCTCGCCGACCTGACGGCGGTCGCCGTGCCCCGGCTGCTCACCGGCGTCGCGGGCGCGGACGGGCTCGCGATGCTGCGGGACGCGGTGAAGATGGGCGCCGGCGTGGTGGGCGGCTGCCCGGACCTCGACCCGGACCCCGCCGGGTACGTGGAGGCCGTCCTGGAGGCCGCCGCAGAACACGGCGTCCCGGTCGACCTGCACACCGACGGGGACGACCCGGCGCGGCTCGCCCGGCTCGCGGCGATGGCCGGCGGGCTGCGGCCCGGGGTGACGATCGGGCCGTGCGCGGGGCTCGCCCGGCTTCCCGCGGACGCGGCCCGGCGGGCGGCGGACCAGCTGGCGGCGGCCGGCGTGACCGTGGTCTGCCTGCCCCAGGGCGGCTGCGGGGCGACCGAGGTGCGCGGCACCGCCCCCGTACGGCTGCTGCGGGCGGCCGGGGCGCGGGTCGCGGCGGGCAGCGGGGCGCTGCGGGACGTGGCCAACCCGGTGGGGCGCGGGGACCCGCTGGAGGCGGCCTACCTCCTTGCCTCGCTCGGCGGGCTGCCGCCCGAGGAGGCGTACGGGGCGGTGAGCACGCACGCGCGTGAGGCGATGGGCCTGCCGGAGGTGCGGGTGGAGGCCGGCTTCCCGGCGGAGCTGCTCGCGGTGCGGGGCGAGCGCCTGGCGGGCGTGCTGTCCCTCGCGTACAGCCGGATCGTGGTGCACCGGGGGCGGGTGGTGGCCCGGACGAGCGCGGTGCGGGAGTACTGCGATTCGGCGGCGGCCCTGGACCTGCCACGGCAGGCGCGGCCCGAGCGCCCGGAGCGCACGGAGCGGCCGGAGCGGCCGCCCGAGCCGGGAAGCCCTCCGGCCGGACCCGACGTACGGTCGTGAGTATGCGCATCGTCATCGCTGGGGGACACGGACAGATCGCCCTGCGCCTGGAGCGGCTGCTCTCGGCGGCGGGCCACGAGGTCGCGGGGATCATCCGCAACCCGGAACAGGACGACGACCTGCGGGAGGCGGGCGCTGAGCCCGTCGTGCTCGACCTGGAGTCGGCGTCGGTCGAGATGGTCGCCGCGGTGCTCCAGGGCGCCGACGCGGCCGTCTTCGCGGCGGGCGCGGGCCCGGGCAGCGGCGCCGCCCGCAAGGACACGGTGGACCGGGCGGCCGCGGTGCTGTTCGCTGACGCGGCGGAACGCGCGGGCGTGCGGCGCTACCTCGTCGTCTCCTCGATGGGCGCGGACGCCTCCCACCCGGGGAACGAGATCTTCGACGCCTACCTGCGCGCGAAGGGTGCGGCCGACGACGACGTCCGCGCCCGTACGGCCCTGGACTGGACGATCCTGCGACCCGGCTCCCTGACGGACGACGCGGGCACGGGCATGGTCCGCCTGGAGGCCCGCACGGGCCGCGGGCCGGTCCCGAGGGACGACGTGGCCGCGGTCCTCGCCGAACTCATCGACACCCCGGCGACGGCCGGCCTCACCCTGGAACTGATCGCCGGCTCGGTCCCGCTCTCGGTGGCCGTGAAGGACGTGGCCGGCAACTGACGCCGATCGTCTCCGGAAACGAGTGAAGGTCCCCGGTGTGAACACCGGGGACCTTCTTCACGTGGCGACGCCAGGATTCGAACCTGGGTAGGCTAAGCCGACGGATTTACAGTCCGCTCCCATTGGCCACTCGGGCACATCGCCATGGGTTCGCTGCCTTGGTCCACCGCGTTTCTGCGGTGTTCCCCGGCAACGACGTAAACAATACCTGATCCCCGGGGGTGGTTCGCCACCCGGTTGATCAGCGGTTCGGCCGGCGGCTCACCCCCTAGGCTTTGGGGGTACCCCACAGCATCCGAGCAAGGAGCCACGAGTCATGGCCGACTCCAGTTTCGACATCGTCTCCAAGGTCGAGCGGCAGGAGGTCGACAACGCCCTCAACCAGGCCGTGAAGGAGATCTCCCAGCGCTACGACTTCAAGGGAACCAACGCCTCGATCTCCTGGTCGGGCGAGAAGATCCTGATGCAGGCGAACGGCGAGGAGCGCGTCATGGCGATCCTCGACATCTTCCAGTCCAAGCTGATCAAGCGCGGGATCTCGCTCAAGTCGCTGGACGTCGAGGGCGAGCCGCAGCTGTCCGGCAAGGAGTACAAGCTCTTCGCCTCCGTCCAGGAGGGCATCTCCCAGGAGAACGCCAAGAAGGTCGCGAAGGCCATTCGCGACGAGGGCCCCAAGGGCGTCAAGGCGCAGGTCCAGGGCGACGAGCTGCGGGTCAGCTCGAAGAGCCGGGACGACCTGCAGGCCGTGCAGGCGCTGCTCAAGGGCAAGGACTTCGACTTCGCGATCCAGTTCGTGAACTACCGCTGACCCCGTAGCGGGTCATGAGGGCGGTGTCCGAATACCGCCAGCCCCGGGCTCGCCGGTCCCCGCACACTGGGTCTCAGGAAGACCCGTACGGGGAGAGGAACCAGCCATGACCGTGTACGCGTACGTCGACGGCCCCCTGGGCGAGATGCTCCTCGTCGGACAGCTCGCCGAAGGGGGCCGAGCCGTGCTGCGCTCGCTGTCCCTGCCGGGGCAGAAGGGCGCCGTCGAGGTCGAGGACGGCTGGACGCTCGCACCCGGGGCGTTCGCCGAGGCCGCCGGGCAGCTGGGCGAGTACTTCGCCGGCCGCCGGGACCGGTTCGACCTGCCGCTCGCCGACGACGCCGGGACCGCGTTCCAGCGGCGCGTCTGGCGGGCCCTGGAGGAGATCCCGTACGGGACGACCGTCTCGTACGGGGAGATCGCCCGGCGCGTCGGGTCGGCCGGCTCCGGAGTACGGGCCGTGGGCACCGCGATCGGGCGCAATCCGCTGCTCGTGGTGCGGCCCTGCCACCGGGTGATCGGCGCCGACGGGAGCCTGCGCGGGTACGCCGCCGGCCTTGAGCGCAAGGAGCGGCTCCTGGGGCTCGAAGGGACCCTCACCGGGACCCTCGCGTGACCGAGGGGCTGTTCCCCCGCGAGCGGGCCGAGATCGCGCCCGGGGCGGTGCACGTGCCCGCGTGGCTCCCGTTCGCGCGGCAGCGGGAGCTGGTCGACGCCTGCCGGGAATGGGGGCGCGGGCCGTACCCGTACCGGCAGACCGTGCTGCCCGGCGGCGGCGTGATGTCGGTGCGCTCGCTGGCCCTGGGGCGGCAGTGGGTGCCGTACCGCTACCTCGACACGCTCGGGGTCCCGCTGCCGGAGTGGCTGGTCGCCCTCGGCCGGGACGCCCTCGTCGAGGCCTACGGCGAGCACGGCGGCTTCACCCCCGACACCGCGCTCGTGAACTTCTACGCGCCCGGCGCGCGGATGGGCATGCACCAGGACCGGGAGGAGCGCTCCGGGGCGCCGGTGGTGTCGCTGAGCCTCGGGGACCGGTGCGTGTTCCGCTTCGGGAACGAGGAGAACCGCGGCCGGCCGTACCAGGACGTCGATCTGGTCTCCGGGGACCTCTTCGTCTTCGGCGGGGCTTCGCGGTGGGTTCACCACGGGGTTCCCCAGGTGTTCCCGGGGACGGCCGACCCGGCGCTCGGCCTGGCCGGGCGGCTGAACATCACGCTCAGGGAGACCGGACTCAGCGTCTAATGTGCGGAGCATGACACCGGAACTGCGCCGCTCGCTGGGCCTCTTCGACGCGGTCGTGATCGGGCTCGGCTCGATGATCGGCGCGGGGATCTTCGTCGCGCTCGGGCCCGCGGCGGACGCCGCCGGTTCCGGACCCGGACTGCTCTGGGCGCTCGGGCTCGCCGCCGTCGTCGCGTACTGCAACGCCATGTCCTCGGCGCGGCTCGCCGCCCGCTACCCGGCCTCCGGCGGCACGTACGTGTACGGTCGCGAACGTCTCGGCTCCTTCTGGGGGTACCTGGCCGGCTGGGCGTTCGTCGCCGGCAAGACCGCCTCGTGCGCGGCGATGGCCCTCACCGTCGGTTCCTACGTGTGGCCGGAGCAGGCGCACGCGGTGGCCGTCGCCGCGGTGGTGGCCCTGACAGCAGTCAACTACACGGGAGTTCAGAAGTCGGCGCTCCTCACCCGGGTGATCGTGACGCTCGTCCTGGCCGTCCTCGCGTGCGTGGCCACGGCCTCGCTCACGGCCGGCGGGACGGGGCTCTCGGCCCCCGGCGGAGAGCTCACCACCGGCGGGGGGCTCCAGGCCGCGGGTTTGCTCTTCTTCGCGTTCGCGGGGTACGCGCGGATCGCCACGCTCGGCGAGGAGGTCCGCGATCCGGCCCGCACGATCCCCCGCGCGGTGCCGCTCGCCCTCGGCATCACCCTCGCCGTCTACGCACTCGTCGCGGTGAGCGTGCTGACGGTCCTCGGCCCCTCCGCCCTCGCCTCCTCCCCCGCGCCGCTCGCCGACGCGGCCCGCGCGGCGGACGCCGACTGGCTGGTGCCGCTGGTCACGGCCGGAGCGGCGGTGGCCGCCCTGGGCTCGCTCCTCTCGCTGATCCTCGGGGTGTCCCGTACGACCCTGGCGATGGCCCGCGACGCGTACCTCCCGACGGCCCTCGCGGCCGTGCACCCGCGCTTCCAGGTCCCGCACCGGGCCGAGCTCGCGGTGGGCGCGGTGGTGGCCGTGGTGGCGGCGACGGTGGACGTGCGGGGCGCGATCGGCTTCTCGTCGTTCGGCGTCCTCGTCTACTACGGCATCGCGAACGCCTCGGCCTGGACCCTGGGCGGCCGCGACCGCGCCCTGGCCGCCCTGGGCCTCACCGGCTGCGGAGCCCTGGCCTTCGCCCTCCCCCTGGGCTCGGTCCTGGCGGGCTCGGGCGTGGTGGCGGCGGGCGTGGTGGCCTGGGCGATAAGCCGGGGGCGCGCGATCCCACCACATGCGTGAGCGGCTGGGCCTGGTTGTGGCCTCCACCCGTTGCGGCCGAGTCTTCGATGACCCGTTGTGGGCATTCGTTCCGCATGAGGGTCCCACGGTGATGTGCACGGGGTACTGATGTTGACAGGACAGTACCGGCGGACCCACCTCGAAAGGTGTCGATCATGAAGCTGTTCAACCTGCTGCTGAACATCATCTGGCTCGTCTTCTGCGGCATCTGGATGGCGATCGGCTACCTCGTCGCCGCGTTGATCTGCTTCGTTCTGATCATCACCATCCCCTTCGGTATCGCGTCCCTGCGTATCGCAGGCTTCGTCCTCTGGCCGTTCGGCCGCACCACTGTGGAGCGACCGGGCGCTGGAGCCGGGTCGGTCATCGGGAACGTGATCTGGGTGGTCTTCGCCGGGTGGTGGCTGGCCCTGGGACACCTGGTCACGAGCATCCCCCTGTTCCTGTCGATCATCGGAATCCCGTTCGGCTGGGCCAACCTGAAACTGATCCCGATCTCACTCATGCCGCTGGGACGCGAGGTGGTTCCGTCAGATCAAGGCTTCGGTGGACGTTAAGACGTCAGCCCGAACCCTGAGTCATCCGGCCCGTCGCGCCCCCAGGATCATTCGGCACGCCCAGTGACACCTGGGCATAGCCCCCATCCCGGAACACGAACACGGTCGACTCCGTGTCGTACTCGTGCCGCAGAAAGCCCCCGTGTCCCGGGACTGCCACATGCGGGGTCACCAGCGCCAGTAGGGCATCGAGGAGCGGCAGATTGTCATCGACCCAGTAGTTGCGTGCGAAGACTTCCCACATCGGGCGGCCGAGCTCGTCCACCCTCTCCGATCTCCGCATGGTCGCCGTATCCCCTCCCGGCAGCTCGCTGCCGGGATACGTGAGGAAGAGCGGCCAGGGATGCTCCTCCTCGTCAAGGTCCTCCGGACAGTCGGAGTCCACGCCCAGATGCCAGAGGCAGGCGGCCAGCACAGCCTCGGGAGTGTCGCTGCGCAGGAAGCAGCTCAAGACGATCTCGTAGTGCTCACTCATGCGGCACATCATGAGACCGCTCACTGGCAGAACCCTGGAAACGCCGACGGCACGTCAGATACCCGAGCTACCTTGGAAGCTCAGACAAAACGCCCCGGCAGCGGCTGGCACCGCCCCGGGGCTGGCCGACTGATTGGGAGTCGACGTGTCCCATGTAAGCACACCCCTGTCTTCGGACGTCGAGACCGACGCATGCGCGGCCGATACACGCACCTCGCGTGCGGTCGACTACCTACGCGTATCGACTGAGGAGCAGAAGAAGGGCTACGGCGTAGCCCGGCAGAGCCGCAAGACGACCCGACACATCGCACTCAAGCAGTGGACCCATATCGGCACCTACAAAGACGAGGGAGTCTCGGGTTCTCTGGAAGCTGCCGACCGCCCTGACCTGAAGCGGCTCATGGATGCCGCCCAGCGGACTCCACGTCCCTTCGACATCGTGGTCGTGCCGGACGGTCGTGTGATCGGTCGCAAGAGTCGTGCCTTCTGGCGCTGGGTCTGGGCTCTGGAAGACATCGGCGTCTTCGTCGCCGTCGTCGCGGACGACTACGACAACACCACCGCTGAGGGCCGCAAGAAGATGCGACGCGATGCGGACTACGCCGAGACCGAGTGGGAGATGGTCCGCGACCGCACTCAGGGCGGCCTGCAGGAGAAAGCGGAGCGGACGCCGGCCGCACACATCGGCGGGCCCGCCCCCTACGGCTACCGCATCGCCGACAAGGGGACCCCCGGTTCGCACCTGGTGATCGACGAGGACGAGGCGAAGGTCATCAAGCACGTGTACGACCTCGTGGTCGGCGAAGGGCTCAATCTCCGCAGGGCCACCATCCGCCTGATCAGCGAAGGGATCACGGCACGCTCCGGCAGGGCATGGACGCGGGACAATCTCCGAGACCGCATCATGTCGGCACCCGTACTCGATGCCGTGCTGGTCTTCCGTGGGAAGCATGCCGAGAGGGACGAGAACGGCGACCCCGTCTGGGGAGACTCCGTCCGGATCGAGTTGCCTCGAATCCTGACCGAAGAACAGAGCACCGAGCTACGACGCAAGGTCGCCGAGACAGCGAAGAGCAGCAGTGGCCAACGATGGAACTACCCGCTCAGCGGCCGCATCGTCAGCCTTTGCGGCAGGACTCACTCGGGGTTCGGCTATTCCTCAGGCCGGGAGGTGGCTCGGTTCTACCGGTGCACGGGCAACGCGCCCAGGGAGCTCGCCCAAGAGCCCTGTCACTGCTCTCGCATCGATGCGGACGCCCTTGAAAAGCATGTCTGGAAGCACGTCACCGAGATCGCGAGCAACAGCGAAATGCTCCGAGGGCCGGCTGTCGAGCAGATCGGGATGGCGGCAGGGGACACAGTGGCCCTGGCTGACCGGATCGCCGGCCTCGACCAGCAGATTGAGGGAATGAACGCCTCGATCGCGGCCGTCATCGCCGTAGCAGCCGAACAGTCCAGGTCATCGGATGCCATCGAGGCGGCCACAGCAGTCCTGAACCGCGAACTTCAACAGCTCCAGAACCTGCGCGATGAGGCGACCGAATGGCTGGCCGAGAGGGAAGCGTCTGATCGGCGGGCCCGTGATCTCATCGCGCTGGCGGACACGGCGCAGAAGTCGTTCCCCGACGTGCCCCCTGAGCAGCAAGCGGCCATCCTGTCCATGCTGGAACTGAAGGTCACCGTCACCGGCCCTGTTCCCCGCGACCGACGCGCCGGCGTCCCCTGCACCGTGAGGGCCTGGTACGCCATGGCCGCCCTCGACGTACCCGCTGCCCCGCTCGCGGACGAGGAATGGGCGAGGGTCTCTGCCCTCCTCCCGAAGGGACGCAGGGACACCGTCCGCCGGTCCGTGGACGCCATCTTCTACAAGGCCCGCACCGGCAAGTCATGGCCCGACGTGATCAAGGAGACCGGAGCCACCATCCAAGCTTCGAAGCATTTCAATGCCTGGACGTGCGACGACACCTGGAGCCGCGTGAACGCTGCGCTCGCGGACGTGGAACGGATCTCTCTCCCGGAGATCCGGCTACTGCCCCCGATGGTCATCGAAGGTCGAGCCACCTGACGTTCAGGATCGTTTTCACGGGCGTCGACCTGCCATCTGTTCGAGCCGGGCGATGCGCTCGGCCATCGGCGGATGGGTGGAGAACATCTTCGACAACCCCTGCCCGGGCCGGAAGGGGTTCGCGATCATCATGTGGCTCGCCGCCTCGATCCTCGGCTCGGGCGGCAGGGGCAGCTGCTTCGTGCCGGCCTCCAGCTTCCGCAGGGCGCCGGCGAGGGCCAGCGGGTCTCCGGTGAGCTGGGCGCCGGACGCGTCGGCCTCGTACTCCCGGGAGCGGGAGATGGCGAGCTGGATGACCGAGGCGGCGATCGGGCCGAGGACGAGGACCAGCAGGTAGCCGAGGATGCCGGGGCCGTCGTCGTCGTTGGAGCGGCCGACGGGGATCAGCCAGGCGAAGTTGACCAGGAACATGATCACGGAGGCGAGCGCTCCGGCGACCGAGGAGATCAGGATGTCCCGGTTGTAGACGTGGCTCAGCTCGTGCCCGATGACCCCGCGCAGCTCGCGCTCGTCGAGGATCGCGAGGATGCCCTCGGTGCAGCAGACGGCGGCGTTGCGCGGGTTGCGGCCGGTCGCGAAGGCGTTGGGCGCCTGGGTGGGCGAGATGTAGAGCCGGGGCATGGGCTGGCGCGCCTGCGTGGAGAGCTCGCGCACCATCCGGTACAGAGCGGGGGCCTCGAATTCGCTCACCGGGCGGGCCCGCATGGCCCGCAGCGCCAGCTTGTCGCTGTTCCAGTAGGCGTACGCGTTGGTGCCGAGCGCCACGACGAGCGCGACGATCAGCCCCGTACGCCCGAAGAAGCTGCCGATGACGATGATGAGGGCCGAGAGCCCTCCGAGGAGGACCGCGGTCCTCAGCCCGTTGTGCCGGCGGTGCACGGTACGCCCTCCAGGTGGTGCGGCGGGGGAACCCTCGTCCTCGTGGTCGTCTACTCGTCCAGTGGACCCTCCCGTAGAGGTCAACGCCAGGCGGGAGGTTCGGGTTCCCCGGCTCGCACGGGGTGCCGTGTGGGCCGTACGGGTGATCAGCGCGCGGCGGGGATCTTCTCCAGGCCGAAGACGGTGGGCTCGACCTCGCTGGTGCAGTGGGCGCAGCGGGAGGCGATGGCCGGGATCTCGGTGAAGCAGCGGGGGCAGTCGCGCTTCTCCGACTTGGGGTCCTTCGCCTCCTCCTTGGCGAACTTCTCCTGGATCTTCGTCATGGGGACGACGATGAGGAAGTAGAGGACCGCGGCGGTGATCACGAACGCTATGGCGGCGGCGATCGCCAGACCGTAGGGGAAGTCGGTCTTGCCGATGCTGAACTTGGCCTCGCTGAAGTCGCCGACCGAGCCCGTCGCCAGGCCGATGAGCGGGGTGATGAACGCCTTGCTGAAGCCGGTGACGACGGCCGTGAACGCCGAGCCGATGGCCAGACCGATGGCCATCGAGACGACGTTCCCGCGAAGTATGAAGTCCTTGAATCCGTTCAGCACGGGGTGTTGCTCCTCGGTGTTCTCTGGGGGGTCAGAACAGGGTGGTCGCCGCGAAGCGGAGGACGAACTGCGGGTAGCCCGACAGGACGACTCCGGCGGCGGCGGTCAGTGCGATCGCCAGGGTGACCGGCGCGGGGGCCTTGTGGGGGGCCTTCTCGACGGTCCCTTCCGGTGCGCGGAAGAGCAGGGCCGTCCAGCGCAGGTAGTAGTACAGCGCGATCACGACGTTGACGCCCATGATCACGGCCAGCCACCCGAGGCCCGCGTCGACGGCCGCCGAGAAGACGGTCACCTTGGCGAAGAGGCCGATGATACCCGGGGGCAAACCGGCCAGATTCAGGAGGAAGAACCCGAGGGTGAGGGCGGCGCCGGGGCTCGTGGCGTACAGGCCGCGGAAGTCGGAGATCCGGGTCTCGGGGTGCGTACGGGCGACGAGCGCGACGACGGCGAAGGCGCCGAGGTTCACGACGGCGTACATGAGGGCGTACGCGACGGTGGCGCCGATCTGGTCGTCGCTGGAGTACGCGGCGGCCGCGATCGGCACCAGGAGGTAGCCGGCCTGGGCGACGGAGGACCAGGCGAGCAGCCGGACGGCACTGCGCGCGCGCGTGGACACCTGGCGGAGCGCGGCGACGTTTCCGGCGGTCATGGTGAGCGCGGCGAGGGCGGCGAGCGCCGGGCCCCACACGTCCGCGTACGAGGGGAAGGCGACGACGGTCACCAGGATGAGGCCGGTGAAGCCGACGGCCTTGCCGACGACGGAGAGGTAGGCGGCGACGGGCAGCGGGGCGCCGACGTAGGTGTCGGGGACCCAGAAGTGGAAGGGGACGGCGGCCGTCTTGAAGGCGAAGCCGACGAGGGTGAGGGCGACGCCGGCCTCGGCGAGGGTCTGGAGCTGCCCGGGGACGTCGTCGAGGAGCTGGGCGATCTCCGTGAGGTGGAGGGTGCCGGTCGCCGCGTACACGAAGCTCACGCCGAGGAGGGTGACGGCGGTCGCGGTGACGGAGGAGAGGAAGAACTTGAGCGCGGCCTCGCCGGACATGCGGTCGCCGCGCTTGAGGCCGACGAGCGCGAAGGCCGGCAGCGAGGCCACTTCGAGGGCGACGACGAGGGTCGCCAGGTCGCGGGAGGCGGGCAGCAGGGCGGCGCCGGCGGCCGAGGACAGCAGCAGGAACCAGAACTCGCCGGCCGGGAGCCTCTCGCGGGTCGCCTCCATGGAGAGGAGCGCGGTGAGCAGCGCTCCGGCGAGGACGAGGAGCTGGATGACGAGGGTGAACTCGTCGGCGGTGTAGCTGCACGCCTTGACCTGGGTGGCGGCGCTGAGGCAGAAGGTCTCCCGGTCGCCGGACCGCAGGGGCAGGAGGAGGGCGAGGGAGGCGGTGAGGCCGCCGATCGCGGTCCAGCCGAGGAGCTGCTTGCGCTCCTGCGGGAGGAAGAGGTCGGCGACGAGGACGACGAGCGCGACCACGGCGGTGAGGGTCGGGGGCGCGATCGTGAGCCAGTCGACGGACTGGACGAGGGACGTCATCGGGGTCCTCCCGCGAGGAGCTGCTGGACGGCCGGGTCGGTGAGGCCGAGGAGGACGGCGGGCCAGAGTCCGGCGAGGACGGTGAGGGCGACGAGCGGGGTCCAGGCGGCGAACTCGTAGCCCTGGACGTCGGCGATCGCCGTCTCCCCCGCGGGTCGCGGGCCGCCCATGCAGACGCGGCGGACGACGGCGAGGAGGTAGGCGGCGGTGAGGAGGGTGCCGAAGGCGCCGATCGCCATGAAGGTGAGGAAGGCGGGGCGGCTGAGGCCCTCGGCCGGGTCGAAGGCGCCGAAGAGGGCGAGCATCTCGCCCCAGAAGCCGGCGAGGCCGGGCAGTCCGAGGGAGGCGACGGCGGCGAACGCGAGGAGGGCGCCGAGGCGGGGGGCGCGGCCGTAGAGGGCGGCGCCGGTGGCTCCGGCGAGGGTGTCGAGGTCGGCGGTGCCGTAGCGGTCCTTGACGGCGCCGACCAGGAAGAAGAGCAGTCCGGTGACGAGGCCGTGGGCGATGTTGGCGAAGAGGGCGCCGTTGACCCCGGTGGGGGTCATGGTGGCGATGCCGAGGAGCACGAAGCCCATGTGGCCGACGGAGGAGTACGCGATGAGGCGCTTGAGGTCGCCCTTGTTGCCGGGCTTCGCGAGGGCGAGGCAGGCGAGCGATCCGTAGATGATCCCGGCGACGGCGAAGGCCGCGAGGTAGGGGGCGAAGGTCGCCATGCCGTCGGGGGCGATCGGCAGGACGATCCGGACGAACCCGTACGTGCCCATCTTGAGCAGGACGCCGGCGAGGAGGACGGAGCCGACGGTCGGGGCGGCGGTGTGGGCGTCCGGGAGCCAGCTGTGCAGCGGCCACATCGGGGTCTTCACGGCGAGCCCGAGACCGATCGCGAGAACGGCGATGACCTGCACCGATGTGGTGAGTCCGCGGCCGTTGTCAGTGGCGAGTGCCACCATGTCGAACGTGCCCGCCTTCAGACCGATGAGGAGCAGGCCGAGCAGCATGACGACGGAGCCGAGCAGCGTGTAGAGGATGAACTTCCAGGCGGCGGCCTGCCTGCCCTCGCCGCCCCAGCGGGCGATGAGGAAGTACATCGGGATGAGGACCATCTCGAAGGCCAGGAAGAACAGGACGAGGTCGAGGACGGCGAAGGTGGCGAGGGTGCCGGACTCCAGGACGAGCAGCAGGGCGACGAAGGCCTTCGGGGACGGGCCCGCGGCCCGCGGCGTCAGCCGCTGATGTTGCTGTTTGAAGTAGCTGTAGAGCGCGCAGAGGAAGGTCAGCAGCGCGGTCAGGACCAGGAGGGGGAGGGAGATGCCGTCGACACCGAGGTGGATCCGCACGTCGAGTGCCCTGATCCAGCTGATGTCCGTCGTGGCCTGCATCCTCGACGGATGGTCGTGGTCGAAGCCGAGCGCGAGGACGAGCGCGGCCAGCAGGATGACGCCGGTGACGGTGACGCCGTGGCGGAGCACGGCCTGGTCGGGTGACTTCCCCTTCAGTCCGGGCGGGGCCGGGAGGAGAGCGGCGGCGGCGCCGAGGAGCGGGCCGGCGACGATCAACGCCAGGAGGAACTGCATCACGGATTCGCTGATATCGATCACGGCTCACGCTCCGGCGACGGCGTTGGCGAGGACGACGGCGACGATCGCCAGGACGACGGAGCCGGCGAGCAGGGCGCTCAGGTAGGTCTGCACGTTGCCGGTCTGGGCGCGGCGGACGAGCCAGCCGAGCCCCTTGGCGGAGCTCCCCGCGGCGCTGACGTACGTGTCGACGACCTCGCGGTCCAGGAAGCGGACCAGGGAGGCGGCGGCGAGTACGGGGCGGACGAAGGCGGTCCGGTAGACGGCGTCCAGGTGGAAGCCGTCGGCGGCCGCGCCGTGCAGCGGCCCCAGGAGGGCGCGGCCGGGGTCGGCCGGGTCCTCGGCGGGGTGCGGCAGGTGCAGCGCCTCGGCCTCGACCTGACCCGCCTCGGCGTCCGGGTGGGCGACGTGCGGGACGGGGGCCGCGACCGGGGTGCGGGCGGCGAGGGTGCGCCAGACCGCGTAGGTGATGACGGCTCCGGCGGCTGCGAGACCGGTGCCGAGGACGGCGGTGGTCAGGGTCGGGGTCAGCGGGTGCCCGTCGAACCAGTCGTCGAGGTAGGTGACGGTCAGACCGAAGCCGAGGGAGGGGATCGCGAGGACCCACAGGACGCTCGTCATGGCGATCGGCTGGCGGCCGTGGTCGGGGGCTTCGGGGCCGCGGCCGCGGAAGGTCCGCAGCCAGAGGCGGAGCGCGTACGCGGCGGTCAGCAGGGCCGTGAGCAGTCCGGCGACGAGGACGATCCAGCCGGCGCCGGCGGGGGCGACGTCCCGCTCGCCGAGGGCGGTGTGCTCGGCGGCCACGAGGACGGCTTCCTTGGAGAAGAAGCCGGCGAAGGGCGGGATCGCGGCGAGCGCGAGCAGGGCGACGGTCATCGTCCAGTACGCGTCGGGGATGCGCTTCGCGAGGCCGCTCATGCGGGACATGGCGGTGAGCGAGTTCGTACCGGCGGCGTGGATGACCGCGCCGGCGGCGAGGAACAGGAGCGCTTTGAACGCGGCGTGCGAGAGGAGGTGGAAGACGGCGGCCCCGCGGTCGCCGACGGCGAGGGCGCCGGCCATGTAGCCGAGCTGGCCGATCGTCGAGTAGGCGAGGACCCGCTTGATGTCGTCCTGGGCGAGCGCGGCGAGCCCCGAGCCGACCATCGTGATCGCGGCCATGACGGCCAGCACGGTCATCGCGGCGGCGGAGGCGGCGAAGACGGGCAGCAGCCGGGCGACGAAGTAGATGCCGGCGGCGACCATCGTCGCCGCGTGGATGAGCGCGGAGACGGGGGTGGGGCCGGCCATGGCGTCCGGGAGCCAGGTGTGGAGCGGGAACTGCGCGGACTTGCCCGCGACGCCTGCGAGCAGCAGCAGCGCGATCAGGGTGGGGTGGTCGATGCCGCCGCTCGCGACGGCGCCGAGGACGCCCGTGATCCGGAACGTGCCGGCGTCGGCGCCGAGCGCGAAGAGACCGATGAGGAAGGGGACGTCACCGAGCTTGGTGACGAGGAAGGCCTTGAGGGAGGCGGACCGTGCCTCGGGGGTCTCCCAGTAGTGGCCGACGAGGAAGTACGAGCAGATGCCCATGATCTCCCAGCCGACCAGGAGCACCATCAGGTCGCCGGAGTAGACGACGACCAGCATCGCGGAGGTGAAGAGGGAGACGAGCGCGGCGTACGAGGGGTAGCGCGGGTCGTCGCGGAGGTAGCCGGTCGAGTAGATCTGCACGCAGGTCGCGACCACGCCGACGAGGACGGCGACGAGCGCGGCGAAGCCGTCGACGTGAAGGGCCAGATCGATGGGGACGGAGCCCGTGGGCGTGAGCTGAGTGGACGCGTCGATCGCCTGGCCCCCGCCCTGGCGGGCGGCGACGACGGCGGCCAGGACCGCGGCGGCCAGCGTCGGCAGCACGGCCAGCGGGCGGACGAAGCCGGGCGCGGTGCGGCCGAGCAGGAGTCCGGCGGCGGAGCCGAGGAAGGGGAGGAGGGGGACGAGGACGGCGAGGGTGGTCGTGGTCACGCGGCGGCCTCGGCCTTCTCCTCGGCGGACGGCTGTTCCCCGGCCGCCGGCTGTTCCTTGGTGTCGCGGAGCCGGTCGATGTCCGAGGTGCCGCGGTTGCGGTGGACCATCAGGACGATGGAGAGACCGATGCCGATCTCCGCGGCGGCGATGGCGATGGTGAAGAGGGTGAGCGCCTGGCCGGCGTGGAGGGTGTCGCGGAGCCAGACGTCGAAGGCGACCAGGTTGAGGTTGACGGCGTTGAGCATCAGCTCGACGGACATCAGGACCAGGATCGCGTTGCGCCGGGCGAGGACGCCGTACAGGCCGACGGCGAAGAGGAGGGCGGCGAGGACGGCCGGGTAGGCGAGGTGCATCAGCTCTCGTCCTCCTTCTTCTTCCGGGAGAGGACGATCGCGCCGACCAGGGCGGCGAGGAGCAGCACCGACAGCGCCTCGAAGGGCAGCACCCAGTGCTGGAAGAGAATCTGGCCGGTGACGTCCGTGGAGCCCTGGGCGGGCCCGTCGAGATCGATCCAGGTCGTGCGGAAGGCGTCGACGACCACCCAGACGAGGGCGGCCGCGGCGGCCAGCGCGACGGCGAGGGCGACCGGCCGGTTGCCGGAGTCGGCGTCCGGGGAGCGGCCGATGGGGGCCTTGGTGAGCATGAGACCGAAGAGGAGGAGGACGACGACGGAACCGACGTAGATCAGGACCTGGACCCAGGCGATGAACTCGGCGGTCAGGAGGAGGTACTCGACGGCGAGCCCGCCGAGCGCCACGACCAGCCAGAGGGCGGCGTGCACCAGCTGGCGGGTGGTGACGGTGACGAGGGCGGCGCCGAGGGTGGCGATGCCGACGAGGAGGAAGGCGACCTCGACGCCGGTGGGCGAGAGGAAGCCGTGGGTTGCCGCTTGGGCTGCTGCGAGGGTCACTGCTGGTCCTCCGTGGCTGCCGCCTCCGTGGCCGCCGCCTGCGCGGCGGCGGCCTTCTCCGCCGCCTTGCGGGCCGCGGCGATCTCCTTCGGCTCCTCCGCTCGCGGGTCGAGCGCGGGCGGCTCGGGGACCGTCCACATCCACTCGCGGAGCTTGTCGCGCTCGTGGGTGAGCTCGTGGATGTCGGTCTCCGCGTACTCGAACTCGGGCGACCAGAACAGGGCGTCGAAGGGGCAGACCTCGATGCAGATCCCGCAGTACATGCAGAGCGAGAAGTCGATGGCGAAACGGTCGAGGACGTTCCGGCTGCGCTCGCGGCCGCCGGGGGCGGCGGGCGGCACCGTCTCCTTGTGGGAGTCGATGTAGATGCACCAGTCGGGGCACTCACGGGCGCAGAGCATGCAGACCGTGCAGTTCTCCTCGAACAGGCCGATGACCCCGCGGGTGCGGGGCGGGAGCTCGGGCTGCACCTCGGGGTACTGCGCGGTGACGTTCTTGCGCGTCATCGTGCGGAGGGTGACGGCGAGGCCCTTGGCCAGGCCGGAGCCGGGGATGGGCATCAGCTGATCGCCACCTTCACGATGCCGGTGAGCGCGATCTGCGCGAGCGCGAGCGGGACGAGGGTCGTCCAGGCGAGCTTCTGGAGCTGGTCCTCGCGCAGGCGCGGGTAGCTCACCCGCAGCCAGATCACGACGAACGCGAGGACGGCCGTCTTGAGGAGGGTCCAGACCCAGCCGAGGCCGTCGGCGCCGAAGGGGCCGTGCCAGCCGCCGAGGAAGAGGACGGTGGTGAGACCGCAGAGGACGACGATGCCCGCGTACTCGGCGAGCAGGAACAGCGCGAAACGGAGACCGGTGTACTCCGTGTACGCGCCGAAGATGATCTCCGAGTCGGCGATGGGCATGTCGAACGGGGGCCGCTGGAGCTCGGCGAGACCGGCGACGAAGAACACCAGGGCGCCGACGATCTGCCACGGCACCCACCACCAGTGGAAGCCGTTCAGGATGCCGGGCAGCGACACGGTGCCGGCCGCCATCGCCACGGACGCGGCGGCGAGCAGCATCGGCAGCTCGTACGCGAGGAGCTGGGCGGCGGTACGCAGGGCGCCGAGCAGCGAGAACTTGTTCGCGGACGCCCAGCCGGCCATCAGGCTGCCGAGGATGCCGACGCCCATGACCGCGAGCACGAAGAAGATGCCGGCGTCGACGACCTGCCCGACGGCGCCTTCGCTCGGCCCGATCGGGATCGCGAGCAGCACGAGCAGATACGGGAGGAGGGCGACGGCCGGCGCGAGCTGGAAGACGCGGCGGTCGGCGTCCTTCGGGACGACGTCCTCCTTCTGCGCGAACTTCACGCCGTCGGCGACGAGCTGCGCCCAGCCGTGGAAGCCACCGGCGTACATGGGGCCGAGCCGGCCCTGCATGTGCGCCATGACCTTGTGCTCGGTCTGCCCGACGACGAGCGGCAGCACGAGGAAGCACACGAAGACGACGACCAGCCGGAGGGCGACGTCCAGTACGTCGTTCACGCGGGATCGCCTCCGGCGGGGTCGGTGGGGGTGTCGGTGCCGTCCCGCGCGGGGGGCGGTTCGGTGGTGGTGCGGTCCCGGTCCTCGTCGGGACGGACGTCCGGAGCCTCGGCCGAGGCGGGGGCCTCGGGCTCGGGGGCCGGGGTGTCCTCGGGGGCTTCCGGCTCAGGCGCCGCGACCTGGGCCTCCGGCTCGGGGGCTTCTTCGTCGAAGGCCGGGCGGGCGTGGTGCCAGGGGGCGTCCGAGCTGCGGGTACGCGAGGCGGTGGCCGCCGCGCGAGGCTCCTCGCCGCTGGTCTCCGGGGCCGTCTGGCTCGCCGAGCCGTCCGACGCGGAGCGGGAGCGGCGCGGCGGGCGGGTCGGGGAGGCCGGGGGCTCCGTAGGCGTGTCCTGCTCCGGGGCCGTCTGGCTCGCCGAGCCCTCCGACGCGGAGCGGGAACGGCGGGCCGGGGCCGGCGGCTCCTGGGCCGTCTGGCTCGCCGAGCCTTCCGTGGCCGAGCGGGAGCGGCGTACCGGAGCACCCGGTTCCTGGGTCGGCGGGGTCTCGGGCGTCGCCTGGCTCGCCGAGCCCTCCGCGACCGTGCGGGTCCGGCGCACCGGGCGTTCGCCCGCTGCCGCGCGGGCCGGGCGGGCCGGGGCCGGGGGGAGCTGGCCCTTCAGGGGGCCCCATTCGTTGGGGTCCGGGACGCCCGGCGGGAGCATCTGGCGGCGCTTCGGACCGCCGTCGTGCGACTCGCCCGGCTCCTTCGCGCCCGGCCACGCCTTGGCGACCCGCGCCGCGAGGACGAAGTCCTTGCGCAGCGGGTGGCCCTCGAAGTTCTCGGGGAGGAGGAGGGGAACCAGGTGCGGGTGCCCCTCGAAGTCCACGCCGAACATCTCGTGGGTCTCGCGCTCGTGCCAGCCCGCGCCCGCGTACACCCCGATCGCCGTCGGCAGGACCGCCGCCTCGTGCGGGACCGTCGTGCGCAGGAGGAGGCGCTGCGGGTGGCCGGAGCCCAGCGCCACCACGTGCGCGCAGACGCGGAAGCCCGTGCCCGGCTCGTCCACCGCGCTCAGCCAGTCGAAGTACGTGCAGCCCAGGACGTCCCGGGCGGTGGAGAGGGCCGTGAGCCAGGAGGCCGGCGGGACGTCGACCGTCAGCAGGTCGTACGCCCGCTCCGCCGTCGCCTCCTCGCCGAAGATCTCCGTCACGGAGTCGGGGAGGGAGTCGTAGCCGGTCATGCCGTGCCTCCCGGCGGGGGCGTCAGCGGGCTCGTCAGCTGGCCGACCGTCGCGGCGGTCGCGTACCGCTCGGCCAGGCTCTCCCGGGCGATCTTCTCCTGGAGCTTGAGGATGCCCTGGAGCAGCGCCTCGGGGCGGGGCGGGCAGCCGGGGACGTAGACGTCGACCGGGATGATCTGGTCGACGCCCTTGGTGACCGAGTACGAGTCCCAGTACGGGCCGCCGCAGTTCGAGCAGGCGCCGAAGGAGATCACGTACTTCGGCTCCGGCATCTGCTCGTACAGACGCTTCACGGCCGGCGCCATCTTGTCCGTCACCGTGCCCGAGACGATCATCAGGTCGGCCTGGCGCGGGCCCGGCGCGAAGGGGATCACGCCGAGCCGGATGAAGTCGTGCCGGGCCATCGACGCGGCGATGAACTCGATCGCGCAGCAGGCGAGGCCGAAGTTGAAGACCCACAGGCTGTAGCGGCGGCCCCAGTTCAGGACCACCTTCATCGGCTCGGGAGCCAGGCGGGCGAGGGGCCCCAGCTTCGGGGCGGGGAGCGGGGTCACGTCCATGTCATGACGCCCTTCTTGTATGCGTAGAGCAGCCCCACGGCGAGGAAGCCCAGGAAGACGAACATCTCGACCAGGGTCGTGGCGCCGTAGCCGGGCGCCGCGAAGACGGTCGCCCAGGGGAAGAGGAAGATCGAGTCGACGGCGAAGATGACGTAGAGGAAGGCGTACACGTAGTAGCGGACCTGGGTGTGGGCCCAGCCCTCCCCGACGGGGTCGACGCCGCACTCGTAGGTGAGGAGCTTCTCGGGCGTCGGCACGACGGGCCTGAGCAGCCGGTTCGCCGTGAATGCCACGGCGACGAAGAGCACGCCGACGACGGCGAGCAGGCCGACGACGGAGTACGTCTGGAAGTAGTCCGCCGCGTCGGCCGCGACAACGGTCGGTTCCCGCACGTCCGCCCCTCGGTCTCGGTGTCTCATCAGTCACTTCTGTACGGACGCGAGTCTAGGCCCTGCTAAAGGGACGGTAAGCAGTCGCGGGTGCCTTCGACGTTGCCTCATGAGTAGCTTCGCGGGGGCCTGGCAGGTGTCCGGGCGGTGCGTCGCGAGACCTCCGCCGGTGGGGATATCCCCCCTCCACCTCACCCACCTCCCCCATGGCGTCGGGCCGTCCCCGACCGGCAGGCTGGGGAGCATGACCGCCGATCTTGATCCCGCCGACTCCGCAGAGTCCTCCCGCTCCGCCGGTTCCGCCCAGAGCCCCCGTCCGCCGCTGCGGTTCGCCTACGGGAAGGAGACCTGGCAGGAGATCGCCTTCCTCCTCTCCAACCTCTTCACGGCACTGGCCGGTTTCGTGTACGCGGTCGTCAGCATCGCGCTCGGCGCGGGCCTCGCCGTCACCGTCATCGGGCTGCCGCTGCTCGCCCTCGGCCTCGGCGGCGCCCGCCTGCTCGGCCGGTCGGAGCGGGCGCGGGCCCGCGCGCTGCTCGGCGTGCGGGTCGCCGAGCCCTCGCCGCTGCCGCGGCCCCGCGGCTTCTTCGGCTGGCTGTGGACCTCGCTGAAGGACCCGGTGGCCTGGCGGACCCAGCTGTACGGGCTGATCCGGCTGCCGTGGGGGATCGTGACCTTCACCGTCGCGCTGGTCTCGCTCTTCGTGCTCTGGCCCGTCCTGCCGTTCGTGGCCCGCGGTCTGGCCAACGCCGACCGGGGCATGGTCCGGGGGCTGCTCTCGCCCTCCGACGAGCTGGAGCGGCGGATCGCCGAGCTGGAGTCCGACCGGGGCGTCGTCGTCGACACCGCCGCCGCCGACCTGCGGCGCATCGAGCGCGACCTGCACGACGGCGCCCAGGCCCGGCTCGTGGCCCTGGCGATGGGCCTCGGCCTCGCGAAGGAGAAGCTGCTCGAAGACCCGGAGGCCGCCGCGGCGATGGTCGACGAGGCGCACGGCGAGGTGAAGCTCGCCCTCCAGGAGCTGCGGGACCTCGCCCGGGGCATCCACCCGGCGGTCCTCACCGACCGGGGCCTCGGCGCGGCCCTCTCCTCCGTCTCGGCGCGCTGCACGGTGCCGGTGAAGGTGAACGTCGACCTGGCGGAGCGGCCGGCCGAGGCGATCGAGGGCATCGCGTACTTCACGGTGTCCGAGCTCCTCCAGAACGTCTCCAAGCACGCGCGTGCCCGGTCCGCGTCCGTGGACGTCTGGCGCGCCGCCGACCGGCTGCTGCTCCAGGTGCGCGACGACGGGGCGGGCGGGGCGCGTCTCGACGGCGGTACGGGTCTCGCGGGGCTCGCGGAGCGGCTCGGGGCGGTCGACGGGCTGCTCGTCCTCGACTCGCCCGAGAGCGGCCCGACGGTGGTCACGGCGGAGCTGCCGTGGCGGTCGCGACCGGCGGGGTGAGCCGTCCCGCAGCTCCCTGGTAGGGAAAACCCCCGCCCCCAGACGCCCACCCGCCTCATGGTCCGGCGGGGCGCGGGACGGAAGCCTGGAACACGTACCGTCCGCCCCCTCTGAGCAGAGAAGGAACCCCCGCGATGGCTGCCGCCTCCCACCCGCTCCGACTCCCCGCCGCGATCCGCGCGCCGTTCGAGGCCCGCACCTGGCGCGCCTTCGGGTACGTGCTGATCGGGCTGCCGCTGAGCGTCCTCTGGTTCTCGCTCGCCGTCTCCTTCGTCTCGCTCGGCGCGGGGCTGCTGATCACCTTCCTCGGCGTGCCGGTCCTGGCCGGGGCGCTCGCGATGTGCCGGGGCTTCGGCGCGGTCGAGCGGGCCCGGGCGCGCGGGCTGCTCGGGCTCGACGTGGCCGCGCCGGAGCCGGTGCGCGGGAAGACCGGCGGGGCGTTCTCGTGGATGGGGGCCATGTTGAAGAGCGGTGCGTCGTGGCGGCACCTGCTGTACGCGCTCCTGCACATGCCGTGGGCGGTGTTCTCGTTCTCGGTCACCGTGGCGCTGTGGAGCTGGGGCTGGTCCCTCTTCACGTACCCGCTGTGGCAGTGGGTGTTCCCCACGTGGGTGGGGCAGGACGGGATCCAGCTGTACGGGGACCGGGCCCACTCCTTCTATCTCGACACGCCGTTCGAGCTGGCCGTGACGTGCCTGATCGGGTTCGTGTTCGTCCTCGCCGGGCCGTGGGTGCTGCGCGGGCTCGTCTCCGTCGACCGGCTGCTCGTCTCCGGGCTCCTCGGCCCGTCGCGCCTCGCCTCCCGCGTCACGGAGCTGGAGTCGGACCGGGGTGTGGTCGTCGACACCGCCGCGGCCGACCTGCGGCGCATCGAGCGCGACCTGCACGACGGCGCGCAGGCGCGGCTCGCCGCGCTGGCCATGGACCTCGGCCTGGCGAAGGAGAAGCTGGCGGCCGACCCGGAGGCGGCGGCGGTACTCGTCGACGAGGCGCACGGCGAGGTGAAGCTGGCCCTCCAGGAGCTGCGGGACCTCGCCCGGGGCATCCACCCGGCGGTCCTCACCGACCGGGGGCTCGACGCGGCGCTGTCGGCGGTGGCGTCCCGGTGCGCGGTCCCGGTGTCCGTGGACGTGGACCTGCCGGCCCGGCCGGTGCCGGCGATCGAGGGCATCGCGTACTTCACGGTCTCGGAGCTCCTCCAGAACGTCTCGCGGCACTCGGGGGCGCGGCGGGCGTGGGTGGACGTGTGGCGCACGGAGAACCGGCTGATGCTTCAGGTGCGGGACGACGGGGTGGGCGGCGCGGTCGCCTCGGCGGGCGGCGGGTCCGGCTTGGCCGGTCTTGCGGACCGGGTGGGCGCGGTGGACGGGGTCCTTGCGGTGGACTCGCCGGCGGGCGGGCCGACGACGGTGACGGTGGAGCTGCCCTGGCGCACGGCGCCGTGACCGACGGCCCGCCGTCGTGGGCCCGCGCCCTGCCAGGGCGCGGGCTCACGGCGTCCGGGGCTCAGCCCCCGTCGGGCGGGGCGTCCGAGTGCCATGCTGGGGGCCTCATCAGGTGAGCGAAGCAGGGGGCACAGGCGCGTGAGTGGGCAGAGTGTGGCGGCGCGGGTTCGGGTGGTCATCGCCGAGGATTCCGTGCTGCTCAGGGAGGGGCTGACCCGGCTCCTGACCGATCGGGGCCATGAGGTCGTCGCCGGGGTCGGGGACGGGGAGGCGCTGGTGGAGACCGTCGCGGGGCTCGCCGAGGAGGGCGCCCTGCCGGACGTGGTCGTGGCGGACGTGCGGATGCCGCCGACGCACACCGACGAGGGCGTGCGCGCGGCGGTGCGGCTGCGCAGGGAGTTTCCGGGTCTCGGCGTCCTGGTCTTGTCGCAGTACGTGGAGGAGCAGTACGCCACCGAACTTCTGGCCGGTTCCAGCCGGGGTGTGGGGTACCTGCTCAAGGACCGCGTCGCGGAGGTCCGTGAGTTCGTGGACGCGGTCGTGCGGGTCGCCGGGGGCGGTACGGCCCTGGATCCGGAGGTCGTGCAGCAGCTCCTCGGCCGGAGCCGTCAGCAGGACGTGCTGGCGAATCTGACCCCGCGCGAGCGGGAGGTCCTGGGGCTGATGGCGGAGGGCCGGACGAACTCGGCGATCGCGAAAGCGCTGGTCGTGAGCGACGGCGCGGTCGAGAAGCACATCAGCAACATCTTCCTGAAGCTCGGTCTCTCGCCGAGCGACGGCGATCACCGCCGGGTGCTCGCCGTCCTGACGTACCTGAGGTCGTGAACAGTTCCGCGCACGTCCGCGCAGGTCCACCCATCTCCGACCCGTTCTGACGACCCGTCAGATAAGCTGGTCCTAGACCCAAGGAATGAGACGGAATCCGACATTCCAGAACACTCCGGGTAGCGACAGACCGTGACGATTCAGGGCAACAAGGGATCTCAAATAGAGGTCCATGATGTGAGAAGTCCCGGGAAGGGCCCCCTTACCGTCGTAGGGTGGGCCTCGGGACGGAAGGTGATCTCCGCGCAGGGGCCACCCGCCGCGCCCCGAGCCTTCTCCCCGCCTCCGGCGGAGAGACCCCTTGCCGCGAGGGAGGTCCAGTTCAGTGACCAGCCAGGTCAGTAGCGAGGCCGGTGAGGCCCTGGTCGGGGAGCAGCGCAGCGCCCCGGCGTCGCCCCACCACGGCACCGAGAAGGAAGTACGCCGGCTCGACCGGGTGATCATCCGCTTCGCGGGTGACTCCGGAGACGGCATGCAGCTGACAGGTGACCGCTTCACCTCGGAGACGGCGTCCTTCGGGAACGACCTCTCCACGCTGCCGAACTTCCCGGCCGAGATCAGGGCGCCTGCCGGAACCCTGCCGGGTGTCTCTTCCTTCCAGCTCCACTTCGCCGACCACGACATCCTGACCCCGGGCGACGCCCCGAACGTGCTGGTCGCCATGAACCCCGCCGCCCTCAAGGCGAACATCGGGGACGTGCCGCGCGGCGGCGAGATCATCGTCAACACCGACGAGTTCGCCAAGCGCGCCATGGCCAAGGTCGGGTACGACACCTCGCCCCTCGAAGACGGGTCGCTCGACGGCTACCGGGTCCACCCGGTGCCGCTGACGACGCTCACCCTTGAGGCCCTCAAGGACTTCGGGCTCTCCCGGAAGGAGGCCGAGCGGAGCAAGAACATGTTCGCGCTCGGGCTGCTCTCCTGGATGTACCACCGGCCGACCGAGGGCACCGAGACCTTCCTCCGCCAGAAGTTCGCGAAGAAGCCGGAGATCGCCGAGGCCAACGTGGCCGCCTTCCGGGCCGGCTGGAACTTCGGGGAGACGACGGAGGACTTCGCGGTCTCCTACGAGGTCGCCCCCGCGACCCGGGCCTTCCCGACCGGCACGTACCGGAACATCTCCGGGAACCTGGCCCTGTCGTACGGCCTGATCGCCGCCGGCCGCCAGGCCGACCTGCCGCTCTACCTCGGCTCGTACCCGATCACCCCGGCCTCGGACATCCTGCACGAGCTGAGCAAGCACAAGAACTTCGGCGTGCGGACCTTCCAGGCCGAGGACGAGATCGCCGGCATCGGCGCCGCGCTCGGCGCCGCCTTCGGCGGCTCCCTCGCCGTCACCACCACCTCCGGTCCCGGTGTGGCGCTCAAGTCCGAGACCATCGGCCTCGCCGTCTCCCTGGAGCTGCCGCTCCTGATCGTCGACATCCAGCGCGGCGGCCCGTCCACCGGTCTGCCGACCAAGACCGAGCAGGCCGACCTCCTCCAGGCCATGTACGGGCGCAACGGCGAGGCCCCGGTGCCGGTCGTCGCGCCCAGGACGCCGGCGGACTGCTTCGACGCCGCCCTCGACGCCGCCCGGATCGCGCTCACGTACCGCACGCCGGTCTTCCTGCTCTCCGACGGCTACCTGGCCAACGGCTCCGAGCCCTGGCGCATCCCGGACGTCGACGAGCTCCCCGACCTGCGGACCCAGTTCGCGACCGGGCCGAACCACCAGCTGTCCGACGGCACCGAGGTCTTCTGGCCGTACAAGCGCGACCCCGAGACCCTCGCCCGCCCCTGGGCCGTCCCGGGCACCCCCGGCCTCGAACACCGCATCGGCGGCATCGAGAAGCAGGACGGCACGGGCAACATCTCGTACGACCCCGCCAACCACGAGTTCATGGTCCGCACCCGCCAGGCCAAGGTCGACGGCATCGAGGTCCCCGACGTCGAGGTCGACGACCCGGACGGCGCGAGCACCCTGGTCCTCGGCTGGGGCTCCACCTACGGGCCGATCACGGCGGCCGTCCGCCGCATCCGGCGCGAGGGCGGCCACATCGCCCAGGCCCACCTGCGCCACCTCAACCCCTTCCCGAAGAACCTCGGCGAGGTGCTGAAGCGGTACGAGAAGGTCGTGATCCCCGAGATGAACCTCGGCCAGCTCGCCACCCTCGTCCGCGCGAAGTACCTCGTCGACGCCCGCAGCCACACCCAGGTCAACGGCATGCCGTTCAAGGCCGAGCAGCTCGCCGCCGCCCTCAAGGAGGTCATCGATGCCTGAGCCCCTGCTGCATCTGGTGCCGAAGGCCGAGGCCGCCCAGTCGATGAAGGACTTCAAGTCGGACCAGGAGGTCCGCTGGTGTCCCGGCTGCGGTGACTACGCGGTCCTCGCCGCCGTGCAGGGCTTCATGCCCGAGCTCGGCCTGGCGAAGGAGAACATCGTCTTCGTCTCCGGCATCGGCTGCTCCTCCCGCTTCCCGTACTACATGAACACCTACGGGATGCACTCCATCCACGGCCGCGCCCCGGCCATCGCCACCGGTCTGGCCACCTCGCGCCGCGACCTGTCGGTGTGGGTGGTCACGGGCGACGGCGACGCGCTGTCCATCGGCGGCAACCACCTCATCCACGCCCTGCGCCGCAATGTGAACCTCAAGATCCTGCTCTTCAACAACCGGATCTACGGGCTCACCAAGGGCCAGTACAGCCCCACCTCCGAGGTCGGCAAGATCACCAAGTCGACCCCGATGGGCTCGCTCGACGCCCCCTTCAACCCGGTGTCGCTCGCGCTCGGCGCCGAGGCGTCGTTCGTGGCCCGCACGGTCGACTCCGACCGCAAGCACCTCACCGAGGTGCTCCGCCAGGCCTCCCAGCACAACGGCACGGCGCTCGTCGAGATCTACCAGAACTGCAACATCTTCAACGACGGCGCCTTCGAGGTCCTCAAGGACAAGGACCAGGCCAAGGAAGCCGTCATCCGCCTCGAACACGGGCAGCCGATCCGCTTCGGCGCCGAGAACGAGAAGGGCGTCGTCCGCGACCCGGCCACCGGCGACCTCCAGGTCGTCACGGTCACCCCGGAGAACGAGTCCCGGATCCTGATCCACGACGCCCACGCGACCACCCCGACGACGGCGTTCGCCCTCTCCCGCCTGGCCGACCCGGACACGCTCCACCAGACGCCGATCGGCGTCTTCCGCTCCGTGGACCGCCCGGTGTACGACACGCTCATGGCCGACCAGCTGGAGACGGCGGTCGAGCGGTACGGCAAGGGCGACCTGAACCAGCTCCTCGCGGGCAACGACACCTGGACGGTCGTCGGCTGACCCGCGCCGGCGCGGTCAGTCGCGCTTCGCTGCCTCGGCGAACGGGCCGAGGCAGCGGGGCCTTCCGGACTTGATCTGCCAGAGGGTCAGGCCTTCGAGCTGGATCGTCGCCTTGCCGTTCTTGGCGTTGTAGGACCTCGCCACCCCCCGGTACACCGCGTCGTCGTTCATGAACGCGTTCGAGATCGCCGCGCCCGAGCGCTCCGCGCTCCTCCCGGCGGCGGTGCGCAGCGCCTGCCCCATCCAGTACAGGGCGTCGTACGACTCCACCGCGAACCGGTCGACCGGGTCCGTGGCCGCGATTCGCCAGCGCTTGCGGTACGCGGCCGCGAACTCCTTCGCGGCCGGGACCGTGTCGGGATCGGTGTAGCCCGTCCCGAAGTACCAGCCCTCGGCGGCCGGCCCCGCCACGGCGAGGAACTCCGGTTGGAGCGGGGGCTCTACGCTCCCACACGGGCCCCGGAATCCCTGCTGCCGCAGGGCCTTCGCACACAGGGCGGCCCGGCGCGGCGACTTCCCCGCGTACATCACGCCCGTGGGGGAACCGGCGAGCGCGGCCCGGACCGCCGCCCCGAAGTCCTCACTGTCCGCATCGACTTGGTGCACGGTGACCGTGCCGCCTGCGGGACGTCTGTCCTTCATGGTCCGGGCGACGGACCAGCCGTACGCGCCGGCCGCCCGGTCCTCGATGACGACGGTGCGGCCCAGTCGGTGCTCCTGGAGATAGCGGGCGAAGGGCACGACCGTCACCTCGGGGTAGGGCCGCAGCTCGAAGTACGTACGCGCCTCCGCAAACTGGCCCCGGATCACCCCCTCCGAGACCGATGCCACCACGCTCAGCATCGGCACCTTCTGATCGACGAGCACGTTCGCCGCCGCGACGGCCGTCTCGGTGGTCGTCGGGCCGAGCACGGCGACCAGGGACGGGGTCCGCAGGAAGGCGCGGGCCCCGGCGGCGGCCCGCTGCGGGTCTCCCCCGTCGTCCGTCACCTTGAGCACCAGGTCGAAGGGCCGGTCCGCGCGGGCGTTGAAGGTCTCCGCGGCGAGGCGAAGACCGCGTTCCTGGGCGCGGCCGTCCGCCTTGGTCGGGCCGCTGAGGTCGGTGAGGACGCCGAGCGTGTACGCCGTCCGTACAGTCCCGGCTCCCGTACCGCCTCCCGGGTCGCGGCCGAGCAGCCAGGCCGTGAAGCCGCCCGTACCCGCGACGGCCCCGGCCGCTCCGAGGGCGAGGAAGCGGCGGCGTGAAGTCCCCTGCGGTTCCTCTGGGTTGAGCATGGTCGGGTCGGCGACCGGCAGATCGAGGACCCGCGAGGAGCGCTGGGCGATCAGCGCGGGCAGGCCGGGCGGCAGCCAGTTCCCCGCCGCCGGGTCCTCGTACGACCCGAGGGCGTCCCGTACCTCGGCGGCGCTCGGCCGGTCGGCGGGGTCCTTCGCGAGGCAGGCGGTGACGAGCGGGAGCAGGGTGTCCTGCACGTCGGTGAGGTCGGGCTCCTCGTGGACCGTGCGGTAGACCACGGCCGCCACCGCGCCCGTACCGAAGGGGCGTTCGCCGGTCAGGGCGTACGCGAGGACACAGCCGAGCGAGAAGACGTCGGCGGCCGGGCCGATCTCGCCGGCGCCCGCGACCCGGGCCTGTTCGGGGGCGAGGAAGCCGGGGGTGCCGATCATCGCGTCGGTGGCGGTGAGCGCGGTGGCGCCGCTGACCCGCGCGATGCCGAAGTCGATGAGCCGGGGCCCGTCGAGGGCGAGGAGGACGTTGCCGGGCTTGACGTCGCGGTGGACGAGCCCGGCCGTGTGCATGCCGTCGAGGGCGTCGGCGAGCCGGGCGCCCAGGGTGCGGACCGTGGGCTCGGGCAGGGCGCCGTGCAGGGCGACGGCCTCGGCGAGCGAGGGCCCGGGCACGTACTCGGTGGCCAGCCACGGCTCGCGGGCCTCCGGGTCGGCGCCGAGGACGCGGACGACCCACCGGCCGGTGATCCGCTCGGCGGCGGTCGCCTCGCGGCGGAAGCGGGCCCGGAAGCCGGGGTCGGCGGCGTGCTCGGCGCGGATCAGCTTGAGCGCGGCGAGCGCGCCGCCGGAGGTCCGGGCGAGGTAGACCACGCCCATGCCTCCGGTGCCGAGCCGCCCGAGGAGGCGGTAGCCGGCGATGGCGGAAGGGTCGGCCTTCTTGAGCGGCTGCATGCTCAAGCCTTCTTCTCGGGCTCGGCAGGGGCGGGGCCGAAGTACTTGTAGGCCCCGTTCTGCACGCCGTAGAGGAAGGTGCCGACGCCGATGAGCTCGCCGTTGTCGCGGAACTGGTAACCGCCCATGGCCCCGGTGTACTTCTGCTTCCGCAGGGCCTCCCACAGGCCCTTGCGGGTGAGCGGGCCCTTGGCGGCGCTCGTGGCGAGCCAGGACGTCACCATGTTGACCACGTCGAAGGACTCGCCGGTGTAGAAGGCCGGGGTGGTGCCGTAGCGCTTGCGGTGGGCGTCGAGGAGTTCCTGGGTGAGCTTGCGGTCGGCGGGCTTCTGCTTCGGGTCGGCGGCCCGCTGGACGGGGTCGATGACGGGCGCGCAGACGAACCAGCCCTCGGCGTCGCTCCCCGCCTCCTTCAGGAACTCCGACCCGAAGACGTGCTGGCCGGCGAACCGGGGCCCGGTGAAGCCGAGTTGCTTCAGGGCACGGGCGGCGAGCACGGCCGTGGAGCGCACGCCGTTGTGGACGTACGCGTCGATGCCGGCGTCGATCATCTCCCCGATGATCGAGCGGTAGTCGGTGGCCCGGCCCGGGACGACCCGGAAGTACGGCGTGATGCCTGCCTGCTTGAAGCCGAAGCGGGCGCCGCCGGTGTACTGCCAGCTGTACTGGTCGTCGCTGCGCTCCTCTAGGACTCCGGGGCGGCGGATCTGCGGGAGGAGCGTGGCGGACCAGGCGAGGTAGGTGCCCGCCATGAAGTGGTTGGGGATGGCGCGCAGCACGGTCGTGTTCGGCGCGCCGCCGCCGTCACCGCGCATGGTGAAGAGGTTGTAGCCGGCCGAGGTGGTGAGGAGCGGCACGCCGGCCTCCTCGAAGGCGGGGAGTGCGGCGATGCCGGTGTCGTCGGAGGTGGGGCCGAGGACGGCGAGCACGGAGGGGTCGGTGGTGAGCCGGCGGGCGGCGGCGAGGACGCCGGCGCTCTGCCCCCGGTCGTCGGAGACCTTGAGTTCGAGGGTGAAGGGCTTGCCCTTGTGCAGGGCGTTGAACCGCTCGACGGCGAGCCGGGCGCCGCGCTCCTGTGCCCGGCCGATCTCCCGGGCGGGCCCGGAGAGGTCGGCGAGGACGCCGATGGCCCAGGTGTTCCGGGGCTTCGGCGACGTGGGGTGCTTCCCGTCGGCGCTGCTCTCGTCGCGCCGGAGCAGGGCGAACGCCCCGCCCCCCGCCGCGAGGACGGCGGCACCGGCACCGAGCAGCAGGAAGCCGCGCCTGCTGGGCTTCGCGGGGGCGTCCGGGTCCGTGCCGGGCGCGGTCGGGTCGATGTCGGGGAGCGCCAGCATGGCCGCCGAGCGTTCGGCGATCGTGGTGACGACGGGCGCGGGCAGCCAGTCGGCGGCGGTGCCGGGGGTGTCCTCGGTGAGCCGGTCGGCGATCTCCCCGGCGGTGGGCCGGTCGGCGGGGTTCTTGGCGAGGCAGGCCGCGAGGAGCGGGAGCAGGTCTTCCGGTACGTCGGCGAGGTCGGGCTCGTCGTGGACGGTCCGGTACATGAGGGCGTCCACGGCCCCGGCGCCGAAGGGTGGACGGCCGGTCGTCGCGTACGCCAGGAGGCAGCCGAGGGCGAAGACGTCGGCGGGCGGGCCGATGGCGTCGGTGCGGGCCTCGGCCTGCTCGGGGGCGAGGAAGCCGGGGGTGCCGACGACCATGTCGGTCGCGGTGAGCGCGGTCTCGCCGGTGGTGCGGGCAATGCCGAAGTCGATGAGGCGCGGCCCGTCGACGGCGAGGAGGACGTTCCCGGGCTTGACGTCCCGGTGGACGAGTCCGGCCGCGTGGACGGCGGCGAGCGCGCGGGCGACGGCACCGCCGAGGATCCGTACGCTCCGCTCGGGCAGCGGCCCGTGGGCGCGGACGGCCTCGCCGACGGACGGGCCGGGCACGAAGGCGGTGGCCATCCACGGCTCGGGCGCGTCGGGGTCGGCGCCGGTCACGGGCACGGCCCAGGGGCTGACGACCCGGCGGGCGGCCTCGACCTCGCGGCGGAAGCGGGCCCGGAAGTCGGGCTGGTCGGCCTGGTCGGCGAGGGTGACCTTGACGGCGGCGAGCTCACCGGTCTCGGTGCGGCCGAGGTAGACCACGCCCATGCCGCCGGCGCCGAGGCGGCCGAGGAGGCGGTAGCCGGCGATCGACGAGGGGTCGGAGGGCAGGAGCGCCTGGAGGGGGCCGGACTGGGGGCCTGGCTGAGGGGCGGGCTGGGCTCCGGGCTCGGGGCCGGGCTGGGCCATCGGGCTCACGACTGGGCTCCCAACTGCGTCTTGACGCGGTCCTGCATGAAGACGTTGACCCGGGCCTGGACGGCGTTGGTGTCCCCCTCGGCGTAGCCGGAGGCCCCCTTCACGACCGAGGCGAAGGTGACCTGCCCGACGCGGGTCTGGAACCAGGTGTAGTACTGCTGTCCCTTGATCGCGTCGTTGTGGTACTCGCCGCGCTCGATGAGGGAGTCGGTCGTGGTCTGGTTGCCACCGACTCCGTAGGGCATGCCGAGCGAGTTCAGGCCGGTGATCCGCTCGCCCTGGCGCAACTGCTGATCGGGGCAGCGCAGCGCCTCCTCCAGGGTCTCGGCCATCTCCCAGTCGGCGTCGGTCTCGGCGCGGTGGACGGTGACGGTGGCGGCGACCCGCAGAGGGCCCTTGCCACCGGTGGCCGGGATCTCGCTGTAGGCGGTGACGCTGTAGAGGACGGACCGGGGCAGGGTCCCGGCCTCCCACTCGCAGCTCGCGTCGAGGACGGGCCAGGATCCGGGGCCGCTGAGGTACGGGCTGCGCTTGACGTATCCGGGCCCCCAGTCGTCGGGTCCGGCCACGACCGCGAGGGCCAGCCGCTTCGCGTCGGCCTGGGTGCGCGGGGCCTTCTTCGGGTCCAGGACGTAAACCGGTCCGGCGGGCGTCGGGGACGCGGTCGGCGCCCCGGACGCACTCGCGGTCGGTGTGGCTCGGGACGGTTTCGCCTCGTCCCCGCCGCCTCCTGACGAGCACCCCGCCAGGAGTAACCCGCCCGCCGCCGCCACGGCAGCGGCGCGCAGCAGTCTTCCGTACGCGTCCCTCACGATTCCCCCACGGTCGCTCGCACGATCCCCCGGTCGGTGAGGGAGATCGTACGGCTCCGTGAATCAACTCGCCCGGGCTACAACATCATTGGGACGCCGCACGCACGGTGTCGTAACGCACACGCGCCGCCTCGACCGCGCCCACCTGCTGTTCGGTCCAGCGGGCGAGTTCCCAGACCTGGCGGGCGGCTCCCTCGCCGAGGGGGGTGAGGCTGTAGTCGACGCGGGGCGGGATGACGGGCTTGGCGTCGCGGTGGACGAAGCCGTCGCGCTCCAGGGTCTGGAGGGTCTGGGCCAGCATCTTCTCGCTGACGCCGCCGATCTCACGACGCAGTTCGCTGAAGCGGTA
This sequence comes from Streptomyces sp. NPDC037410, assembly GCF_055602235.1. Taxonomy (NCBI): domain Bacteria; kingdom Bacillati; phylum Actinomycetota; class Actinomycetes; order Kitasatosporales; family Streptomycetaceae; genus Streptomyces; species Streptomyces sp. NPDC037410. Next base: position 51,787 of record NZ_JBVJWR010000024.1, on the reverse strand, counting down.
CGAGCGCTCCAGGAGGGCCGCGAGGACGAGGACGCCCCAGCGGCTGGTGACGTGCTCCAGGACGAGGCGCGAGGGACACATCGGCTCGTTCACGTTCGGCGGCTTACTTACTCCCATGCCAGTACCTTACTTCAAAGTGGGTACTTACGAAAGGTTAGCGCCCACCGTACGGTGAGTGTGAGCACGCACCCCTCGCACCCCTGGGAGAACCTCATGAGCATCGTCGTCACCGGCGCCACCGGCCAGCTCGGCCGTCTCGTCGTCGACACCCTCCTCGACACCGTCCCCGCCGAGTCCGTCGTCGCCGTCGTCCGCGACAAGGCCAGGGCCGCCGACCTGGCCGAGCGCGGGGTCGAGCTCCGCGTCGCCGACTACAGCAGGCCGGAGACCCTGGCGGGCGCCTTCGAGGCGGGCGACCGCGTGCTCCTGATCTCCGGCAGCGAGGTCGGGCAGCGCGTCGCCCAGCACCGCGCCGTGATCGACGCGGCCAAGGCCGCCGGCGTGGCCCAGCTCGCGTACACCGGCATCCTCGGCGGCCCGGCGGCCGACTTCACGCTCGCCGAGGAGCACAAGGCGACCGAGGAGCTGATCCTCGCGTCCGGCCTGCCGTACACCTTCCTCCGCAACGGCTGGTACACCGAGAACTACACGGCCAACCTCGCCCCCGTCCTCGCCCACGGCGCCGTCGTCGCCAACGCCGGCGAGGGCCGGATCGCCTCCGCCTCCCGCGCCGACTACGCCGCCGCCGCGGCCGCCGTCCTCGCCGGCCCGGCCGAGGAGCACCTGAACCGGGCGTACGAGCTGAGCGGCGACACCGCCTGGTCCCTCGCCGAGTACGCGGCCGAGGTCGCCGCCCAGACCGGCCGGGAGATCACGTACAGCGACGTCCCCGCCGCGGCCCACCTGGAGATCCTCACCGGCGCCGGGGTCCCGCTCCCCTTCGCCGAGATCCTGGTCGACGTCGACCGGGCCGTCGCGCTCGGCGCGCTGGCCCTCCAGACCGGCGATCTGGCCCGGCTGACCGGCCGCCCGACCACCCCGATCGCCGAGACGATCAAGGAAGCGCTGGCCGCCTCGTAAAGATGTCATGACCGTATGGCGATACGGCCATGACAACCTGCCCCGTGCGGCGCTACCTTCGACAGGACAGCGCGGCACAGGGCAGGAGGTCCGGTGAAGACGGAGAAGAACGAGGCAAGAGCAGGACTGCTCTACGGGATCGGCGCCTACGGCATGTGGGGACTGGTCCCGCTCTTCTGGCCACTCCTCAAGCCCGCCGGCGCCCTTGAGATCCTCGCCCACCGCATGGTGTGGTCGCTGGTCTTCGTCGGCGTCGCCCTGCTCGCGCTGCGCCGCTGGGCCTGGATGCCCGAGCTCGCGCGCAGCCCCCGCAAGCTCGGCCTGATCACCCTCGCCGCCTCCGTCATCACCGTGAACTGGGGCCTCTACATCTGGTCCGTGAACACGGGCCACGTCGTCGAGGCCTCCCTCGGCTACTTCATCAACCCGCTCGTCACCATCGGCCTCGGCGTCCTCGTCCTGAAGGAGCGGCTGCGCCCCGCGCAGTGGGCGGCGGTCGGTGTCGGCCTGTCCGCCGTGCTCGTCCTGGCGGTCGGGGCCGGGCGGCCGCCGTGGATCTCGCTCACCCTCGCGTTCTCCTTCGCCCTCTACGGCCTGGTGAAGAAGAAGGTCAACATCGGCGGCCTGGAGTCGCTCGCCGCCGAGACCGCCGTCCAGTTCCTGCCCGCCCTCGCCTACCTCGTCTGGCTCGGGACCCAGGGCACGCTGGCGTTCGGCTCCCACGGCGCCGGCCACACGGCGCTGCTCGTCGCCACCGGCATCGTCACGGCGGCCCCCCTGGTCTGCTTCGGGGCGGCGGCGATCCGCGTCCCGCTGTCCACGCTCGGGCTGCTCCAGTACCTCGCGCCGACCTTCCAGTTCCTCCTCGGGGTCGTCTACTTCCACGAGGCGATGCCGGCGGAGCGCTGGGCGGGCTTCTCCCTCGTCTGGCTGGCGCTGACGATCCTCACCTGGGACGCGCTCCGGACGGCCCGGAAGAGCCGGGCGGAGGTCGAGGCGGCGGCGGCGCGCGAGGAGATCAGCCGTACGGACACCGCCCTCGCCGAGGCCGCCCTCGCGGACACCGCTCCCGCAACCGGACACACTGGCGGAGAGACCGAGGCCACGCCGGTTTCCACCCCATCGGCCCAGCCGGGACGCTGACCGGGGGCGGGCGGCACGCGCGCGTAGTTGGGTCGGGAGTCCAGGCCCCCGACCCGACGGGGCCCTCCTGAGCGGAGTGATGGCGCCATGTCGCAGCCCCTCGCCCTCTCGGTCGACTTCGGCAAGGGATTCACGGACGCCTGGTCCGCCGTCGCCGAGTTCGTACCGAAGTTCATCGCGTTCCTGGTGATCCTGCTCATCGGCTGGTTCGTCGCCAAGATGATCGCCAAGTTCGCCGACCGCGTCCTGCGCCGCGTCGGCTTCGAGCGGATGGCCGACCGCAGCGGCGTCGCGAACGCCCTCCAGGGCTCGAAGTACGACGCCACCGGGATCATCTGCAAGATCCTCTACTACGCGATCCTGCTGATCGCCCTCCAGCTGGCCTTCGGGGTCTTCGGCCCCAACCCGGTCAGCGTCATGATCAACGGCATCGTCGCCTGGCTGCCGCGGGCGATCGTCGCCTGCGTCATCGTCGTCGTCGCGATGGCCATCGCCCGCGCCGTACGGGACATCGTGGAGGGCGCGCTGGGCCAGGCGTCCTACGGCAAGGCCCTCGCCACGGCGGCCTGGGCGTTCATCGTCGGCCTCGGGATCATCGCCGCCCTCGGCCAGGCGGGCATCGCGACCGCGATCACCGGACCGGTGCTCACGGCCGTGCTCGCCATGATCGCCGGTGTCGTGATCGTCGGCGTCGGCGGCGGCCTCATCACCCCGATGCGGGGCCGCTGGGAGCGCTGGCTGTCGGCTGCCGAGGCGGAGACCGGCCGGGCGAAGGACCAGATCACGGCGTACCAGAAGGGCCGCGAGGACGCGCAGCGCGGGATGCCGGCGGCGCAGGAGCGCGCACGGAGGGAGCGCGGCGAGGAGCCGCCGACGGACCGGATGTAGGCCTCACGCGCCCAGCAGGTCGTGCTCCCGGATCAGCCAGCAGACCGCCGTCAGGCGCAGGGTCGCGAAGTCGTGGCCGACGGGCTCGGCCCAGTCGACCTCGGAGAGCCAGTCGGTGAACCCGAGGACGTAGTCGGCCAGCTCCTCCCGGCGGACGGTCCGGCCCTGGGGGCCACGCTGGGCCGGGAGCAGCGCGTCGCACACGGCCGCCGCGTGCTGATCGACGGCCGCCACGAGCCCCGGCTCGAAGGAGAACTCCGAGAGCCGGGGCATGTACGTGGCGGCGACGTCGGTCAACGGGCTGCCGGGCGAATCGTTCATCCCTCCACATTAGGGGCGTACTCGACAGTTGAGACCGTGACGTTGCTCGCAGCACGAAAACCGGTGGCCGCGCCCGGCCGCCACGCAGCACCCTGTGCCCCATGGAAGAACCGAAGTACCGGATCCGTGCCCTGCACACCGAGCGCACGATCACCGTCTACCAGGCCTACCGGCCCGGGCTCGGCCTCCCCGCCGCCCGCGACGGGCGTTTCCCGGAGGCCTGGAAGCGGGACCGGATGACGTGGATCAAGCCGTCGTTCCTGTGGATGATGTACCGCTGCGGCTGGGGCGAGAAGGAGGGCCAGGAGACCGTCCTGGCCGTGGAGATCACCCGCGAGGGCTTCGAGTGGGCCCTGCGGAACGCCTGCCTCTCGCACTACGAGCGCGGTTTCCACACCGACCAGGCGTCCTGGAAGCGGCAGTTGCGGCAGGCGCCGGCCCGGGTCCAGTGGGACCCGGAGCGCGACCTGCACCTGAGGCCCCTCCCGCACCGCTCGCTCCAGCTCGGCCTGTCGGGCGAGGCGTCGCGGCGGTACGCGGACGAGTGGACGGTCTCGATCACCGACGTGACGCCGCTCGCGCACGAGGTCCACGGCCTGGTCAGGTCCGGCGACCTGGAGGCCGCCGGCCGGCTGCTCCCCCGCGAGGAGCCGTACCCGGAGGCGGCGGACCTCCTGGACCATCTGAGGGCCCAGGCGCCGACTCCGACTGAGGCCTAGGCTCCCGCGATCGAGAAGTTGAAGTCGCCCGTCCCGAGCACCCCGTAGAGCCGCAGCCAGATCGGCATCAGCTGCTCGGTGGCGCGGGCGCTCGACAGCTCGCCGAGGTCGATGATGCGGTCGGTGGCCCAGCCGAAGGAGGCGAGCAGCTCGGCGACGACGGCTTTCGCGTCCGCGTCGTCGCCGCTGAGGAACACGTTGTGGTGTCCGGGGACCCGGCCGGGCTCGACCATGACGGTGTTGGTCATCGTGTTGAGCGTCTTGACGACGCGCGCCTCCGGGAAGGCGCTCTGGAGCTGCTCGGCGACGCTCCGGCCGTCGGGCAGGCCGACCTTGGGCGGGAAGCCCTCGGAGAAGTCGAGCGCGTTGGAGACGTCGATCAGGACCTTGCCGTTCAGGTTCTCGGTGCCCGCGGCCTGGAGGGCGGCGAGGGAGACGAGCCCGCCGGTCGCGTTGACGACCAGTTCGGCGGAGCCGGCGGCGTCGGCGAAGGTGCCGTGCGCCCCGCCGTGCTCTGCCGCCCACTTGGCGGCGTCGGCGTTGTCGGCGGTACGGGACCCCAGGGCGACCTCGTGTCCGAGGGAGACCAGCTTCGTGGCGAGCCTGCGCCCGACCTCGCCCGTTCCCAGTACGGCGATCTTCATGTGCGTGCGCTCCTTCGGAGGGGATCGACTGCCAGGGAGGCCGACCCTATGACGTACGAGCTCGGTGTTCCCGCACCTTGTGCCGGTTGCCGCAGCGATCCATCGAGCACCAACGGCGGCGCCCGGGGCGGGAGGTGTCAGCGAACAGCAACGCGCAGTCGTCGGCGCCGCATTCCCTGATCCGGTCGGCGTACGGCCCGGTGAGCAGCTCGACGGCGTCGCGGGCGAGCGTCGCGAGGAGCCCGGTCCCGGTGGCACCCGGGGCCCACGCGCGCGTGCCGTCTTCCCGGACCAGGGCGACGAGGGGCGGCTCGGCGGCGGCGGCGTTGAGCACGGCGAGCGCGCCGGGGTCGAGGCGCTCGCCCCGGGCCCGTGCGGGGGCGAGCCCCCAGAGGGCGTCCCGTACCTCCCGTACGGCCGCGAGCTCGGCGTCGGTGACGGTGGGGTCGAGTCCGGCGGGCAGCCGGCACTCCCGCACCCAGCCGAGGAGCCCTTCGACGCGGTCGAGCACCTCGAACCGGCTCGCGACGGGCCCGGGGCCGCCGGTGAGGAGGAGTTCGAGGGAGAGTGCGCCGGCGTCGAAGCGGAAGCGCTGTCCGTCGCGGTGCAGAAGTGTCATTGCGGTGGCGACCCCAGTCATGTAACCACTATAAAGAGTTACATGACCTCGACCACCCCGATCCACTGGAAGCTTGTCGTCGACAGCGCGGATCCGCACGCGCAGGCCACGTTCTGGGCCGCCGCCCTGGGCTACCTGGAGGAGGACCACGACGCCCTCGTCCGCCGCCTCCTCGACATGGGCGCGACCGGCCCCGAGGCGACCGTCACCCTCCACGAGGGCACCCCGGCCGAGCGCCTCGGCTGGCGCGACCTCGCCGCCGTCCGCCACCCCGACGACCCGCACGACCCGAACTCGGACACGGGCCTCGGACGCCGGATCCTCTTCCAGCGCGTCCCGGAGGCCAAGACCGTCAAGAACCGCCTCCACCTGGACCTCCACCCGGCACCGGGGACGCGCGCGACGGAGGTCGCCCGCCTGGAGGGCCACGGCGCGAAGGTCCTGCGGCACATGGACGAGCCGGGCGGCTCCTGGACGGTCATGACCGACCCGGAGGGCAACGAGTTCTGCGTCCACTGACGGGCTCTAGACCCGCCGCACCACCTGGGCCTCGGCCCGCTCGACCGACGCCCGGCCGTGGACGTGGACCAGGGCGAGGCGGAAGAGGGGCGGGACAGGCGCAGGGTCACGGACCTGCTGTCCGCACCCTGGGCCCTGTGACGGGAGCCGTCGCCTTGGCGCTCGGGGCGGACGTGCTTCGTGGGCTTCTGGTGGGACCGCCCTCTTTCCGAGAGTCGCTCCTTCCGGCGGCGCGTCAAGGGCGCCTCCGGCGTCGGCTTCGCCGATTCCGCTGCGCTCCACCCTTGACCCGCCGCCTCCAGGAGCGAAAGACCTCTCGGAGGGCGGTCCGGGGGTGGGGGTCCACGCCGGGGCGCCGGGGGCCCGTCCCGCCGTAGGCGGGGAGCACCCCCGTGGGTGGGGGCGAGGCCGGGCATCGGCGGGCCGGGTGTTGGCCCTGAAGCTGGGTGGGTGGGGGCTTGGTTCGTAGCGGGTGTGGGTGGGTCCGGTTCCGTCTCGTCGGGGTGCGCTGTCGTTGAATGGGGCGGCCCGGCAGGGCTTAGCGGGTTGCGGCCGTCGAATGGTGGGGCTTCATGCCCCGCTGGTCACTGCCGGTGGGTGGCGGGGTGCGAATAACTGCGCGCTACTCCCGGTAACAGCCCCCAACCAGGGCCCCAAAAGGGGCACATCGCCCATCCACTTCGAGTTACTGCGGGAAACCCACCACCGGGAGCGACCAGCGGGGCCTGAATCCCGGCCGAAAGACGACCGACACCCGCTAAGCGCCGCCCAGCTGCCCCATTCAACGGCCGCGCACCCCGACGAGACGGAACCGGACCCACCCACACCGACTACGAGCCGAGCCCCCACCCACCCTGGCGCGCAGCCGGCACCCGCCCAGCCGATGCCCGGCCTCGCCCCACCCGCCGGGCTGCCACCCGCCTACGGCGGGAAGGCCCCCCGGCCTGGCCGCGCGGCCCCGCCCCCGGCCGCCCTCCGAGTGTGAAAAGGCGGCCTCCGGCGCCGGGTCAAGGGTGGGCGCAGCCCATCGCGCAGCGACGCCGCAGGCGCCCTTGACGCGGCGGTGGAGGACGCCACACTCGGAAAGAGGGCGGCCACACCAGAAGCCCACGAAGCCGGATGCCCCCGAGCACCCCAGCCCGCCCCACCGCATCAAGACGGGGGGCGCGCAGGACCTACTCGCCGGAAGCGGCGTACGTCACGAACCCGGCCCAGGCGGCGGGGCCGACGGCGAGGTGCGGGCGCTCGATGTCCTTGGAGTCACGGACGTGGACGGTGCCGGGGGCGGTGGCGACCTCGACGCAGTCGTTGCCGTTGCCGCTGTCGCTGTCGCTGTAGCTGCTCTTGAACCAGTCCAGCTCGGCCATGCGGATCTCCTTCGTCACTCGCCGGAGGCGTACTCCACGAACCCCGCCCAGGCGCCGGGCCCGAACGCGAGACGGGCACCCTCGGCGTCCTTGGAGTCACGGACGTGGACGGCCCCAAGGGTGGTGGCAACCTCGACGCAGTCGTTGCCGTTGGCGCCGTCGCTGTAGCTGCTCTTGAACCAGTCGAGTTCGGGATTGCCGATCATGTCTCTCCCAGCAGTTGTTCGATGAAGTCCCGTGACTCCGCAGGAGTGAGGGCCTTGGAGCGGATGATGCCATAGCGCAGCTCCAAGATCCGGAGTCGCTTGAGGTCGGAGACCGGACGCCCGCCGAAGTCCCTGTCCATCCGCCCCACGGCCGTACCGTCCTCGAACTTCAGAAGCGCGATGCGACCACCCGCCCCGGGGTGGTCGGCGCGCTCGGTCGGCATCACCTGGATATCGACGTTGGGCAACTCGCCCACCTCCAGCAGATGCTCAAGCTGACGACGCAGCACCATTCTTCCCCCGATCGGTCGTCGCAGCGAGACCTCCTCCTGGATGAAGCTGAACTCGGGCGTCGGGCTCTTCTCCAGCACCGAGCGGCGCGCCACTCGCGCCGCCAAGTACCGCTCCAGCTCCTCCTGTTCGTACGCCGGGCGCCAGGTCTGCAGGACCGCCCGCGAGAACTCGTCGGTTTCCAGCAGACCGTGGATGTCGAAGTTGGTGTACATGCAGAACTCGACCGCCCGAGCCTCCATCTTCGCCAGACTTCGCAGCCTCTTCGGGTAGCGGACCTCCTCCAGGTCCCTCTTCATCGCCGAGATGAGCCCGCTCGCCCCCACCGCCTCGTCCGCCTTGTCCAGGTACTCCGGGCGCGGGATCCGCGCCCCGCGTTCGATCTTGCGGATCAGGTCCTCGCCGTAACCGATCAGCGCCCCGAACTCGACCGCGCTCAGCCCCTTCGACTCCCGCCACAGCTTCATCTGGCGCCCGACCGCCGCGACCACCGCCGCCCCCGACTCATCCCCCGGCTCCACCTCCCAGCCCGCGTCCTCTGTCCCCGTGCCGTCCACCTCGTCCACGCTCATGCGTGCCCACCTCCTTCGGCAGAGCCCTTCCCGGAGCGCCGCGCGGGACAGTCGGGACAGGGCCGGACAGACGCGGGACAGTAACCGTACGTAAGGGCATGTTCGATGGGCAGCGTAAGCACACGCCGCCACCCTGGGTGACATGAACGAGGAACCCACCCAACTCATGGCATCCGTACGCCAATTCGGAATCCAGCTCTCCGCAACCCCTCGCGGCGCGCGCCTCGCCCGGCTACTCGCCGTGGAGCAGCTGCGTTCCTGGGAACTGGAGTACGTGGCCGGGCCGGCCGCGCACATCGTCGCCGAGCTCGCCGCGAACGCCGTGACGCACGGTCGCGTGCCGGGGCGGGACTTCCGGCTCGCGATGTCCGCCGCAGAAGGCACCCTCCGTATCGAGGCGACCGACACGCGCGGTGACCGACTCCCCCGCGCAGGGCATCCGGCGGCGGCCGAGTCGGGGCGCGGGCTGCTCATCGTGGAGGGCCTGGCACGGAGCTGGGGCGTACGGCCGGGGCCCGTACCGCGCAAGACGGTGTGGGCCGAACTGGCCCTGTCGTAAGCGTCCACGACGCGGGATTCCGCGACGCGGACGGCTGCGACGTAAAAGAGTTGAAGCCCTGGGACGCCTTCGGCTACCTGGAGCGGGTCAGGGAGCGGCTGCCGAGCGGCCGGTTCGCGCACCGGACGATCTCGTACAACCGGCCGGGGGCTGAGCCGCAGCCCGCGCGTGCGACGCCGCCGTCTCCGCCCGCACGGTAAGCACCGGCTTGCCATCGGCCCGCACAAAGGCTGCGGCAACATGGTGCAGGTGAGCCCATCATCTGAGCAGGTGCAGAACGCAGCCCACCTCTGGCACGAACACCTCCGGATCACTTACATGCCGGGATGCTGCGGCAGGGCGAGCCAGTCCGACCAGGAGATGTCGCGGCCGAGGAAGCGCGGATGCTCGAACGGCCAGTCGGCGGCGATCCACTGCGGTACCAGCGCGTCGAAGGCCTGCTCGACCTTGCTGCCCACCAGCTCGTCCACCACCCACCAGGAGATCTCGCCGTCCGCGCCGGCCTTCTCCGGCGGGTCGATGTAGACACAGCCGAGCAGAGCCGTCTCCGCCGCGTCGAACAGCGCGTAGTTGAAGGACTGGTGCGCGGCGATCTCCTTCTCGTGCCGCAGCAGGTCGGCCTGGTCGGCCTCGTAGGTCATGGTGGCCGCGGGCCAGCCCCAGGCCGGGCCGAAGATGGTCCACAGCCGCTCGCGCGAACCCATCACAGCCGGATAGTCGAGCGGGGTGTCCAGCTCGCGGATCGGCCGCAGGTGATGACCACCGCCCGGCAGCGGTACCAGGACGGGGTGGACGAAGTCATCGGGAAGCCAGCTCATGGGGCCCGACCGTAGCAAGCGCGCGGCCGTCGCCTTCCGGTCGGCCACGTCGTGGAGTGAAGCGCTAACCCAGCCACTCGCCCTCGCGCATCACCACCCTGCCCCGCAGTTCCGGTACCCCGCGCCAGGCGCGGACCGTCTGGGGGACCACGCGCAGGTACGTGTAGGGGGCCTCCTCCGTCCGCGGGTCCCAGCCGAACTTGGCCGCGAACGCGTCTGCGGCGTCCTTCGGCACCTCCCCCGCCGGGTGGCACTCCGCCTCGCCCTGCAGGAGCACGACGTCGTAGGCGTCCGGCAGTGCCAGGCGTACCCGCCGTTCCTCGTGGGCGTTGCGTACGGTCACCGACTTCGCGCCGGTGCACATCCATGCCGCCTGCCCGTGCCACAGGAACCACAGGGGTACCTGGTGCGGGCCGTGGTCGGGGTGGGACGTCGACACCCAGATGTCACGCTCCGAGGCGAGCCGTTCCCGGGTGTCCCGCGTGCGTTCCGCCGTGGTGCGGGGAGTGATCTTCGTTGCCTGGTGCATGGGTGGCGACCCTAGCCAGCGGCGTCGTGGTGCGCATGAGGCGCAGGTCCTAGGTCGGCGGTCGGGCTGTTCGATATGCGAACACGCCTGACCGGTTTCCGCTCTTGACGGCGAGTCAAATCCTCACTCACCATTCAGCACAACTGCCCAGCAGTGCACACCAGTTCAGCTCCCGTTCAGCTCCAGCGCCTCGTGGCTCCGCCGCCCGGGGCGTCTCGCACGTTCCGTCCCATCCCCGTTCGGAATCCGGAGCCCCCACATGAACATCTCCGTACCCAGACGTGCCACCACGGCCGCCGCCCTCGCGGCGCTCGCGCTCGCCGGACTCACCGGCACCAGCGCCTCCGCCAGCCCGGCCACGGCCGCCGCCGTCACGCCGCCCGACATCTCGCTCGCCAACGTCAAGCAGCACTTGGCGGACCTCCAGTCGATCGCCACCGCCAACGGCGGCAACCGCGCCCACGGCCGTACCGGCTACAAGGCCTCGATCGACTTCGTGAAGGCGAAGCTGGACGCCGCCGGCTACACGACCACGCTCCAGCAGTTCAGCTACAACGGCGCCACCGGCTACAACCTCATAGCCGACTGGCCCGGCGGTGACCCCAACCAGGTCATCATGTCCGGCTCGCACCTCGACTCGGTCACCGCGGGCCCCGGCATCAACGACAACGGCTCCGGGTCCGCCGCGATCCTGGAGACCGCGCTCGCCGTCTCCCGCGCCCAGCTCCAGCCGACGAAGCACCTGCGCTTCGGCTGGTGGGGCGCCGAGGAGCTGGGGCTCGTCGGGTCGAAGTACTACGTCAACAACCTTCCCGCCACCGAGCGTTCGAAGATCAACGGCTACCTGAACTTCGACATGATCGGCTCGCCGAACCCGGGCTACTTCGTCTACGACGACGACCCGACGATCGAGCAGACCTTCAAGACCTACTTCGCCGGGCTCGGCATCCCCACCGAGATCGAGACCGAGGGCGACGGCCGCTCGGACCACGCGCCCTTCAAGAACGTGGGCATCCCGGTCGGCGGGCTCTTCTCCGGCGCCGACTACACGAAGACCTCGGCGCAGGCGCAGAAGTGGGGCGGAACGGCCGGCCAGGCCTTCGACCGCTGCTACCACGCGTCCTGCGACACCTCGGCGAACATCAACGACACCGCCCTGGACCGGAACGCCGACGCCATCGCGTACGCCGTCTGGAACCTGTCCTCCGGGACGACGACCCCGCCGACCGGCACGGTCTTCGAGAACACCGCGGACGTCGCCATCCCGGACAACGGCGCCGCGGTCACGTCCTCCGTCACCGTCAGCGGCGTCACGGGCAACGCGCCCTCGACGCTCAAGGTCGGCGTGGACATCGTGCACACCTGGATCGGCGACCTCGTCGTCGACCTGATCGCCCCCGACGGCTCGGTCTACAACCTGAGCAACCGGGCCGGCGGCAGCGCCGACAACATCAACCAGACGTACACCGTCGACGCCTCCACGGAGGTCGCCAACGGTGTCTGGAAGCTCCGCGTCCAGGACAAGGCCTCGGCCGACACGGGTTACATCAACGGGTTCAAGCTGACGTTCCCGTAAGGCTGTAACAGCCCCCGTAGAACTCCCGGGCGGGTCGGTGAATTTCGCCCCCGACCCGCCCGGGGTCCCAACCCGACTGCTACTTGCCGGAGTTCGCCGCGTTCACCAGGGCGTCCTTCGTCACCGCGCCGACGTAGACCTTGCCGTCGTCGGTGAGGAGCGCGTTCACCAGCTTCGTCTTGAAGACGGTGCCGGAGCCGAACTTGCCGGTGACCTTGTCGCCGAAGGAGTCCAGGAAGCCCTGGATCTCCTTCGGCGCCTCGTCCGTCTTGGGCGCAGGCGCACCGGTGTCGAGCTTCGCGATCGTCGTCCAGCCCTCGCCGATGACGGTCGGGCCGCCGCCCTTCCCGAGGTCCTTCCCGAAGACGTCCCCGAGGCCGGGGATGCCGCCCTCGAAGCCCTTCGGCAGGTCGCCCGGGACCTTCTCGCCCTTCTCGAACTTCTCCGCCGCGCCCTCCGTCACCTTCGCGCCCTTCGGCGCCGTGAACGTGAACTCGGAGGCGGCCGGCTTGTCGAAGTCGACCTTCGTGAAGCCCGCGTCGACGACCGGCTTGCCGCCCTCGACCGAGGAGAGGGTGAACTTCAGCGGGGTGCCGTTCGCCGCGTCCACCGCGATCTTCACGGACTCGACCGTCGAGCCGGACTGCTTCGGCTTGATCACCAGCTGGTACGCGTCCCGGCCGGCCACCTTCGCCGTCCCGTCGACCGTGATCGACGTGGTGTCGCCCGCGGCCTTGAGGACCTCTTCGGCGAGCTGCTTGGGCGTGCCGGGGAGCTTCTGCTCCTTCTCCGGGGCACCGGCCGACGCGCCCTTCTCGTGGAAGGCCTCGTTCGACTTGCTGTCGTAGCCCCAGACGTCGTCGCCGTTGTGGATCAGGCTGTACTCGTCGGAGCCGTCGAGCACGGTGAGCCGCTGGCGCTCGGGGCCGTCGGCCGCGATGCGCAGGGTGTGGCTGCCGGAGACGAGCTCGGTGAGCTTCTCGGACGGGTCCGCCGAGGCGGAGCCGCCGTCCATGCCCCCGAGGCCGGACGCCAGGCCGCCGAGGGCCGGAAGACCCAGGTCGGTGGAGATCTTGAACGTGCCGGACAGGGTCTGGGTGTCCGAGGCGGCGATCTTCTCGATGAGCTGCTGGGCCGTGATCTCCGGCAGGTCCGGGTCGCCGGACGCGGCCAGCGCCGGGACGAGCCCGATGGTCGCCGCAGCCACTCCTGCCACCGCGACCGGGACGATGAACCGGCTCGCCTTACGGGTCTCTGCCATGGTCTCCGCTACCTCCGTACCGTGCTGCCCCTGTGGTTGATGTACCCATCTCACCAAGACGGCGGCGCGGAATCGTCAGACCCCGGGATCAACCTCACGTACTGCTTCGGGATGACCCGACCCTGAGACGGACTACCCCGCGCGGTGGACCACGGCGTCGCACATCTCGGCGAGGGCGGCCTTCGCGTACCCCTCGGGCAGCGGCGCCAGCATGGCGCGGGCCTCCTCGGCGTACCGCACGGTGTCCCGGCGGGCCTGCTCGAGGGCGGGGTGGGCGCGCAGCCGGCGCAGGACCTCGGCGTGCCGCTCGTCGTCGCTGAGGTCGCCGTCGACGAGGCCGACGAGCTCCAGGTCCTCCGGGCGCCCGTGGGCGGCCGCGGCGGCCCTCAGGTGGAGGACGGGGAGGGTGGGGATGCCCTCGCGGAGGTCGGTGCCGGGGGTCTTGCCGGACTCGTGGGAGTCGGAGGCGATGTCGAGGACGTCGTCGGCGAGCTGGAAGGCGACGCCGAGCCGCTCGCCGTACTGGGTGAGGATGTCGACGACGGACTCGTCGGCGCCGGACATCATGGCGCCGAAGCGGCAGGAGACGGCGACGAGGGAGCCGGTCTTGCCGCCGAGGACGTCGAGGTAGTGGTCGACGGGGTCGCGGCCGTCCATCGGGCCGGCGGTCTCCAGGATCTGGCCGGTCACGAGTCGTTCGAACGCCTCGGACTGGATGCGGACGGCCTCGGGGCCGAGGTCCGCGAGCGTGTGCGAGGCGCGGGCGAAGAGGAAGTCCCCGGTGAGGACGGCGAGGGAGTTGCCCCAGCGGGTGTTGGCGCTGTCGACACCGCGCCGGACGTCGGCCTCGTCCATGACGTCGTCGTGGTAGAGCGTGGCCAGGTGGGTGAGCTCGACGACCACGGCGGAGGGCACGACGCCCGGCGCGTAGGGGTCGCCGAACTGCGCGGCGAGCATCACGAGCAGGGGGCGGAACCGCTTCCCGCCGGCCAGGACGAGGTGCTGGGCCGCCTCCGTGATGAAGGGGACGTCGCTCTTGGTGGCGTCCAGGAGGCCCGCCTCCACAGCCGCCAAACCCGTCTGGACATCGGCCTCAAGAGCCTGGTCCCGCACGCTAAGACCGAACGGCCCGACGACGGTCACGAGGGGGTCTCCTGTCTGCTGACGTCTACTGACGATCACACGGCTTCGGTGCGGTCACACGGATTGTCGATGTGTCGCTCGATTCACTCAAGCCAGCGTATCCGGTCACCTTTCGATCACCGTGGGCGCCTTCCCGTCACCCCCGGTATGTTCGTGATCAGCTGATACCACCAGGATTGCGTAGTTTGTCTCGAACAGTCTCCGCCCATTCGCCGCCGAGAGGGAGCCGCAGGAGCCGCGATGAAGATCCGCACCGACTTCCCGTACGAGACCCGCCACGAGGACGTCCGCATCCCGCTGCCCGACGGAACCAGGCTGTACGCGCGCGTGTGGCGCCCGCTCGCCGACGAGCCCGTACCGGCCCTCCTGGAGTACCTGCCGGACCGCCTCACCGACGGGACCGCCCCCCGCGACTGGCAGCGCCACCCCTGGTACGCGGGCCACGGCTACGCCTCCGTACGGGTCGACGTCCGCGGCCACGGCAACAGCGAGGGCCTGCCCGGCGACGCGCACGACGCCGTCGAGCTCGCCGACGGCGTCGCCGTCGTGAACTGGCTCGCCGGGCAGGACTGGTGCACCGGGAAGGTCGGCATGTTCGGCCTCGGCCGGGGCGGTGTCAGCGCGCTCCAGGTCGCCGCCCTCGCCCCCGAGCCCCTCAGGGCGGTCGTCGCCGTCTGCGCCACCGACGACCGCTACGACAACGACGTCCCCTACATGGGCGGCTCCGTCCTCGCCACCGGCATGCACGCCCGCGCCGCCGCCGCGCTCGCCTTCGCCGCCCGCCCCCCGGACCCGCGGCACGTGGGCGAGGAGTGGCGCGAGCTGTGGCTGCGGCGCCTGGAGGCCGTCGAGCCGCCCCTGCACAGCTGGCTCGCCCACCAGACCCGGGACGCGTACTGGAAGCACGGCAGCGTCCGCGAGGACTACTCCGCCGTCCGGGCCGCCGTCCTCGCCGTCGGCGGCTGGCACGACCCGTACCGCGACACCGTCCTGCGGCTCGCCCGGCACCTCCCCCAGGACCGGGTACGGGCGGTCATCGGCCCCTGGTGCCACCAGTACCCGGACCGCGGCCTGCCGCCGGGACCGGCGATCGGCTTCCTCCAGGAGACCCTGCGCTGGTGGGACCACCACCTCAAGGACGCCGAGAACGACGTGATGGCCGAGCCGCTGCTGCGCTCCTGGATCAGCGACTCGCACCCGCCGGCCCCCGTGTACGCCGAACTGCCCGGCCGCTGGGTCGCCGACCCCGCCTGGCCCTCCCCGCACGTCACCCCCGTCACGTACGCCTTCCAGGGCACCCCGGTCGTCGTCGACTCACCCCAGCAGACCGGGCTCGACGCGGGCCGCTTCCTCCCCTCCGGCAACGACGCCGACCTGCCGCCCGACCAGCGCGACGAGGACGCCCGCTCGGCCTGCTTCGACTTCCCCGTGCCGGAGGGCGGCGGCCCCGTCGAGATCCTGGGCCGGCCCTCCGTGAGCCTCGCCCTGCGGACGACCGCCCCCACCGGACAGGTCGTCGCCCGGCTCTGCGACATCGCCCCGGACGGCTCCTCCACCCTCGTCACCCGGGGCGCCCTGAACCTCTCCGCCCGCTACGGACGCGACCGGGCCGTGGAGGCGCAGATCGGCGAGACGGAGAGCCTCGTCTTCGAGCTGAACGGCATCGGGCACGCCTTCGCGCCCGGCCACCGGGTGCGGCTCGCGGTCTCCTCCGCGTACTGGCCGTGGATCTGGCCCCAGCCCGACGCCGCCGGCTTCACCCTCGACCCGGCGGGCTCGAACCTCACCCTGCCCGTCCGCGCCCCCACCCAGGACGCCGTCGAGTGGGCGGAGCCCGAGCAGTCCGAGCCCCTCGGGGTCGTCTACCCGCGCACCCTGGACCTGGAGGAGCCGCGCCCGGAGCGGCTCGTGGTCCGGGACGTGGCCAAGGGCGAGTGGCGGCTCCAGGTCGACCCGAGACCCGGCGGCACGCGCGTGTACCCGGACGGCCTGGAGCTCACCGAGGACGCCGCGGAGACGTACGTGATCGACGAGAGCGGCCCGCTGTCCGCCCGTACCCGCTCGGACTGGGCCATCCGGCTGCACCGGCCCGAGCTGGCCTGGGACGTCACCATCGACACCCGCTCGGAGATCTCCTGCGACGCGGACGTCTTCCTCACCGAGAACGAGCTGGTGTGCAAGGAGGGCGGCGAGGTCGTCTTCCACCGCACCTGGGAAAAGAGGATCCCCCGTACGGCGGGCTGACTTCACGCCGTACGGGGGACCGGTCAGGGGTTACGCCTGCGAACCGGCCTTGCGGCGGCGGGCGACGACCAGCGCGCCCGCGCCCAGGGCGACGGCCCCGGCGGCGGCGTACCCGAGCGGCAGGGTCTCGTTCGCACCGGTGGCGGCGAGGGTGCCGTTCACGCGGGTGGTGGAGTAGCCGCCCTGTTGGGTGGTGTTCGTGTTGCCGCCGGTGGTGACGGTCGGCGCCGGGGTGGGCGTGTCCGTCGGCTTGGGCTTCGGCTTGTCGCCCTTGTCGGCGGCGAGGATGTCGAAGTAGAGGGTCGCGTCGTCCTCGCCCATGCCGCAGCTGTCGTCGTTGTTCTCGTACGCGCCGAAGGCGAAGGCCGAGCCCTTGCCGGCCGGGGCGTCGGCCTTGACCGTCAGGCGCAGCTTGACGTCCGCGTGGCCGCCCTTGGCGAGCTTGCCGACCTCGATGGTGTCGAGCTCCTTGGTGACCCGCGTCCACTCCGGGTTGTCCGCGGAGGACCACTCGACGGAGATGTACCGCTCGGAGAAGTCCGTGTCCTCGTCGATGACGTCGCCGGGCTCGGGGAGCTGCAGGGCGTTGGCGTAGGCGTAGACGGCGTCCAGGTCCCGGTCGCCCTCGTTGGAGACGCGCAGCGAGAAGGAGGCGCTCTTGCCGGCGGTGACCGTCTTCGGACCGGTGAGGGCGACCTTGACGGAGCCGTCCACCTTGCACTCCCCGCCCATGTCCTCGTAGAAGGCGAGCTCTTCCTCGGCGTCGTCGAGCTTCTCCTTGGCGGCCTTCTCGACCTTCTGGGCGAGGCCGAGCACCTGGAAGGCCTTGACACTGGCGTCGGCCAGGGCCTTGGAGGCCTGCGCGGCCTTCGTGTCGGCGGCGGTCTTGGCGGCGGCGGCCTCGTCGGCGACCGTCTTGGCGGCGGTGACGGCGGCGGCGGCCGCCGCCTTCTCCTCGTCGGTCGCGTCGGGCCGGGCCTGCACGGCCTGCTCGTCCAGCTTCGCCTTGGCGAGCGCCGCGTCCGCGGCGGTCTTGGCGGCGGCGGCCTCGTCGGCGGCCTTCTTCGCCGCGTCGGCGGCGGCCTTCAGCGGGTGGTCGGCCTTGTCGAGGGCGACGATGTCCGCCTTGGCCTGGGCGACCTCGGCGAGGGCCTCGTCGTACGCCTTCTGCGCCTCGGCGACGGCGGCCTTCAGCTCCTCCAGCGTCGGCATGTCCTCGTCGGGGTCGCCCTCGTGGGACGCGGGCTTCTGCGTCGACGGGGCCGACGGCTTGGTGTCGGCGAACGCCGGGGCGGCCGAGAGGAAGACGACCGGGGTGGTCACGGCGGCGGCCACGGCGGTCGCCAGAATGCGGCGGATCTTCACGTTGCGGACCTTTTCCTGGTCAGAGAGAAAGACTGCGAAGCACGGTGGCGGATGCGCGCCTGCGGCTACGTCACGCGGCGCGGCACCCGGCATGATCGTATGACCGGAAGGGGTCCGCGTGGGAGCCTGTTTCCGTAGCCCGCAGGGGAATTCTGAACCCGTTCAAGGCACAAACCGCGCGAACGCGGGCAGTTGCCCACGGAGGCCGCTCTTTCTCTGTGATCCATGTCATCCGCGCCCGCGCGCCCGCCCCGTAACGTGTCCCCCACACACGTGGAAAGCGAGGCACGCACCGATGTCCGAGCACAGCCCGCTCGATCTGGCCGAGGGCGATCCCTTCGGCCCGCACAACCTCCCGTACGGCGTCTTCTCCACCGCCGACGAGCCCGGGCGGCGCCGGCTCGGCGTCCGCATCGGCGGGCACGTCCTGGACGCGGGTGCCGCGGCGCACGCGCTGGGCTCCCCGTACGCGGCGCTGCTCGCGCAGCCCAGCCTCAACCCGCTGCTCGCGGCCGGGCGGACCGCCTGGCGCGACGTCCGCCGGGCGCTGACCGCCTGGGTGACGGTGCCCGCGCACCGGGCGGACATCGAGCCGCTGCTCCACCCGCTGGACGCGGTGACGCTGCACCTGCCGTACGAGGTCGCGGACTACGTCGACTTCTACGCGAGCGAGCACCACGCGACGAACGTGGGCCGCATCTTCCGCCCGGACGGCGACGCGCTCACCCCCAACTGGAAGCACCTGCCGATCGGTTACCACGGCCGCGCGGGCACGGTCGTCGTCTCCGGCACCGATGTCGTACGGCCCTCCGGGCAGCGCAAGGCCCCGACGGACCCGGCCCCGGTCTTCGGCCCGTCGGTCAAGCTGGACATCGAGGCGGAGGTCGGCTTCCTCGTCGGCACGCCCTCGGAGCTGGGCAAGCCGGTCCCGCTGGCCGACTTCCGGGAGCACGTCTTCGGTCTGACGCTGCTCAACGACTGGTCGGCGCGGGACGTCCAGGCCTGGGAGTACGTGCCGCTCGGCCCGTTCCTCGGCAAGTCGTTCCAGACTTCCGTAGCGGCGTGGGTGACGCCCCTGGAGGCCCTGGACGCGGCCCGGACCGCGCCGCCCGCCCGCGACTACCCCCTCCTCCCCTACCTGGACGACGCGGCCGAGGAGGAGCAGGGCGGCTTCGACCTGCGGATCTCGGTGGAGATCAACGGCGAGCTGGTGGCCGAGCCGCCGTTCTCCTCCATGTACTGGACGGCGGCCCAGCAGCTCGCCCACATGACGGTGAACGGCGCCTCGCTCCGTACGGGCGACCTGTACGGCTCCGGCACGGTCTCCGGGCCCGAGGTGAACCAGCGCGGCTCGCTCTTGGAGCTCACCTGGAACGGCCGCGACGCCCTCGACCTGCCGGGCGGCAAGCGGACGTTCCTGGAGGACGGCGACGAGGTCGTCCTCACTGCCTGGGCGCCGGGCCCGGACGGCACCCGGGTGTCCCTGGGCGAGGTCCGGGGCCGGATCGTTCCGTCGGCCTAGTAGGCCACGCGCCAGAGGGCGGGAACGCGAAGGGCCCGGCTCGCCCCCGAGCCGGGCCCTCGCGCGTGCCGTCCGGGTTACCGGACGAACGTGCTCGCCTGGTTCGCCAGGTCCAGGAAGTACTGCGGGGCCAGGCCGAGGACCAGGGTGACCGCCACACCCGCCGTGATCGTGATGCTCGTCAGGGCCGAGGGCACGGCGACCGTGGGGCCGTCCGCCTTCGGCTCGCTGAAGAACATCAGGACGATGACCCGGATGTAGAAGAACGCGGCGATCGCCGAGGAGATCACACCGACCACCACGAGCGCGCCCGCGCCGCCGTCCGCCGCCGCCTTGAAGACCGCGAACTTCCCGGAGAAGCCGGAGGTCAGCGGAATGCCGGCGAAGGCGAGCAGGAAGACCGCGAAGACCGCCGCGACGAGCGGCGAACGGCGGCCGAGTCCGGCCCACTTGGACAGGTGGGTGGCCTCGCCGCCCGCGTCCCGGACCAGGGTGACGACGGCGAACGCGCCGATCGTCACGAAGGAGTACGCCCCCAGGTAGAACAGGACGGACGAGATGCCGGACGGCGTCGCCGCGATGACGCCCGCGAGCAGGAAGCCCGCGTGCGCGATCGAGGAGTACGCCAGGAGGCGCTTGATGTCGGTCTGGGTGATGGCGACGATCGCACCGCCCAGCATCGTGACGATCGCGACGGCCCACATGACCGGGCGCCAGTCCCAGGTGAGGCCCGGGAGCACCACGTAGAGCAGGCGGAGCAGCGCGCCGAACGCGGCGACCTTGGTCGCGGCGGCCATGAAGCCGGTGACCGGGGTCGGGGCACCCTCGTAGACGTCAGGGGTCCACATGTGGAACGGCACGGCGCCGATCTTGAAGAGGAGCCCCATGAGGACCATCGCGAAGCCGATGAGCAGCAGCGCGTCGTTGCCCATGGTGTCGGCGAGGGCCGGGTCGACGGCGCCGATCGAGCCGTCGACGACCCGCGCGATCGTGGCGTACGAGACGGAGCCCGCGTAGCCGTAGAGCAGGGCGATCCCGAAGAGCAGGAACGCCGAGGAGAAGGCGCCGAGCAGGAAGTACTTGACGGCCGCCTCCTGCGACATCAGCCGCTTGCGGCGGGCGACGGCGCAGAGCAGGTACAGCGGGAGGGAGAAGACCTCCAGGGCGACGAAGAGCGTCAGGAGGTCGTTGGCGGCCGGGAAGAGCAGCATGCCGGAGATCGCGAAGAGCGCGAGCGGGAAGACCTCGGTGGTGGTGAAGCCGGCCTTGACGGCGGCCCTCTCCTGCTCGCTGCCGGGGACGGCCGCCGCCTCGGCGGCGAAGGAGTCGACCTTGTGGCCGTGGTCGGCCGGGTCGAGCCTGCGCTCGGCGAAGGTGAAGACCGCCACCAGGGAGGCGAGGAGAATGGTGCCCTGGAGGAAGAGGGCGGGCCCGTCGACGGCGATGGCGCCCATGGCCGCGATGTGGGCCTTGGTGGAGCCGTAACCGCCCGCCGCCAGGCCGACGATGGCGGCGAAGGCGGCGACGAGCGCGAGGACCGACAGGAACACCTGGCTGTGATAGCGGGCCTTGCGGGGCACGAAGGCCTCGACGAGGACGCTGACGAGCGCGGCGCCGAGCACGATGAGCACGGGCGAGAGCTGCGTGTACTCGATGTGGGGTGCCGGGATCTTGTCCAGCGGCTCGGCAGCTGTCGTCCACAAGCTGTGGACAGCCATGGAACTCACTTGGCCGCCTCCACGGTCTGAATCTGGGGCTGGGGGTCCTTCTGCTGGACGTCCGACATGGTGTGCCGCACGGCCGGGTTGACGACGTCCGTGAGCGGCTTCGGGAAGACCCCGAGGAAGATCAGGACGGCGATCAGCGGGGCGACCACGGCCAGCTCGCGGGCCCGCAGGTCGGGCAGCGCCCGCACCTCCTCCTTCACCGGCCCCGTCATCGTCCGCTGGTACAGGACGAGGGTGTAGAGCGCGGCCAGGACGATGCCGGTGGTGGCGATGACACCCGCCACCGGATACCGGGCGTACGCGCCGACCAGGACCAGGAACTCGCTGACGAACGGCGCGAGTCCGGGCAGCGACAGGGTCGCGAGGCCGCCGATCAGGAACGTGCCGGCGAGCACCGGGGCGACCTTCTGCACGCCGCCGTAGTCGGCGATGAGCCGCGAGCCGCGCCGGGAGATCAGGAAGCCGGCGACGAGCATGAGCGCGGCCGTCGAGATGCCGTGGTTGACCATGTAGAGCGTGGCGCCGGACTGGCCCTGGCTGGTCATCGCGAAGATGCCCAGGATGATGAAGCCGAAGTGCGAGATCGACGCGTAGGCGACCAGGCGCTTGATGTCCCGCTGGCCGACGGCGACCAGCGCGCCGTAGACGATGCTGATCAGCGCGAGGACGACGATCGCGGGGGTGGCCCACTTGCTGGCCTCGGGGAAGAGCCCGAGGCAGAAGCGGAGCATCGCGAACGTGCCGACCTTGTCGACGACGGCGGTGATGAGGACGGCGACCGGGGCGGTGGACTCTCCCATCGCGTTCGGCAGCCAGGTGTGCAGCGGCCAGAGCGGCGCCTTCACCGCGAAGGCGAAGAAGAAGCCGAGGAAGAGCAGCCGCTCCGTGTTGGTCGCCATGTCGAGCGAGCCGTTGGCCCGGGCCTCGGCGATCTCGGTGAGCGAGAAGTTCCCCGCCACCACGTAGAGCCCGATGACCGCGGCCAGCATGATCAGGCCGCCGACGAGGTTGTAGAGGAGGAACTTGACCGCCGCGTACGAGCGCTGGGCCGCCGCGTTCTCGTCGGAGCCGCTGTGCGCGCGGTCGCCGAAGCCGCCGATGAGGAAGTACATCGGGATGAGCATGGCTTCGAACAGGATGTAGAAGAGGAAGACGTCGGTGGCCTCGAAGGAGAGGATCACCATCGCCTCGACCATGAGGATCAGGGCGAAGAAGCCCTGCGTGGGCCGCCACCGCTTGTCGACGCGGTCATTGGGGTATCCCCTGCTCGAAGAGCTTGGGGAAGGGTCGGCGTCGTACCAGCCGGCGAGGACGATGAACGGGATCAGCAGGGCGGTGAGCGCGATGAGCGCGACCCCGATGCCGTCGACGCCGAGTTCGTACCGGACGCCGAAGTCCTTGATCCAGGCATGGGATTCGACGAGCTGGTAGCGGTCGCCGCCGGGCTCGAACTGCGCCCAGACGACGCCGGCGAGCACGAGCGTGGCGAGCGAGACGAGCAGCGCCAGCCACTTGGCGCCGGTGCGGCGGGCGGCCGGCACGGCGGCGGTGAGCACGGCGCCCACCGCGGGCACCGCCGCCGTCACCGTAAGGAGCGGGAAGGACATGAGCGTTACACCGCCCTCATCAGCAGGGTCGCGGCGATCAGCACCGCCGTACCTCCGAACATGGAGACCGCGTACGTGCGGGCGTAGCCGTTCTGGAGCTTGCGCAGCCGGCCGGAGAGTCCGCCGACGGCGGCCGCGGTGCCGTTGACGACGCCGTCGACCAGGCTGTGGTCGACGTACACCAGGGAGCGCGTCAGGTGCGTGCCGCCGGTGACGAAGACGGCGTGGTTGAAGTCGTCCTGGAGCAGGTCGCGGCGGGCGGCCCGGGTGAGGAGCGAGCCGCGCGGGGCGACCACCGGGACGGGCCTGCGGCCGTACTGGACGTACGCGAGGCCGACGCCGAGCACCATGACGGCGATGGTGGCGGTGGTGACGGCGGCGGCGCTGATCGGCGAGTGGCCGTGCGCGAAGCCGGTGACCGGCTCCAGCCACTCGACGAAGCCGGAGAACTCGAAGAGGGCGCCCGCGGCGACCGACCCGACGGCGAGCAGGACCATGGGGATGACCATGGACTTGGGCGACTCGTGCGGGTGCGGGGGCTGGCCGTTCTCGTCGTCCTGCCAGCGCTTCTCGCCGAAGAAGGTCATCAGCATCACGCGGGTCATGTAGTACGCGGTGATGGCCGCGCCGATCAGGGTGACCGTGCCGAGGATCCAGCCCTCGGTGCCGCCCTTGGCGAAGGCCGCCTCGATGATCTTGTCCTTGGAGAAGAAGCCGGACAGGCCCGGGAAGCCGATGATGGCGAGGTAGCCGAGGCCGAAGGTGACGAAGGTGACCGGCATGTACTTCCGCAGGCCGCCGTACTTCCGCATGTCGACCTCGTCGTTCATGCCGTGCATGACCGAACCGGCGCCGAGGAACAGACCGGCCTTGAAGAAGCCGTGCGTCACCAGGTGCATGATCGCGAAGACGTAGCCGATGGGGCCGAGGCCTGCCGCCAGGATCATGTATCCGATCTGCGACATCGTCGAGCCGGCGAGGGCCTTCTTGATGTCGTCCTTCGCGCAACCGACGATCGCACCGAAGAGGAGCGTGACGGCGCCGACCACGGTGACGACGAGCTGGGCGTCCGGCGCCGCGTTGAAGATGTCGGCGGAGCGGACGATCAGATAGACACCGGCGGTCACCATCGTGGCCGCGTGGATGAGGGCCGAGACCGGGGTCGGGCCCTCCATCGCGTCCCCGAGCCAGGACTGCAGCGGCACCTGGGCCGACTTGCCGCAGGCGGCGAGGAGCAGCATCAGGCCGATCGCGGTCAGCTTGCCCTCGGAGGCCTGGCCGGTCGCGGCGAGCACGGGACCGAAGGTGAAGGTCCCGAAGGTGGTGAACATGATCATGATGGCGATCGACAGGCCCATGTCGCCGACCCGGTTGACGATGAACGCCTTCTTCGCGGCGGTGGCCGCCGTGGGCTTGTGCTGCCAGAAGCCGATCAGGAGGTACGAGGCGAGGCCGACGCCCTCCCAGCCGAAGTACAGCAGCAGGTAGTTGTCGGCGAGGACGAGCAGGAGCATCGCCGCGACGAACAGGTTGAGGTAGCCGAAGAAGCGGCGGCGGCGCTCGTCGTGCTCCATGTATCCGATGGAGTAGACGTGGATGAGCGTGCCGACGCCGGTGATCAGCAGGACGAAGGTCATCGACAGCTGGTCGAGCTGGAAGGCCATGTCCGCCTGGAAGCCCTCGACGGGGATCCAGGTGTAGAGCGTCTGGTGCAGGGCCCGGTCGTCGGCGCTCTTGCCGAGCATGTCGGCGAAGAGCGCCAGGCCGATCAGGAAGGAGACGGCCGCGAGCAGCGTCCCGAGCCAGTGCCCGGACTTGTCGAGCCGCCGCCCGCCCAGGAGCAGCACCGCCGCGCCGAGCAGGGGCGCCCCGATGAGCAGCGCAATGAGATTTTCCACGGTCAGCCCCTCACAGCTTCATCAGGCTGGCGTCGTCGACCGAGGCCGAGTGGCGGGCACGGAAGACGGACACGATGATCGCGAGCCCGACGACGACCTCCGCGGCGGCGACGACCATCGTGAAGAAGGCGATGACCTGGCCGTCGAGGTTGCCGTGCATGCGGGAGAACGTGACGAACGCGAGGTTGCAGGCGTTGAGCATGAGCTCGACGCACATGAAGACGACGATCGCGTTGCGCCGGATCAGCACCCCGACCGCACCGATGGTGAACAGCAGGGCGGCGAGGTACAGGTAGTTGACGGGGTTCACCGGGAGGCCTCCTCTTCGCGGCCCAGGCGCTCGGAGGAGCGCTGCTCCAGGGCCTTGAGGTCCGAGAGCGCCTCGTTCGACACGTCCCGGATCTGGCCCCGCTTGCGCAGGGTCTGCATGACGGTCAGCTCCGCCGGGGTGCCGTCGGGCAGCAGACCGGCGATGTCCACGGCGTTGTGCCGGGCGTAGACGCCGGGCGCGGGCAGCGGCGGGACGTGCTTGCCCTCGCGCACGCGCTGCTCGGAGAGCTCGCGCTGGGTGCGGGCCCGCTCGGTCCGCTCCCGGTGGGTGAGGACCATCGCGCCGACGGCCGCCGTGATCAGCAGTGCGCCGGTGATCTCGAAGGCGAAGACGTACTTCGTGAAGATGAGGGCGGCGAGGCCCTCCACGTTCCCGCCGTGCGCGCTGTTGGCCGTGCCGAGTCCGGCGAAGTCCTTCAGCGAGGCGTTCCCGATGCCGGCCGCGAGCAGGATGCCGAAGCCGAGACCGCAGGCGGCGGCCAGCCAGCGCTGGCCCTTGATGGTCTCCTTCAACGAGTCCGCGGCGGTGACGCCGACCAGCATGACGACGAAGAGGAAGAGCATCATGATCGCGCCGGTGTAGACGACGATCTGGACGACGCCGAGGAAGTACGCGCCGTTCGCCAGGTAGAAGACCGCGAGGACGATCATCGTGCCGGCGAGGGAGAGCGCGGAGTGCACGGCCTTCTTCATCAGGACCGTGGACAGCGCGCCGAGGACGGCGACGGTGCCGAGCACCCAGAACTGGAAGGCCTCACCGGTCGAGGTCGTGTAGGCAGCCAGGTTCATGCGTCCGCCCCCTCCGGCTCGCCCTTCTCCCCCTTGGACACGGCGACCTGACGGACGGTGCCGGGAGCGGCGCCGGTGACGAGCCCCCGGTAGTAGTCCTGCTCGGTCATGCCCGGGAAGATCGCGTGCGGCGTGTCGACCATCTCCTCCTGCAGGCCCGCGAGGAGCTGCTCCTTGGTGTAGATCAGGTTCTCGCGGGAGGAGTCGGCCAGTTCGAACTCGTTGGTCATCGTCAGCGCGCGCGTGGGGCACGCCTCGATGCACAGTCCGCACAGGATGCAGCGGGCGTAGTTGATCTGGTAGACGCGGCCGTACCGCTCGCCCGGCGAGTAGCGCTCCTCGTCCGTGTTGTCCGCGCCCTCGACGTAGATGGCGTCGGCGGGACAGGCCCAGGCGCACAGCTCGCAGCCGATGCACTTCTCCAGACCGTCGGGGTGACGGTTGAGCTGGTGCCGGCCGTGGAAGCGGGGCGCCGTCGTCTTCCGCTCCTCCGGGTACTGCTCGGTCAGCCGCTTCTTGAACATGGCCTTGAAGGTCACGCCGAAGCCGGCCACCGGATTCTGGAAATCAGACACCGTCCGTCCCCCTTTCGTCACTCTCGGTAGCAGTATCGGGGCCACCACTGACAACGAGGTCCCGCTCGTGGCGGGGCCTGCGCCGCGGCACGGGCGGCAGGGACTGTCCGGGCTTGGGCGGTACGGGGAAGCCGCCCGCCATCGGGTCGAAGGACGGCTCCTCGGCGGGCCGGGCCACGGCCTCCTTCGCCTTCCGGTCGCGGAACGCGTCGAACAGGAAGGAGAGGAGGAGCACGGCGAGGACGCCGCCCGCCACGTACAGCACGATGTTGGAGAAGGCGATGTTCTCGTTGCGCAGCGCGCGGACGGTGGCGACCAGCATCAGCCAGACCACGGCGACCGGGATGAGGACCTTCCAGCCGAGCTTCATCAGCTGGTCGTAGCGGACGCGGGGCAGGGTGCCGCGGAGCCAGATGAAGAAGAACAGCAGCAGCTGCACCTTGATGACGAACCAGAGCATCGGCCACCAGCCGTGGTTCGCGCCCTCCCAGAACGTGGAGATCGGGTACGGGGCCCGCCAGCCGCCCAGGAAGAGGGTCACCGACACGGCCGAGACCGTCACCATGTTCACGTACTCGGCGAGCATGAACATCGCGAACTTGATGGACGAGTACTCGGTGTTGAAGCCGCCGACGAGGTCGCCCTCGGACTCCGGCATGTCGAACGGGGCGCGGTTCGTCTCGCCGACCATCGTGACGATGTAGATGATGAACGAGACCGGCAGCAGGATCACGAACCAGCGGTCCGCCTGCGCCTCGACGATCTTCGAGGTCGACATCGACCCGGAGTAGAGGAAGACGGAGGCGAAGGCCGCGCCCATGGCGATCTCGTACGAGATCATCTGCGCGCAGGAGCGGAGGCCGCCGAGCAGCGGGTACGTGGAGCCCGAGGACCACCCGGCGAGGACGATGCCGTAGATGCCGACGGAGGCGACCGCGAGGACGTACAGCATCGCGATCGGCAGGTCGGTGAGCTGCATCGCCGTCCGCTGCCCGAAGATCGAGACCTCGTCGTCGGCCGGGCCGAACGGGATCACGGCGATCGCCATGAACGCGGGGATCGCGGCGATGATCGGGGCGAGGACGTAGACGACCTTGTCGGCCTTCTTGACGATCACGTCCTCCTTGAGCATCAGCTTGACGCCGTCCGCGAGGGACTGGAGGAGGCCCCAGGGGCCGTGCCGGTTGGGGCCGATGCGCAGCTGCATCCAGGCGACGACCTTGCGCTCCCACACGATGGAGAAGAGCACGGTGACCATCAGGAAGGCGAAGCAGAAGACGGCCTTGACGAGCACGAGCCACCAGGGGTCCGTGCCGAACATGGACAGGTCTTCGGCCGCCAGGACGCTGCGCTGAGCGTCCGCGAGTGAAGCGAGGGCGGTCATGCGCGCACCTCCGGAGCAGCTGCGGTCCGGGCTGCGCCCGACCGGACGAGGGGGATGCGGGAGTGTGGCCCGATGGGGCCACGGCCCGCGGCAGCCAGGGCTTCGCCCGGCCGGACGGGGGTCGCGGTCATGAGCCCGCCTCCTCGCCCTTGCCGGCCACCGGCCCCGCCGGGCCGATGCGGACCAGGTCGCCGGGGTGGGCTCCGGTGTCGGAGAGGACGCCCCGGCCCTTCGAGTTCAGCGGGAGCCAGACGACCCGGTCGGGCATGTCGGTGACCTGGAGCGGGAAGGCGACGGAGCCCCCGGGGCCGGTCACCTCCAGGACGTCGCCGTCCTTGACGCCGGTGTCGGCGGCGGTGGCGGCGGAGAGCCGGGCGACCGCCGCGTGCCGGGTGCCGGCGAGGGCGGTGTCGCCCTCCTGGAGCCGGCCGAGGTCGAGGAGGAGGCGGTGTCCGGCGAGGACGGCCTCGCCGTCGCCGGGCCGGGGCGCCGGCTGCGCGGGCGAGCTGGGCTCGGTGGCCCGTTCCTCGGTCCAGCCGCCGAGCCGGTCCAGCTCCCGGCGGGCCGACCGCAGGTCGGGCAGGCCGAGGTGGACGTCGAGGGCGTCGGCCAGCATGTGCAGGACGCGGGCGTCGCTCGGGGCGAGCGGCCTCGTCATCTGCTCGGGCTTGAGCGCGGCCTCGAAGAGCCGGGCCCTGCCCTCCCAGTTGAGGAAGGTGCCGGACTTCTCGGCGACCGCCGCGACCGGCAGGATCACGTCGGCGCGCTCGGTGACCTCGCCGGGCCGCAGTTCGAGGGAGACCACGAACGCCGCGTCGAGGGCCTCGCGCGCGCGTGCCGGGTCCGGCAGGTCGGCGACCTCGACGCCGGCGACGAGCAGCGCGGCGAGCTCTCCGCCGGCGGCGGCCTCCACGATCTGGCCGGTGTCGCGGCCGTAGCGGTGCGGGAGTTCGCGGAGGCCCCAGGCGGCGGCGACCTCCTCACGCGCGCGGGGATCGGTCGCGGGCCGCCCGCCGGGCAGCAGCGCCGGGAGCGCCCCCGCCTCGACGGCGCCGCGCTCGCCGGCGCGGCGCGGGATCCACACGAGGCGGGCGCCGGTGGCGGCCGAGGCGCGCAGGGCGGCGGTGAGCGCGCCGGGCACGCCCGCGAGCCGCTCGCCGACGGCGAGGACGGCGCCCTCCTGGCGGAGGGCTTCGGCCGCGTCGGCGCCTTCGCCGCTGAGGCCGACGCGGGAGGTGATCGCGTCGAGCCACTCGGTCTCGGTGCCGGGCGCGGCGGGCAGCAGCGTGCCGCCGGCCTTCGTCAGGCCCCGGGTCGCGAACGACGCGATCCCGTACGTCTTCTGGCCGTGCTTGCGCCAGGCCTTGCGGAGCCGCAGGAAGACGCCGGGGGCCTCCTCCTCGGATTCCAGGCCCACGAGGAGCACGGCCGGGGCGGCTTCGAGCGAGGTGTAGGTGACGCCCGACCGGTCCAGGTCCCGTCCACGCCCGGCGACGGTCGAGGCCAGGAAGTCGGCCTCCTCGCCGGAGTGGATCCGGGCCCGGAAGTCGATGTCGTTGGTGTCGAGGGCGACCCGGGCGAACTTGGCGTACGCGTAGGAGTCCTCGACGGTGAGGCGCCCGCCGGTCAGGACGCCGGTCCGGCCGCGGACGAGCCCGTTGGCCGCGGCCTCCAGGGCCTCGGGCCAGGAGGCGGCCTCCAGCTCACCGGTGTCGGGGTTCCGGACGAGCGGCGTGGTCAGCCGGTCGCGCTGCTGGGCGTACCGGAAGCCGAAGCGGCCCTTGTCGCAGATCCACTCCTCGTTGACCTCCGGGTCCTCGGCGGCGAGCCGCCGCATGACCTTGCCGCGCCGGTGGTCGGTGCGGGTGGCGCAGCCGCCGGCGCAGTGCTCGCAGACGGACGGCGAGGAGACCAGGTCGAAGGGGCGGGAGCGGAAGCGGTAGGCGGCCGAGGTGAGGGCGCCGACGGGGCAGATCTGGATGGTGTTGCCGGAGAAGTACGACTCGAAGGGGTCGCCCTCGCCGGTGCCGACCTGCTGGAGCGCGCCGCGCTCGATGAGCTCGATCATCGGGTCGCCCGCGACCTGGTTGGAGAAGCGGGTGCAGCGGGCGCACAGGACGCACCGCTCGCGGTCGAGCAGCACCTGGGTGGAGATGGCGACCGGCTTCTCGTACGTCCGCTTGACGCCCTCGAAGCGGGACTCGGCCTGCCCGTGGGACATGGCCTGGTTCTGCAGGGGGCATTCGCCGCCCTTGTCGCAGACGGGGCAGTCGAGGGGGTGGTTGATGAGCAGCAGCTCCATCACCCCGTGCTGGGCCTTCTCGGCGACCTGCGACGTCAGCTGGGTCTTCACGACCATGCCGTCGGTGCAGGTGATGGTGCAGGAGGCCATCGGCTTGCGCTGGCCCTCGACCTCGACGATGCACTGGCGGCAGGCGCCGGCGGGGTCGAGGAGGGGGTGGTCGCAGAAGCGCGGGATCTCGATGCCGAGCTGTTCGGCGGCGCGGATGACGAGCGTCCCCTTGGGGACGGAGATCTCGGCGCCGTCGATGGTCAGCGTGACCAGATCCTCGGGCGGTACGGGCGCGCTGCCGCCGCCGCTGGGGGTGGACGCGATGACGGTCATGCGGTCACCTCCTTGTGGTTGTCCGCCCAGGCGGTCGACTTGGCCGGGTCGAAGGGGCAGCCCTTGCCCGTGATGTGCTGCTCGTACTCCTCGCGGAAGTACTTCAGCGAGGAGAAGATCGGCGAGGCGGCGCCGTCGCCGAGGGCGCAGAACGACTTGCCGTTGATGTTGTCGGCGATGTCGTTGAGCTTGTCGAGGTCGGACATGACGCCCTTGCCGGCCTCGATGTCGCGGAGCAGCTGGACGAGCCAGTACGTGCCCTCGCGGCAGGGCGTGCACTTGCCGCAGGACTCGTGGGCGTAGAACTCGGTCCAGCGGGTGACGGCCCGGACGACGCAGGTGGTCTCGTCGAAGCACTGGAGCGCCTTGGTGCCGAGCATCGATCCGGCGGCGCCGACGCCCTCGTAGTCGAGGGCCACGTCGAGGTGCTCGTCGGTGAACATCGGGGTGGAGGAGCCGCCGGGCGTCCAGAACTTGAGCCGGTGGCCGGGCCGCATGCCGCCGCTCATGTCGAGGAGCTGGCGCAGGGTGATGCCGAGGGGGGCCTCGTACTGGCCGGGCGAGGCGACGTGCCCGCTGAGCGAGTAGAGGGTGAAGCCGGGGGACTTCTCGGTCCCCATCGACGTGAACCAGTCCTTGCCCTTGTTCAGGATCGCGGGAACCGAGGCGATGGATTCGACGTTGTTCACCACAGTGGGGCAGGCGTACAGACCGGCGACCGCGGGGAAGGGGGGCCGCAGCCGGGGCTGGCCGCGGCGCCCTTCGAGCGAGTCGAGCAGGGCGGTCTCCTCACCGCAGATGTACGCGCCGGCGCCGGCGTGCACGGTGAGGTCGAGGTCGAGTCCGCTGCCGAGGACGTTCGTGCCGAGGTAGCCGGCGGCGTAGGCCTCGCGGACGGCCTCGTGCAGGCGGCGCAGGACGGGGACGACCTCGCCGCGCAGGTAGATGAAGGCGTGGTTGGAGCGGATCGCGTAGCAGGCGATCACGATGCCCTCGATGAGGGAGTGCGGGTTGGCGAAGAGGAGGGGGATGTCCTTGCAGGTGCCGGGTTCGGACTCGTCGGCGTTGACGACGAGGTAGTGCGGCTTGCCGTCGCCCTGCGGGATGAACTGCCACTTCATGCCGGTGGGGAAGCCGGCGCCGCCGCGTCCGCGGAGCCCGGATTCCTTGACGTACGCGATGAGGTCGTCGGGGCTCATCGCGAGGGCCTTCTTGAGGCCGCGGTAGCCCTCGTGGCGCTCGTAAGTCTCCAGGGTCCAGGAGTCGGGCTGGTCCCAGAAGGCCGACAGGACGGGCGCCAGGAGCTTCTCGGGGCTGCTGTTGTTGATCTCGGCGGCCAAGGTCATCACTTCCCCTCCTGTCCGGAGGTCTCACCACGCGGGTGGACGATTCGGTGCTGCGGCTTCTCGCCCTTGGCCAGGCGCAGGCCCACGAGGGAGGCGGGGCCGGCGCCGCCGGTGGCCTCGACGGCGCCGGGGCGCTCGTCGGGGAAGCCGGCGAGGATGCGGGCGGTCTCCTTGAAGGTGCAGAGCGGGGCGCCGCGGGTGGGTTCGACGGTGCGTCCGGCGCGGAGGTCGTCGACCATCTTCTTGGCGGACTCGGGCGTCTGGTTGTCGAAGAACTCCCAGTTCACCATCACGACGGGCGCGAAGTCGCAGGCCGCGTTGCACTCGATGTGCTCAAGGGTGATCTTGCCGTCGTCCGTGGTGCCCTCGTTGCCGACGCCGAGGTGCCGCTTGAGCTCCTCGAAGATGGCGTCGCCGCCCATGACCGCGCAGAGCGTGTTGGTGCAGACGCCGACCTGGTAGTCGCCGGAGGGCTTGCGGCGGTACATCGTGTAGAAGGTGGCGACGGCGGTGACCTCGGCGGTGGTCAGGCCGAGGATCTCCGCGCAGAACGCCATGCCGGTACGGGTGACGTGGCCCTCCTCCGACTGCACGAGGTGCAGCATCGGCAGGAGCGCGGAGCGGGAGTCCGGGTAGCGGTCGATGATCGTCTTCGCGTCCTCCGCCAGGCGGGCGTGGACGTCCGCCGGGTACGGGGGCGCGGGGAGCTGGGGCATCCCCAGGCTGACGTTGTCGGTCATCGGTCGACGCCTCCCATCACGGGGTCGATGGAGGCTACGGCGACGATGACGTCGGCGACCTGGCCGCCCTCGCACATCGCGGCCATGGCCTGGAGGTTGGTGAAGGACGGGTCGCGGAAGTGAACCCGGTACGGCCGCGTGCCACCATCGGAGACGACGTGCACGCCGAGCTCGCCCTTGGGCGACTCGACGGCTGCGTAGGCCTGCCCGGCGGGGACCCGGAAGCCCTCGGTGACCAGCTTGAAGTGGTGGATCAGGGCCTCCATGGAGGTGCCCATGATCTTCGCGATGTGGTCGGTGGAGTTGCCGAGGCCGTCCGTGCCGAGGGCGAGCTGCGCGGGCCAGGCGATCTTCTTGTCGCCGACCATGACCGGTCCCGGCGCCAGGCGGTCGAGGCACTGCTCGACGATCCGCAGGGACTGCCGCATCTCCTCCAGGCGGACGAGGAAGCGTCCGTAGGAGTCGCAGGTGTCGGCGGTCGGGATGTCGAACTCGTAGTTCTCGTATCCGCAGTACGGGTCGGTCTTGCGCAGGTCGTGCGGGAGGCCCGCCGACCGGAGGATCGGTCCGGTCGCGCCGAGGGCCATGCAGCCGGAGAGGTCGAGGTAGCCGACGTCCTGCATGCGGGCCTTGAAGATCGGGTTGCCGGTGGCGAGCTTGTCGTACTCCGGCAGGTTCTTCTTCATGGTCTTCACGAACTCGCGCACGGCGTCGACGGCGCCGGGCGGCAGGTCCTGGGCGAGGCCGCCGGGGCGGATGAACGCGTGGTTCATGCGCAGGCCGGTGATCAGCTCGTACAGGTCCAGGATCATCTCGCGGTCCCGGAAGCCGTAGATCATGATCGTGGTGGCGCCGAGCTCCATGCCGCCGGTGGCGATGCACACCAGGTGCGAGGAGAGCCGGTTGAGCTCCATGAGCAGGACCCGGATGACGGTGGCGCGGTCCGGGATCTGCTCGGTGATGCCGAGGAGCTTCTCCACGCCGAGGCAGTACGCCGTCTCGTTGTAGAACGAGGTGAGGTAGTCCATGCGCGTGACGAAGGTGGTGCCCTGCGTCCAGGTCCGGTACTCGAGGTTCTTCTCGATGCCGGTGTGGAGGTAGCCGATGCCGCAGCGGGCCTCGGTGACGGTCTCGCCGTCGATCTCCAGGATCAGGCGGAGCACGCCGTGGGTGGACGGGTGCTGGGGGCCCATGTTGACGATGATGCGCTCGTCGTCGGCCTTCGCGGCGGACTGGACGACCTCTTCCCAGTCGCCGCCGGTCACCGTGTAGACGGCGCCCTCTGTGGTCTCTCGCGGAGACGCGTGTTCGGTGGACATCAGCTGTACGACCTCCGCTGGTCCGGAGCCGGGATCTGGGCGCCCTTGTACTCGACGGCGATGCCGCCGAGGGGGTAGTCCTTGCGCTGCGGGTGGCCCTGCCAGTCGTCCGGCATCATGATCCGGGTGAGGGCGGGGTGGCCGTCGAAGACGATGCCGAAGAAGTCGTACGTCTCGCGCTCGTGCCAGTCGTTCGTCGGGTAGACGGCGACGAGGGACGGGATGCGCGGCTCGGCGTCCGGGGCCGAGACCTCCAGGCGGATCAGCCGGCCGTGGGTGATCGAGCGCAGGTGGTAGACGGCGTGCAGCTCGCGGCCCTTGTCGCCGGGGTAGTGGACGCCGGAGACGCCCGTGCACAGCTCGAAGCGGAGCGCCGGGTCGTCGCGCAGGGTGCGGGCCACGCGGACCAGGTGCTCGCGCTCGATGTGGAAGGTGAGCTCGCCCCGGTCGACGACCGTCTTCTCGATGGCGTTCTCGGGCAGGAGCCCCTGCTCCTCCAGGGCGCCCTCCAGCTCGTCGGCGACCTCGTCGAACCAGCCGCCGTACGGGCGGGTGGCCGGGCCGGGGAGCCGGACGGAGCGGACGAGGCCGCCGTAGCCGGAGGTGTCGCCGCCATTGTTGGCGCCGAACATGCCGCGCTGGACGCGGACCTCCTCGCCGTGGTCCCCGCGCTGGCCGGGCAGGTTCTGCCCGCTCAGCTCCTTCTCGGGGTTCGGGGTTTCGTCACTCAACGGAGCAGACCCTTCAACTCGATCGTCGGCAGCGCCTTGAGCGCCGCTTCCTCCGCCTCACGGGCCGCCTCCTCGGCGTTCACGCCGAGCTTGGAGGACTGGATCTTCTGGTGGAGCTTGAGGATCGCGTCCAGGAGCATCTCCGGACGCGGCGGACAACCGGGCAGGTAGATGTCGACCGGCACGATGTGGTCGACGCCCTGCACGACCGCGTAGTTGTTGAACATGCCGCCCGAGGAGGCGCAGACGCCCATGGAGATGACCCACTTGGGGCTGGGCATCTGGTCGTAGACCTGCCTCAGGACGGGCGCCATCTTCTGGCTGACCCGGCCGGCCACGATCATCAGGTCGGCCTGGCGCGGCGAGCCGCGGAAGACCTCCATGCCGAAGCGGGCCAGGTCGTACCGGCCGGCTCCGGTGGTCATCATCTCGATGGCGCAGCAGGCGAGGCCGAAGGTCGCGGGGAACACGGACGCCTTGCGCACCCAGCCCGCGGCCTGTTCGACCGTCGTCAGCAGAAAGCCGCTCGGGAGTTTCTCTTCGAGTCCCATAGGTGCCCCTCAGCCCCTCAGTCCCATTCCAGGCCGCCGCGCCGCCACACGTACGCGTAGGCGACGAAGACGGTGAGCACGAAGAGCAGCATCTCCACGAGCCCGAAAAGCCCCAGGGCGTCGAAGGTGACGGCCCAGGGGTAGAGGAAGACGATCTCGATGTCGAAGACGATGAAGAGCATCGCCGTCAGGTAGTACTTGATCGGGAAGCGGCCGCCCCCGGCGGGAGTGGGCGTCGGTTCGATGCCGCACTCGTACGCCTCAAGCTTTGCCCTGTTGTACCGCTTTGGCCCGATAAGCGTGGCCATGACCACGGAGAAGATCGCAAACCCCGCACCCAGGGCACCGAGCACGAGGACGGGCGCGTACGCATTCACGCTCCTCGCTCCTTCCAGTCGTCCTTGACCGTTGGACCGCACCGCCGGACCGTGAAAGATCGCCCCCATGTGAGGCAGTTCACAAGCCCGGCTGCCCCGCATCTTATGCCCGCCCCTCTGTGATCTGCGACACGGGGTACAGAGCGGAGTTTGTGATCTCCACCACCTGACGAAGGATCATGAAGTCGGATGAGCGGTGATCTTGTTGCAGGAAGCGCCCAGGTGATCACCAGATGTGACATCCGTACCGGAAGTCGCTGCTCGGAGGGGGTGCCGCACTATCAAGTGTTGGCCTGTGCAGGCAAATTGGCACAGGGCGCGTCAGGGTGATAAAGGAACCGGCCATCGCCCGGTCGGGGGGTCCGGCGTACGGAAGTGGACGTGTGCACCGATTCACGAATGGTCACGGGCCGATAACGTGATCTGCGTCACGTCACAACAGCCCCGTAAAGAAGAGGGCTTGGCCATCGGCGTCAAGAGGTGGTAAGCGTCGGGTAATTCGGGCGTTTCCTTGAAAACCCGTGATCAAGGGCCGGATGCGCCATGACCGATTTGCCCGTTACGGCGTCAATAAGGGCGCCAGCGAAGCGGATTCGGCGCCTCCAAACCTAACTGTGGCGCAACCCACGTTTCTTGAAGGGAACCGTGAAGCCCTGATAGCGGTTGTTCCCATGTCCCACACCGCTCACATACCCAGCCACCGGAAGCCCCGCCGCAGCGCCTCGAAGATGGCGCTCCGCGCCGGAGTTGCCGGTGGCGTCCTCGGCACCATCGCGGTGGCCGGTGCTGCCGGGCCGGCGAATGCCGAGCCGGTGACCGAGACCATCGAAATGCCCACCCTGGGCTCCCTCGACGCCGCCGCCGGCCTCGCCAGCGCCGTCGCCGCCTCCGCCGAGGCCTCCCAGCAGGAGGCCCTCGACCAGAACCTCCAGACCCA
Organism: Streptomyces sp. NPDC037410; assembly: GCF_055602235.1. Lineage (NCBI taxonomy): Bacteria > Bacillati > Actinomycetota > Actinomycetes > Kitasatosporales > Streptomycetaceae > Streptomyces > Streptomyces sp. NPDC037410. Next base: position 15,464 of record NZ_JBVJWR010000024.1, on the reverse strand, counting down.
GGAGGACGCGGCCCTGCAGAAGGCCGCCAAGGAGGCCAAGACGGCCAAGGCCGAGGCCGACCGCAAGGCCGCGGCCGAGAAGGCCGAAGAGGCCCGCCTCAAGGCCGAGAAGGAGCGCCAGGAGGCCGCGGCGCGCGCCTCCCGCGACAGCGCCCGCACCCAGCTCACCTCCACGAGCTCCTCGAACGACGGCGGCTCCTCGTCCAACGGCGGCTCCACCGCCTCCGACAGCGGCAGCCAGACGCAGGCCCCCTCCGGCTCCGCCGCCGCGATCGTGGCCTTCGCCCGCGCCCAGATCGGCGACGCGTACGTCATGGGCGGCACCGGACCCAACTCCTGGGACTGCTCCGGCCTCGTCCAGGCCGCCTACCGCGCGGCCGGCATCGACCTGCCCCGCATCTCGTACGAGCAGTCGAGCATGGGCACCTCCGTCTCCCTGAGCGACCTGCAGCCGGGCGACATCCTGTACTGGGGCAGCCGCAGCGGCTCGTACCACGTCGCCATCTACGTCGGCGGCGGCAAGTACGTCGGCGCGCAGAACCCGTCCTCCGGCGTGGTCGAGCACACCATGGACTGGGACACCCCCTCGGGCGCCGTCCGCATCCTCTGATCGTCCTGCTCGTGCCGAAGGGCCGTCACTCCTCGGGGGAGCGACGGCCCTTCGGCGTACCGGATCAGTACCGGAGGCTCAGCGGCGCAGCGCCTCCGCCGGCTCGATCCGCGAGGCCCGCCAGGCCGGGTAGAGACCGGCGACGACACCCGTGACCAGGCCGACGGCCGGGGCCGCGACGACCGTTCCGGTGTGCATCACCGGCGTCCAGTCCCGTACGAGCGCCACCGCGATCACCGTGGACACCCCCAGGGCCGTGCCGACGAGCCCGCCCACCGTGCCCAAAGCGCCCGATTCCGTGAGGAACTGGACGGTGATGTGGCGGCCCCGGGCGCCGAGCGCGCGTCTCAGGCCGATCTCGCCGGTCCGTTCGAGCACCGCCACGAGCGTCGTGTTGGCGATCCCGACCGCGCCGATCACCAGCGAGACCGCCGCGAGGAGCAGGAACAGCTGGTCGAGGTCGTTCGTCACGCCCGCGCGCAGGCTCCTGGGATCCGGCGGCGGGACGGCCTTCAGATACTCCGGATGGTCAGGGCGCAGCGCGACCGGCGCCTCCCGCGCGATCTGGGCTGCCGCGCCCGTCGCGGTCGTGATCAGCATCTTCGCCTCGCCCTGCTGCGGCGGCCCCCACAGCTTCTCGGCGGTCGTCCGGGGCACGGTGACCGACATCAGGACGTCGGCCCTGCGCTGCACGTCGTCGATGATCCCGGCGACCGTGAACGGCTCGTCCCCGATGAACACCGCGGGGCTCGTCTCCAGGGTCGTGATGCCGAGCCGGTCCGCCACGGACTTGCTGAGCACCGCGACCGGCTGGGCGGACCTCGACGCGAACTCGTCGTACAGGCGGCCCTGGGTGAGCGTCGGCACCGCCGCCCGCAGCGCACCGGGGGACGCCGCGACGACGTCGATCCGCTCGCTGCCCGTGGCGTCGCCGACCGGCGCGGAGCGGACGGCGGTGCCGGGCGCCAGGCGGACGGTCCAGTAGACGCCCGCGTCCTCGACGCCGCCGAGCCGTTCGATCCGGGCGTCAGCGTCGGGCGGGAACGCGGGGTCGGCGAACTCGTTCCGGTCGCGGGCGACGTCCTCGACGGTCACCTCGGTGGCCGTGAGGATGTTGAACCGCGAGTCGATCTGCGAGGAGGTCGTCGCGGTGAGCCCGAGGATCGCCACGAACGTGCCGACGCCGAGGACGGTCCCGAGCGCGGTGAGGACCGAGCGCCCCGGCCGCTGGAGCATTCCGGCGACGGCCTCCGCGAGGACGTCACGGGCGGCGAGCCGGGAGGGCTCGACCACCCGGCGCCGCTTCGGGAATCGCCTCGGGAATCGCTCCGGAGAGGGCTCCGGGAATCGCTCCGGAGAGGGCTCCGCAGCGGGCTCCGGGGAGGGCTCCGGGGAGGGCTCCGGGGAGCCCTTCGGGGATCGCTTCACGCTCGCCCCTCCCTCGCCCGCTCGCTCAGCACCCCGTCGCGGATCGTCACCGTGCGCTGCCCGCGCTCCGCCACCTCCGCGTCATGGGTGATCACGACGATCGTCATCCCGGACGCGTGCAGTTCGCCCAGGAGGTCGAGGACGGACCCGGCGTTGTCCGAGTCGAGGTTGCCGGTCGGTTCGTCGCACAGCAGCAGCGACGGGCGGCCGGCCAGGGCCCGGGCGATGGCCACCCGCTGGCGTTCGCCGCCGGACAGCCGGCCCGGCAGCGCGTCGGCCCGGTGGCCGAGCCCCACCCGTTCGAGGGCGGTACGGGCACGGGCGCGGCGCTCGGCGCGGGGCACCGCCGAGTACACCATCGAGAGCGTCACGTTCTCCGTGGCGCTGCGGTGCGGCAGGAGGTGGAAGGACTGGAAGACGAAGCCGATCCGCCGCCCGCGCAGGGCCGTCCGTTCCCCGTCGCGCAGCGCCGCCGTGTCGATGCCGTCCAGGAGGTACGTGCCCCCGGTGGGCGCGTCGAGGAGTCCCGCGACGTTCAGGAAGGTCGACTTGCCCGAGCCGGAGGGGCCGACGACCGTGATGAACTCGCCGCGGTGGACGGTGAGTCCACAGGGCCGCAGGGCCGCGACGGGCGGCGGGCCCGGGTAGGTCAGGCTCACCCCGCGGAACTCGATGACGGGGACGTCCTGACCACCCACCCCGCTGCTGCCGCTCATGGCGACCCCTTGGGGTTCCCCGACGCCGCGCCCGGGTTCACCCCGGTGACCACCTCGTCGCCCTGCTTGAGGGCGCCACGGGTGAGCGGGACGACCTCCACGAAGCCGTCGCCGGTCGTGCCGGTCCGTACCTCGATCCGCTCCTGCCGGCCCGTGCCGTCGACGGTGGTGACGACCGTCTTGCCGTCGGCGCCCGCGGAGACGGCGGTGACCGGGACGACCAGGGCCTTGCCGTCGGTGGAGGCGGCCTCGATGGTGAGGCGGACCTCCTGCCCGGCGAGGCCGGACGGCAGGTCGCGGGCCGGGTCGACGGTGACGAGGTAGCCCACGGCGCCGTTGCCCTGCGCGCCGTCGCCTCCCCCTCCCCCGCCGTTGGCGCCGTTCCCGCCGGAGCCGGAGCCCTGCGTACCGGACTGCTGGTCCTGCTGCTGCGACGGGGTGTCGGCGACCGAGACCACCTTGCCGGCCGTCTCCTTGCCCGTCCCCTCGTCGAGGATCCGTACCTTCTGCCCGGCGCGGATCAGCCCCTTCTGGTGCTCCTGGAGATAGCCCTGGGCCATCAGCCTGCCGGAGGAGAGGGTCAGCGCGGTGCCGGAGACCTGCGCCCCCGGCCGGGCCGTGACGGTGGCGACCCGGGCGGGGAAGGCCCGTACGAACACGACCTCGGCCGCCGGGACCATCGGGCCGGCCGCCGCCCGCGCCTTCGCGAGCGCCTCGCGCGCGGTGTCCAGGTCCTCGGCGGCCCGGTCGCGCGCCTTCTTCAGCGTCTTCCTCTGCTTGTCGTCCGTGTTGGCCGCGAGCGCGTCGCGGGCGTCCACGAGGGCCCGCTCGGCACCGGTGACGGCGGTCCTTGCGCCGTCCACGGCCGCGCCGTCGTCGTCGACGGCGGGCTTCGGGTCGTAGCCGATGGAGGAGTAGAACTCCTCGACCGCGTTCTTCGTGCCCGGCCCGAAGGTGCCCCGCTCGTCCCCGCCGCGGCCGTGGCCGAGGGCGTCGAGCGCGTCCTGGAGCTGCTTCACGTCGTCGCCGGTGGCGCCGGGCTTGAGGTCCCGGTAGACGGGCAGGCTGCCGCGCAGCACGAAGACGGGCCGGCCGGATATCTCCAGGAGCACCTTCCCCGAGCGCACCGCGTCCCCGCTCTTCACGGACACCTTGGTGATCACGGGGGCGGCGCCGCCCCCGCCGCCCGCCGAGACGGGTGCGACCTGGATGCTCTGGCCGGCGGCGACGGTGCCGCGCAGGACGACCGTCTCCGCGAGGACCCGGTTCTCGACCCGGGCGATCAGCACGTCCTGCGGGGGCGGCTCGGCGTCGGCCGCGACCTGCGCGGGCGACCTGATGAAGGCGGTGGCCGCCACGCCGGCGCCGGTCAGGGCCACCGCCCCCGCGACGAGGGCGGCGACCCAGAACCGGCGCCGGTTCATCCGGGCGCCCCCGGCGTCGCCGCCGGGGGTCCTGGAGGCGTCCGCGACCCCGGCCGGCGGCTCGGCGCCGGCCGGGGTCGCGCCTGCCGGGGTGTCGTCAGCCACCGACGACCGTCCCGCCGTCTCCGCCCGTGCCCTTGGGGCCGCAGGCCTTCATCGCCTCGATCACCTTGGGGTCGCCCTTCATCCGCTCGGCAAGCGCCCCGGTGAGCGCCACCTCGCCGGTCGCCGGGTCGGGGTCCGGGTAGTCGGCGACGCCTTCCTTGCGCACGCAGGCGGAGAGCTTCCTGGCCGCCTCCAGGCGGGCCGGGTCGACCTGGCCCCTCGCGGGCAGCTTCGCGACGCAGGCCTTCTCCGCCGCGACGATCGCGGCCGGCTTGTTGGCGTCCTTGTCGACGCGCTTCTGCCCGCCCCCGGTGTCCTGGAGCTTGAGCCCCTGGGCTCCGAGGCAGTCGTAGTAGGAGGCCCAGTCGGCGACGCCCTGCGAGGCTCCGGCGGTGGGGGCGGCGGACGAGGGGGCGGCGGGGGCGGACGAGGATCCGGTGCTCGGTTCCGACCGGGTCGCGCCGTCCCCGTCACTCGAGCACCCCCCGAGCCCGAGGGCGAGGATGAGTACGGGCAGAGCCATGAGGCGTCTCATCAGAAACGGTCCTTCCGACGGGGATCTCCCCGTCTACGGGGCGTCACGGGAACGCGCAGGAGGGGGCCGACGCGGCGTTGCGCTCCGCCACGTACAAGGCCCCTGCGCGGTAGGTCGCCGGCGCCCGGCGGGCACCTCGACACGACGAGCATAGCCGGGGCGGACCCGGCTAGTAACTGTCTCAACGGACAGTGGACGCCGGTGAGTTGGCGGTGCTCGTATGGACCCCGGCCCAGTCCGGGCCACAGCGAACCCATCAGCCACAGCTACGTGAAAGGCAACGACATGCAGCGCACTGCACTCCGTCGCGTCGCCGCCACGGCCGTCGCGCTCGCCGCCCTCGGCGCCGGCGCGCTCGCCACGGCCGGCTCGGCCTCCGCGGCCACCGGCAAGAACGGCTACCTGGAGAGCGGCGAGTTCGGCCTGTACTACAACTCGTACCAGGGCGGCGCGGTCTTCGACCTCTTCGTCACGGACGAGGACTTCAGCGACGACTGGTTCCCGGGCTCGGGCGCCGGTGCCGGCCAGTCGGCGAACGACAACACCGCGTCGTACAACAACGCCGACTCCCTGACGTGGTGGGTCTACACCGACGCCTACCACGGCGGCATCGAGGGAAGCCTGCCCCCCGGCTACGTCGGCAACGCGAGCGCGACGTTCAAGAACCAGATCTCGTCCGCGTACTACTACAAGGCCCGTTGATCCTGACGGTCTTCGCACCACCAGCTGATCCGCCGGTGTAGCTTCCGGACCCCGGCACACGCACCACCGAGGCAGCCGTTGCTCCGCCCGAATGAGGCGGGCAGAGCAACGGCTGCTCCCATGGTAGACACGCACACGTCTCAGGAGCAGCCCCATGCGTCCACTCGCCGCCCGCGCGACCGTTCTCCTCCTGAGCGCCGCGCTCCTCACCGCCTGCTCCTCCGAGTCCGGAGGCGGTGGCGGGGGCTCCGCGAAGGAACCGGAGACCGGCACGATTCCCCGGATGCTGTCGACGGCGGGCCTCTCCTTCCCCCTGGACGGCTACGAGACCACCGACGACCAGCGCCGCAAGCTGGATCAGGCGCAGGCCCGGGTGACGAGCGACTGCATGAAGAGGTTCGGCTTCACCTACGAGCTCCCCGTGGCCGCCGCCGTGCACAGCCAGTCCGGCGACTCCCGCCGCTACGGCCTCACCGACGCCACCATCGCCGCCCGCTACGGCTACACGCCGAACCAGGGCGCCCGTCCGCCGGCCAAGCCGCCCGTCCAGACGCTCGGCGCCAACGGCAAACTCGCCCTGAGCGGCCCCGATTTCAAGGGCCCCCAGCCGATGAGCCTGGAGGAGTCCAAGGCCACGGACAGCGGCAAGGCCCTCAACGGGCAGAAGGTGCCCGTCGGCGGCTGCATCCGGGAGGGCTACCTCACGGTCTACGCGCCGAAGAAGGGCGCCCAGGACAGCATGTTCGTCACCAACCTCGGCATGGACGCCAACGCCCGCTCCCGCGAGGACTCCCGGGTCATCGCCGCCGTGAAGGCCTGGTCCGCCTGCATGGCCGAGAAGGGCTACAAGGCGGACGAGCCCGTCAGCCCGCAGAGCGACCTGGGCCTCAACCCGAACAACTACGGGAGCCCCCGGGCCGTCGCCGCCGCCAAGCAGGACGTCGCCTGTAAGGAAAAGGCCAACCTCGTCGGCATCTGGTACACCGTCGAAACCGCCTACCAGAAGCGGAACATCGAGCAGAACGCCGAGGCCCTGAACCAGGCGAAGGCCGAGCTCAACGACCGTTTGAAGCGGGCGGCCACCCTGGCCGGCTGAGCCCCGGGGGCGAAGAACGCAGGCCAGCGGTCCGGTCGGTTTCCGGCCGCCGGGACGTCCCGGGGACGTCCCGATCCGGCCGCGCGGGCATGGTTTCTCGACGCGATCCGGTTACCGTTCCCGGGGAACCCACATGGGTCGGTTCCGTCGCACAGTGCCCAACGAAAGCATTCTCTGGGGGGAGACTCATGCTTCGTCAGTGCCCGTACTGCCGACCTGAACCAACCGAGGCCGACGGTAACCGAGCCGCCCGGATCAACCCGGTCACCACCGCGTTACGCCACCTGGACACCCTGACGGACCGCGAGGTCGAGGTCCTGTGGGCGATGCCCGGCGGGGAGTCCAACACGGATCTGGCCGAGTACCTCGGCATCACCGAGCGCACCGTCAAGTTCCACGTCCACAACATGCGCGAGAAGCTGGGCGGCCTGTCGCGCGCCCAGCTCCATCTGCTCGCCCTGCTCGCCGAGACGGTCTCGCCCTGCCGGCTCTGTCGCCACGACGGGCCCCGAAGCCACGACGGCCCCCGGAGCCACGACGGGCCCGGCTGGAGCCCGGAGCTGCGCGCCCGCGTGCCCCAGCCCTCGATGACCTGGCCGTTCGGCGGCGTCGTCAAGCGCTGCGCCTGACGGGACTCGGGCCGCTCAGGCCTTCGGCGCCACCTTCGAAAGCCCGTTGATGATGCGGTCCATGGCGTCGCCGCCCGTCGGGTCCGTCAGGTTCGCCAGCATCTTGAGGGTGAACTTCATCAGCAGCGGGTGGGTCAGGCCGCGCTGGGTCGCGATCTTCATGACCTTCGGGTTCCCGATGAGCTTCACGAAGGCGCGGCCCAGCGTGTAGTACCCGCCGTAGGTGTCCTTGAGGATCTGCGGGTAGTTCCGCAGGGCCAGTTCACGCTGGGCGGGGGTGGTGCGCGCGTGCGCCTGGACGATGACGTCGGCCGCGATCTGGCCGGACTCCATGGCGTACGCGATGCCCTCGCCGTTGAACGGGTTGACCAGGCCGCCGGCGTCGCCGACGAGCAGCAGGCCCTTGGTGTAGTGCGGCTGGCGGTTGAAGGCCATCGGGAGGGCGGCGCCGCGGATCGGCGTCGTCATGTTCTCCGGGGTGTAGCCCCAGTCCTCCGGCATCGAGGCGCACCAGGCCTTGAGGACCTCGCGCCAGTCCAGCTCGCGGAAGGCCGAGGAGGAGTTGAGGATGCCGAGGCCGACGTTGGACGTGCCGTCGCCCATGCCGAAGATCCAGCCGTAGCCGGGCAGGAGCCGGTCCTGCGGCCCGCGGCGGTCCCACAGCTCCAGCCAGGACTCCAGGTAGTCGTCGTCGTGGCGGGGCGAGGTGAAGTACGTGCGGACGGCGACGCCCATCGGCCGGTCCTCGCGCCGGTGCAGGCCCATGGCGAGGGAGAGCCGGGTGGAGTTGCCGTCGGCGGCGACGACGAGCGGCGCGTGGAAGGTGACCTCCCGCTTCTCCTCGCCGAGCTTGGCGTGCACGCCGGTGATCCGGCCCGTGCGGTCGTCGATGACCGGGGCGCCGACGTTGCAGCGCTCGTACAGCCGGGCACCGGCCTTCTGCGCCTGCCGGGCGAGCTGCTCGTCGAAGTCGTCGCGCTTGCGGACGAGCCCGTAGTCCGGGTACGAGGCGAGCTCCGGCCAGTCGAGCTCCAGGCGGACGCCGCCGCCGATGATCCGCAGGCCCTTGTTCCGCAGCCAGCCGGCCTCTTCCGAGATGTCGATGCCCATGGCGACGAGCTGCTTGGTGGCGCGGGGGGTGAGGCCGTCGCCGCAGACCTTCTCGCGCGGGAACGCGGTCTTCTCCAGGAGCAGGACGTCGAGTCCGGCCTTGGCCAGGTAGTACGCGGTGGTGGAGCCGGCCGGGCCCGCCCCGACGACGATCACATCAGCGCTGTGCTCGGAGAGGGGCTGCTCGGTCACGGCGGATCTCCCGGAGGGGTCGAGGGAAGGACGGGGAAAGTCTATGAGTGGCGGAATGACGCCTTGAAGCCGCGGTTGGTCAGGCCTTGAAGCCGCGGTGCAGGGCGACGATGCCGCCCGACAGGTTCCGGTAGGCCACCTTCGACCAGCCGGCCTTCTGCAGCAGGCCCGCCAGGGCCGGCTGGTCCGGCCAGGACTGGATGGACTCGGCGAGGTACACGTACGCGTCGGGGTTGGAGGACACCGCGCGGGCCACCGGCGGCAGCGCGCGCATCAGGTACTCCTCGTACACCGTGCGGAACGGCGCCCAGGTGGGGTGCGAGAACTCGCAGATCACGACGCGACCGCCGGGCTTCGTCACCCGGTACAGCTCGCGCAGCGCCTGCTCGGTGTCCTGGATGTTCCGCAGCCCGAAGGAGATGGTGACCGCGTCGAAGACGTCGTCACGGAACGGCAGCTTCGTGCCGTCGCCCGCCGTGAACGGCATCCACGGGTGGTTCTTCTTGCCGACCCGCAGCATGCCGAGGGAGAAGTCGCACGGGACGACGTACGCGCCGGCCTTCACGAACGGCTGCGAGGAGGTCGCGGTCCCGGCGGCCAGGTCGAGGATCTTCTGCGCGGGCCGCGCGTCGACCGCCTTCGCGACCTCCTTGCGCCAGCGCCGGTCCTGCCCCAGGGACAGCACGTCGTTGGTGAGGTCGTAGTTCGCCGCCACGTCGTCGAACATCGAGGCGACTTCGTGCGGCTGCTTGTCCAGGGATGCTCGGCTCACCAGGCCATTGTGGCAGCCACCCCCCGGGCGGCCGGGGACCGGCCCCGGACCCTCGGAAATTTCCAGGAATCGGCTTCAACCTTTTGCGGCCCGGCGCGCTCAAGGAAGGGTGACAGTGCTGACGAAGGGAGCGAGATGCCGTCACCGCTTGGCTCGGACGTCGGGTTCGAGGAGTTCGCCCGATCCGCGCAGACGCGGCTGTACCGCACCGCGTACCTCCTGTGCGGAGACGCGGAGACCGCCCGCGACCTCACACAGACCACGCTCGCCAAGCTCTTCCAGCACTGGCGGCGGGCCGGGGCGGCGGAACATCCGCACGCCTACGCCAAGACCGTGCTCACCCGCACGTTCCTGGCCGAACGGCGCCGCCGGCTGCGCGACCTGCTCGCCTTCACCCGGACCGGCGGGCTCGTCCCCGCGCGGAACACCGAGCAGCCCGACCTCCGGGTCACGCTGCTCGCCGCGCTGGCCGAGCTGCCGCCCAGAGCCCGCGCCATGGTCGTCCTTCGCTACTGGGAGGACCTGAGTGTGGAGACCGTCGCCTCGCTGATGCGCTGCAGCGAGGCGACGGTCAAAAGCCAGTGCTCGCGCTCACTGGCCCGGCTCCGGGACCGCCTCGGCGAGGCACACCTCTACACCGCCGATCCCCACCTCCACCCTTACGCCATCGGAAGCTGAGGCCCCGCGTGGACGACGAAACGATGCTCCGGAGTGCCATGGACCGGACGACCCAGGACCTGCCACCCCTGCCCGACCTCGCGCCCGTCGCCGTACGCCTGGGCCGCAGGCGCCGCGCACGGGCCCGGCTCACCGTCGCCGGAGGCGTCTTCGGCACGGTGACCGCGGCCGCGCTCGGACTCTCCCTGCTGTCCGGTGCCGACCCCGGCGTCGCGATGCCCGCCGCACCGCCGACCGCCTTCCCCTCGGCGTACCACACGCCCGTCCAGGTCCAGCCGACCCCGGGCCAGCAGCCGCCGGAGAAGCTCCCCGACGCCGAGAGCGCGCGCCGCGCCCAGTTCCAGCAGCAGGTCTCGGCCCTCCTCGACGAGCTGCTCCCGGCGTCCGTCGAGGACATCAGGCCGGTCGTGGACGAGGTGTCCGCGTACCGGATCACCGCAGGCGGGAAGAGCTTCCCCGTCACCCTCTCCATCCGGCCCGCGGAGGGCGAGCGCCTCCAGGAGTGCCGGAGCCGGCCGCCGAAGATCACCTGCGAGAAGACCGATCTCGGCGGGGGCCGCATCGCACAGGTGTACGACATGGCCGTGAACAGGACCGACACCAAGGGAGCCGCGGTCGTCACCCGGTACGGCAGGAGCAATGTGCTGCTCTCCGTCGACCCGTCGGACACCGCCTCGGCACCCGTGACGGGCGCCCAGCTGCTCACCGTCGTCCGCGACGCCCGCTTCACCGATCTGCTGAAGTACGCGGACGCGTACCCGGTCCAGAAGAAGGACACCCCGGTCAAGGGCGGATGAGGCCCCGGCGCTAGCGGCGCCGGTGGACCAGTCGGCCGCCCAGGACCGTCGCGACACACGTCGACGCGCCGAGGCGGACCAGGGAAGCCCGGTCGGGGACGTCGAAGACGGCGAAACGGGCGGGGCCGCCCGGCACCAGGCCGGGCAGCAGCACCAGCGGCACCGGCGAGAACGACGGCGGGCCCGGCAGCCGCTCCGGGCGGCGGCCGACGGCGAGACCGGCCCGGCGCACGGCGTCCACGGCGGCGCGGCCGCGCAGCTCACCGGCGACGGCGACCGTGCCGTGCGCGAGGAGCCGCTGCACACCGCGGCGCGCGGAGGCGCCGCGACGGGCGGGATCGGCCAGGAAGATCTCCCGCGCCCGCTCCCCCGTGATCGGCTCGGTGCCGAACTCCTCGGCCTCCCGGGGGTCCGGGTGGTACGTCTCCTCAAGGAGCTCGGGCGCGTACGGGTTGAGGAGTCCGGGCGTGAGGATGCCGGGCCACTTGCGCAGCCTGGCGTCCTGGTGCCGCTCGGCCAGCTCCTCGTACGGGCCGACGGCGGCGACGAGGGCGCCGTCGACCAGGACGGCGCTCTCGGGGGTCGCCTCGGCGACGTGCAGGGTCAGCACGGGCGCGTCAGTTGGCGTCGAGGAGCTTCAGCTCGGGGTGCGCCGTGCCGCCCTCGATCGCGATCGACGAGATGTGGGAGGCGACGCGCTCGTCGACCGGGTCGTTCGCCGGGTCGTCGTGGACGACGAGGTGCTCGTACGTCGTGGCGCGCTGCGCCGGGACGCGGCCGGCCTTGCGGATCAGGTCGATGATCTCCAGGCGGTTGGAGCGGTGCCTGGCACCGGCGGAGGAGACGACGTTCTCCTCCAGCATGATCGAGCCCAGGTCGTCGGCGCCGTAGTGCAGGGAGAGCTGGCCGACCTCCTTGCCGGTGGTCAGCCACGAGCCCTGGATGTGGGCGACGTTGTCGAGGAAGAGCCGGGCGATCGCGATCATCCGCAGGTACTCGAAGAGCGTGGCCTGCGTCTGGCCCTTGAGGTGGTTGTTCTCCGGCTGGTACGTGTACGGGATGAAGGCCCGGAAGCCGCCCGTCCGGTCCTGCACGTCACGGATCATCCGCAGGTGCTCGATCCGCTCGGCGTTGGTCTCGCCGGTGCCCATCAGCATGGTGGAGGTGGACTCGACGCCCAGCTTGTGGGCGATCTCCATGATCTCCAGCCAGCGCTCGCCGCTCTCCTTGAGCGGGGCGATGGCCTTGCGCGGCCGCTCGGGCAGCAGCTCGGCGCCGGCGCCCGCGAAGGAGTCGAGACCGGCGGCGTGGATGCGGGTGATCGCCTCCTCGACGGAGACGCCGGAGATGCGGGCCATGTGCTCGACCTCGGAGGCGCCGAGGGAGTGGATGACCAGCTGCGGGAAGTCCTTCTTGATGGCGGCGAAGTGCTTCTCGTAGTACTCGACGCCGTAGTCCGGGTGGTGGCCGCCCTGGAACATGATCTGGGTGCCGCCGAGCTCCACGGTCTCCGCGCAGCGGCGCAGGATGTCGTCGAGGTCCCGGGTCCAGCCCTTCTTGGTGTCCTTCGGGGCGGCGTAGAACGCGCAGAACTTGCACGCCGTCACACAGACGTTCGTGTAGTTGATGTTGCGCTCGATGATGTACGTCGCGATGTGCTCGGTCCCCGCGTACCGGCGGCGGCGCACCGCGTCGGCGGCGGCGCCCAGCGCGTGCAGGGGCGCCGAACGGTAGAGGTCGAGCGCCTCCTCGGGGGTGATCCGGCCACCCGCGGCGGCGCGGTCGAGAACAGACTGGAGTTCGGCCTTCTCGGTCACCGGGTGCGTCCCTTTCGGAGGGGTTATGACAGACCGAACCAGCCTACGCCAGCGCTCCTCGCGGCTTCCGCAGGGTACGGGTTGGCCGCCGCCCGCGTCCGGGAGAGGGTGCCGCGGGTGAGAGACCGGCGTGCGCCGCGTGGGCGTTCGGCGAATATCCGGTGAATTGGGGGTGCGAGAGCGAGCGCATTCCCGTCGGTGCGGGGATCGATGCGGGGAAAGGCCCGCCCGGCACGCGGGCGGGCCCACCGGTATTTCTTTCCCGCACCATTCCCGGCGGCTGCGCCGCTTATCGCGCCGGGGGCGGCAGGAGTTCCACCGCGACGTCCGCCGGGAAACCGGTCGTGGGGCCGGTGCGGCGGGCGAACTCCCGTACGCCCGCGAGCTGCTCGGGGCCGAAACGGAAGTCGAGCGTGCGGAAGTACCGCTCCAGGAGTTCGGCGTCGAAGGTCTCCCAGCGGGCGGCCTGTTCGGCGACCTTGGCGACCTCTTCGAGGGAGAGGTCCCGCGAGGCCAGGAACGCCTGGTGGACCTCGTGGACGGTCTCCGGCTCGCGCGCCAGGAAGTCCTTGCGCGCCGCCCACACGGCGAAGACGAACGGCAGACCCGTCCGCTCCTTCCACATGAGCCCCAGGTCGTGGACCTGGAGGCCGAGCCGCGGAGCGTCGTGCAGGGACGCCCGCAGCGCCGCGTCCCCGATCAGAACGGCGGCCTCCGCCTCGTGCATCATCAGGCCGAGGTCCGGCGGGCACGTGTAGTAGTCGGGCCGGACCCCGTACTGCTCGGCCAGGATGAGCTGGGCGAGGCGTACGGAGGTGCGGGAGGTGGAGCCGAGGGCCACGCGCGCGCCGTCCAGCTCCGCCAGGGGCCGCTGGGAGACGATCACGCAGGACATGACGGGCCCGTCGCAGCCGACGGCGATGTCGGGGAGCGCGACCAGGTCGTCCGCGTTGCGGAGGTATTCGACGAGGGTGATGGGACCGATGTCGAGATCGCCCCGGACGAGCCGCTCGCTGAGCTTCTCCGGCGTGTCCTTGGTGAGCTCCAGATCGAGGAGCGTCCCGGTCCTGGCGAGGCCCCAGTAGAGGGGCAGACAGTTCAGGAACTGGATGTGCCCGACGCGGGGCCGGCTGCGCTGCTGGTCGTCGGTTGCTTTGTCCACATCGCGAGGCTAGACCCGTCTCGCAGTGTGGGCATCGGCGGGGCACGCGCGTCAGCACACGGAGAGGAATCAAACATGCGGGTGACGTGATCTTTCCCTCTACCGCCCCGAGCACCCTGCGTGCTACGCTCAACGCAAGTTGCAGTTTGGTTTCCCTTGCAGTACAGAGCCTGCGGAGCATGTGACCCGCAGGCTTTTGTAGTTTTCAGACTTGTTTGCAGGTTCTGGAGCAGGGCGACCCTTTGGCCCATAGGAGGGCTCATGGCTACCGGAACCGTGAAGTGGTTCAACGCTGAAAAGGGCTTCGGCTTCATCGCCCAGGACGGCGGCGGCCCGGATGTCTTCGTCCACTACTCCGCGATCAACGCGAACGGCTTCCGCTCGCTCGAGGAGAACCAGGTCGTTCAGTTCGACGTCACGCAGGGCCCGAAGGGTCCGCAGGCGGAGAACGTCACCCCGGCCTAAGTCGCCCGGGTCGGCGAACGCGCACGACTAGAGCAGTACCCAAGGAGCCCCGCTCCGTGCCACACGGCACGAGCGGGGCTCCTGCCCTTTTCCCGGCGGGTCGGGATCACGGTGCCGGGGCCGGACCGCGGCAGCCGGGAAGACCAGGCCGGGACGGCGGCCGGTACGTAGTCTGGACACATGACCGAACGCAAGCCGCCCGGAGTCAGCTTCGAGTCGTTCGTCGACAAACAGATCCGCGAGGCCGCGGAGCGCGGCGAGTTCCGGAAGCTGGCCGGCTTCGGCAAACCCCTGCCCGACGACTCGGCCCCGTACGACGCGCTGTGGTGGATCAAGGGAAAGATGCACCGCGAGGGCGCGTCCGTGCTGCCGCCCTCCCTCGCCCTGCGCAAGGCGGCCGAGGACGCGGAGGCGGCGGTGACCACGGCCGTCTCGGAGAGCCAGGTCCGCCGCATTCTCGGGGAGATCAACACCAGGATCGCCGAGGCGCTCGCCCGCCCGCCGGCCGGTCCCCCGCTGGACCTGAGGCCCTTCGACGTGGAGGCGGCGGTCGAGCGGTGGCGGCGGGAGCGGTCGTAGAACCCCGACCCCCGAGTGCGCAAGGTCCCCGACCCCGAGGAGCCCCCATGAACAGCGCCGGTCTGCTGGTCGACTCGTTCGGCCGGATCCGTGAGGTCGTCCACGAGACCGTGGAGGGAATGACGGACGACGAGCTCGCCGTACGGATCGATCCCGACGCGAATTCCGTCGCCTGGCTCGTCTGGCACCTCACCCGGGTCCAGGACGACCACCTCGCGGACGCCTTCGACACGGACCAGCTGTGGACCTCGGACGGCTGGGCGGACCGCTTCGGCCTGCCGTTCCCGAAGGCCGCCACCGGCTACGGCATGACCAGGGCCCAGGTGGACCGGGTCCGCGCCCCGGCGGAGCTGCTGCTCGGCTACCACGACGCCGTCCACGCCCGTACGGAGGAACTGATCCGTACGGTCACGAACGCCGACCTGGACCGGATCGTCGACACCCGCTGGGACCCCCCGGTCACCCTCGGCGTCCGCCTGGTGTCGGTGATCGCGGACGACCTCCAGCACGCGGGGCAGGCGGCGTACGTCCGGGGCATGGTGGAGCGGCGGGCCTAGTGATCTGGTTCGGAGATCCTGTCGCAGTATCGGCAGATGCGGTCGAGGATCTGGTCGGCGGTCTTGGTCCATTTGAAGGGTCGGGCCTGG
>NZ_JBVJWR010000023.1:0-122774 GCF_055602235.1 Streptomyces sp. NPDC037410 | reverse complement strand
CACACGCCCGCCCACAACCTCCCCCCCCCCCCCCCCCACTCCCCCCCCCCCCCCCCCCCCTCCCTCCTCCCCCCCCCCCCCCCCCCCCCCCCCCCCCCCCCCCCCCCCGCCGACCCCCCCCCCCCCCCCCCCCCCCCCCCCCCCCCCCCCCCTCTACCTGTCTGTTCCTGGTCAGAAGGTGTGCTCCGGTGCCGGGAATATCCCCGCCGTCACGTCGGCCGCGAAGTCCCGGGCCGCCTCGCGCAGCACGCCGTGCACATCGGCGTACTGCTTCACGAACCGCGGCAGCCGCCCCGTCCGCAGGCCCGCCATGTCCTGCCAGACCAGCACCTGCGCGTCACAGCCGCTGCCCGCGCCGATGCCGACGGTGGGCACCGCCACGCTGCGGGTGATCTCCGCGCCGACCTCCTCGGGCACCATCTCGATCAGCACGGCGAACGCGCCGGCCGCCTCCAGCGCCTTCGCCGCCGACACCAGCCGCTGCGCGTCCTCGCCACGGCCCTGCACCCGGTAGCCGCCGAGGCTGTGCTCGGACTGCGGCGTGAACCCGATGTGCCCCATCACCGGAATCCCGCGCCGGGCCAGTATCTCCACCTGGGGCACCATCTCCTCGCCGCCTTCCAGCTTCACCGCGTGCGCGCCGGCCTCCTTCATGAACCGCACCGCAGTGTGGAAGCACTGCTCCGCGGATGCCTCGTACGAGCCGAACGGCAGGTCCGCTATCACCAGCGCCCGCCGGGCGGCACCGGACACCGCGCGAACCAGCGGGAGCAGTTCGTCCACCGTCACCGGCAACGACGACTTGTTCCCGAAGACATTGTTCGACGCCGAGTCCCCGATCAGCAGCACCGGGATGCCCGCCTCGTCGAACGTCGCCGCGGCGTACATGTCGTACGCCGTCAGCATCGCCCACTTCTCCCCGCGCTCCTTCATCTCACGCAGCTGAGGGATCCGGACCCGCTTCAGAGCCGGCGCGGTCGTGGTGTTGGTGGTGCCGCCGTACGGGGCGGGCTGCTCGCTCATGGAAGTCCTCCGGACGTGCTTCTCGAGGCTCCCTGCAGGAGTCCCCGGATTCACCAGGAGACGCTAGGCGAATTCGACCCGAAGGTGTTGCCAGTCTGCGCCCGCCGACCCGCAAACAGGGGAAAATTCTTCTGCGGATGCCGCATCGACTGGAAGAATCTTGCCGAGCTGTCCCGCGGAGGACGTGCCTGGCCTCCGCGGTCGGTGATCCGTGCCCTGCTCGCCGCTTTGCCGAAGCAGCCCAAGGCCATTCCTGCCCACCGTCCTCGTCCTCGTCCAGCTCCGGCGCGTCCGGGTCCACAGGGCATCCGGAGCAATCAGGTGGAAGTGTGCTATTTCCGCAGGTAGAACGCTTACGGTCGCGTCTGTAAGGGCGTTCAGCAGCAATCACGACTGGCGATCCATCAATAGTGAGCAACTGCAGAGGTAGCTTGGCCGTCGTGTACGACATAACCGCACCGACGCAGTCCCCCATCCCGCAGCCACCGGCTCTTTGTGGACACGGCGCTGATCCTGCAGACGGCTCAGGAGGCTGCGATGCACCCGTGCTTCCGGGGCATGGCACATGCCTTGCCCATCTCGACACCGCCACCCTCGGCGCCTATCTGTCCACTCTTCATCCCGGAGCGGACATCCACGCTCGTGGTGTGACCTTCACTCCGGAGCTGCTCAACGATGTGCTCAATGCGGTCCGGGATCCTGCCACCGGTGCACCTCATCTGGGCGACGCCAAGTTCGAGAACGCGACTTTCACGGGCACCGCCACGTTCATTGGGGCAAGGTTCACGGGCTGGGCGCGTTTCGATCAGGCGGCATTCCCCGGAGGCGCCTCGTTCATGGGGGCGATGTTCGGGAGCAACGCGCGTTTCGGTCAGGTGATCTTCGACGGTGGTGGCGACTTCACCGGGACGACCTTCGAAGATCAAGTGTCGTTCGGTGAGGCAACCTTCAACTACTGGGCCAGCTTCGACCAGGCAACCTTCAACGGCGAGATCGCCGGCTTCGGCAAGGCGACCTTCATGGGCGACGCGCGTTTCAGCGGAGCGCGGTTCACCCGTTCGGGAAACTGCACCTGGCACTTCGACAGGGCGAAGTTCGAGACCGCCCGAGCTCTTGGTCCGCTGGCCTGCAGTGGGCGGCTGAGTCTGGACCACGTCGAGTTCGCCGGTCCGGTGACGGTGGAGGTGGCTGCCGAGCGAATGTCCTGTGTCGGGACGAGGTTCGACGGTCCCGCCACGCTCCGGGTGAGCTATGCGGAGGTGGATCTGTCTGAAGCGGTCTTGAGCCATCCGGTCACCGTGGTCTCCAATGCCCGACATCGAAGCCCTTTGCCGACGGACCTCGCCAATCGGCCAGAGACGACTGCCTCTGTGCTCTCAGTGCGCCGGGTCGACGCGGCCCTGCTGGTGTTGACAGACGTCGATCTGCGTCGTTGTACCTTCTCTGGCGCGCACCATCTGGATCAGCTTCGTCTGGAGGGTGAGTGCCTCTTCGATGCCCCGCCTAAGGGGGTGCGTTGGGGTCTGCGGCCGGTGCGGTGGACCAGGCGGCAGGTGCTCGCTGAGGAACATCACTGGCGAGCTCAGGCGGGACGTGTCACGGCGGGGGAGGGGTGGACGCCTCATTCGCAGGGCTCGGACTATAGGCCGCCGGGTCCGGCGGCCTTGGTGGTGGTGTATCGGCAGCTTCGCAAGGCGTTCGAGGACGGCAAGAATGAACCAGGTGCCGCGGACTTCTACTACGGCGAGATGGAAATGCGCCGCCGCGACCGCCGTCGCGACGGCCGTGGCACCACCCGTACGGAACGCTGGCTCCTGCACATGTACTGGGCACTGTCGGGATACGGCCTGCGTGCCTCGCGAGCGTTCTGCTGGCTGACCGTCACGGTCGCCGCCACCATGCTCGCGCTGATGCTCTGGGGGCTGCCGAACAGCGACCCCAAGCCTCAGGTCACTGGGACCCAGGCCTGGGCCGGCCGCGAAGTGGCCCTCATCATCGACACCCCGGACCCGGTCCTGAACAGTGCCATAGCTGACCGGTTCAGTTGGAAACGCACGGAGAAAGCTGTGCGTGTGGTTGTGAACTCGGCCGTCTTCCGCTCCAGTGGCCAGAACCTCACGACCTGGGGCACCTATATCGAGATGGTCAGTCGACTCCTCGGAGCGCTCCTTCTGGCCCTCATGGTCTTGGCCATTCGCGGGCGCGTCAAACGGTAGGAACCCGCACACTGGCACAAAATCAGAAGATCACGGCTCGGGGCGGGCGGTGTGCCGGGGGCCGAGGCGGCGTCGCAGTTCGAGGTTCTCGCTCTGGGCGGCTTCGAGGGCCTGCCGCAGGCCTGGACCTCGTCGCGGTGCCGTCGTTTGAGTACGGTGAGCTGGGCGGTGAGGGTGCGCACGACGCTCCTGGGCGAGTCGTCGGGCGGCTGCGTGGCCGGCCTCGGCGGGTGGCTTCGCTGTTGGGTCCTCAGCTGTTCGACGCGTCGGCGGATCTCAGTGCTGCGGTAGAGGAAGTCGAGCGAGACGTCGGCGGTCTGGGCGAGGCCGCGGAAGGTGATGGGCTGTCCGCGGCGGATCATCTCGCGTAGGCCCTTCTCGGCGCGGGCCTGAGCGGCAGCGCTCTTGCGGGCGGCGGCCTGGCGGAGGTTGCCCGGGTTGCCGCGCATGCCGGTCAGCTCTCGTTCTGGCTGCGAGTGATTGCGTCGGTGCGGGCGTCGACACCGGCCCCGCGGACGGCCTGCGGGGGCCCGTCGGCGAGGCGGGTCTGTTCGAGCTTGAGGATGATGCGGCCGAGGGCGTCCTGTTCCTGGCGGCGTCCGGCGAGCCAGATGTTGTCCTCGCCCATCGGCTGCCCGGTCCGGGCCGTGAACGCGTTCTGCCGTTCGGCGATGAGCTGGTCGGTGCGCTGCCGCTGGGCGGTTAGTTCGGGCAGAAAGGTGACATCGGTGGCGAACTTGTCGCAGGTCAGGCAGGCGTTGCCTTTCGCGCATGCCTGCCGGGGTGGCAGTAGACACAGGCCGTTGGGCAGGATGCGGTCGGTGCGCTTGTCCAACTCCAGCATGTCGTAGAGGTCGCGCGGGTCGGTGGGCAGCTCCCGGGCGTCGGCGGTGATCTTCCGGTAGCGCAGGAACTCCCGCTCGTGGGTCTCGGCGAGGGTCTGCGCGTAGTGCATCAGCATGGCCGGCGACAGGTGCCCGAAGTAGCGCTGGACGACGTGCAGCGGGACACCGGCGTTGAGGAGGCTGGTGGCCTTGGTGTGCCGGAATCGGTGGGTGCGGTTGAAGTCGACCAGCCGCCCGGCGCTGTCGCGGATGCCGAGGCGGCGGGCGAACTCGGACAGCGTCTGATGGATTCGCTCAACAGGGTAGGGCTTGTCGGCGTTCCGGTTCATCTTGTGGGCCAGGAAGAGGTATTTGGGGCTCGCGCCCGCCGCCCAGCGGGGCCCGAGGTAGGTGTCAGCCCACTGCTGCTGGGCGCGGATGATGGCGACGACCTCGGCGTCGACGAGGATGGTGTCCGGCGCCTGCTCGATCTTCGTCTGCTGGTAACGCAGTTTGGCGACGAAGGCGCCGTCGGCGGCGTCCTGCTCGTCGGGCCGGGTGAGCTGGTTCAGCGCGGACAGCGGGTCACGGTCGAGCATCCGGATCTCGCTGATCCGCCGGCCGAGGCGGGCCTGGAGCATCATGATCCGCATGACCTGCTCGTCGCCGAACCCACCTTCCTCGACCGGGGCGCCGAGCAGGTGGAGGTTGGCCATGATCTGGGAGAACGCGGTGTCGTCGATGACCTCCCAGCGCTCCGGCTGGACCGCGGGCCGGCCCTTCTCCCCATGGCGCCACAAGATGGCGTGGTAGGGGGTCAGCCGCAGCCAGGCCGGTTCCTCCAGCACCCGGGCTGCCGCCTCGCGGTAGTCGGTCATGTGCGCGTAGAACTTCTCGACGTCCGTGATGATGGCTGAGGTAGTCCAGCATGAACGCCCTCACCTCGGCGGGGTCATCGCGCAGCCAGGTGGGAGGGGCGGGGTGCTGGCCGGTGATCCAGTCGCCGAAGACCTGGATCCCGGACCGCCGGGCCCGAGCGGTGGTCCACGTCAGGTCCCCGGTCTCCAGGGCGATCTTGAGGTACCACTGGAAGCCGTGCCGTAGCCAGAGCGGCTGGAGGGACTGGAAGTACAGGCTGTGGTCGCCCAGCGGTTCGTGGGCCCGCAGCGGGATCCGCGGGTCCAGCACGGGATCCCAGACCTCGCGTTGCCACCAGGGGCGCTGGTCGTAGGCGGTCCACAGCATCTGGTAGTAACGCCGCAGCACGGTCCCGGTGTTGAGGCCCCAGCCCTTGCCGGGCAGGCGGCCGTAGTGCCGTGCGTAGGCCGCGGCCAGGGACCGCTCCCACTCGCGCGGGGTGCGTCGCATCAGCGAGCCGCGCAGGTCCGGGTGGTCCTCCACCGCTCTGGCCAGTGAGTTGATCAGCGACTGCAAGGATCCGACCGGAACCCGTCCGCCGAGTTCGACGAGACGCCAGCAGCACCAGGCCATCTCGCGGTCCATCGGAGCGGGCAGCAGGAAGAAGCGGAGCCGGAAGCTGTTCTGGTGCTTGCCCAGCGTGAAGGCGCCGAGATCGGTGGGCTCCAGATTGCCCGTGGCCAGACCGACCGTGTGGAACCGCTCCGGGACGGCGGCCCACGCGGTGTCCAGCACGTCTTGCTGGAAGTAACCGGAGGTGTCCCGCATGTTCTCCAGCAGGAGCTTGGCGCTCATCAGCACGGTCCGATCGGTTCGATGTCCAGCGCGGCCCGCCAGCTGGCGGTGAGTTTGGTCCAGTCGGCCACGGCCCGCAGTTCGGCGTCCTCGGTGACGTGGGCATACGTGTTCATCGTGGTCTGCACGTCCGCGTGGCCGAGTCTGCGGCTGACCACGTGCATCGGGACCCCGGACAGAAGCAGCGCTGTGGCGTGGGTGTGCCGGAACCAGTGCGGCGTCCAGCCGTCCGGGACCTGCCCGGCGAGCTCGCGGCGGAGCCGGTCCACCAGGTCGTAGACGCTGTCAGGCTTCCACGGGGCGAACCGGGGCTCGCGGTCGAGGTTGACGAACACGTACGAGGCGTCGAAGTCATCGGTGACCAGGTCGGCGCCGGCCTCGCACAGTTGCCAGACGTACTCGCCGTAGAGCCGGTCGACCTCGTCGGAGACATACAGGCGCCGGTAGCCGCTCTTGGCGCGGACCTCGTGCTCGTGCTCACGCGCGACGACTTCGATGAACGGGGTGTCGCCGCGGCCGGTGTGCCAGTCGCGGTGCTGCAGCCCGAGCGCCTCGCCCAGGCGGAGCCCGGACTCGGCCAGCAGGGCCCACAGCAGCCGGTTGCGTACCGACCCCCGCCATTCACGGGCCTCGTCATCCCAGGACGCGCAGGCACCGCAGATCCGGTCGATCTGCCGCGGAGTGAGTGTGGGAGGGGCTGCGGGGCGCTTCTGCCGCACACGGATCGTGGTCCGCCGGCCGCCCTTGCGTCGGGCGATGTGCTCCAGGAGCGGTCTGTAGTTGCCGCTTCGGCCGTGGGTGATTCGGTGCAGCTGCCGTCCGAGATCGACCCCGTTGAGTTCGTGGTACGTGTAGCAGGAGAGCACGGCCCGCAACCGCACCGCGACCGTCGACTCCGCGAACCTGGCCTGCCCAGGATCGAGCGCAGTGACCTCCGGACCCTCGCCGGTCCGAAGCCATGTCAGGAAGGCCCCGAAGTCCTCCAGCGACACCGCGTCCCAGGCCAGCCCGAACACGTCGAGGTACTGCCACCACAGCGCCAGTGCCCGGCCGTAGGACTTGACCGTGTTCGGTGAGACCCTCTGCGCCCGCAGGTACTCCAGGTACTCCTCCGCCGGCTCCACCACGCGGTGGTCCCGGCCCAGCACGGTCCAGGTCCGCTGGGCCTCGTCGCCGACGCCGAAGAGGGCGATCCCGCACTCGGAGGCCGCGTCGCGGAGCGCCTCAACGGCCTCGGTGTCCGTGTCCGTCTTGACGGCGACCGCCGACGCCCCCGCCCGCGCCGCACCGATGAGCAGCGGCATCGACCTCCTGCCGCGGGCTCCGACGATCAGCGCCAGCTGTCCGTCGCGGTCCCGCGGCGGGTCCTCCGGCTCGGCGAAGACCACGGACGTGAGGGGAGCCTCAAGTCCCTGCGGTGCGGCGAGCAGCTCGATGTGCGGACGGGCGAGGGCCGGGACCAGGTGCCGCAGTCGGGCACCGCCGGCGTCGGAGGGAGGGGTGACGGATGGATGCATGGCGGTCTCCGGGACGGACGACGAAGCATGCACGCTAGCCCCGGCGAGGGTGTGTTCCGTTTGTCGAGCAGGACAACATCGCCCCGGACCGGTTGTCCGCCGGTGCCAACACACCGTGCTGCCGCGATCCACCGCCTTCGACCACGAGGCCGGACATCGCGGTCTCGTATCCGAGCCGAGCCCGGCCGGCGCTGTGCTCGCGACCGGGGAACCGGCGTGGTGCCGGGTCCATCGCAGGATCGGTGTCCGGGCCGCGCCGGTGGCTCGGTCCGCTCCTGGGGAGACAGCCTGGACGCTGCCCATCTCCGGCGATACCAAGCCGTTTGCTATACGGACCGGATCTCCTGGACGAGTCCCTGGGCCTCGGTCAGGGTGTGTCGCAGGATCTGCTCGATCTCGTCGAATTCGGCCTGGCCTGAGATCAGGGGCGGCGCGACCTGTACAACGACGTCGCCGCGGTCGTCGGGCCGGCAGTAGAGGCCGTTGTCGTAGAGAGCCTTGGGCAGGAAGCCACGGACCAGGAGCTCGCGCTCCTCGGGCTGGAAAGTCGTGCGAGTCTCCTTGTCCTTGACCAGCTCGACCGCCCAGAAGTAGCCGTCGCCTCGCACGTCGCCGACGATGGGCAGGTCGAGCAGCTTGCGCAGCGTGGCGCCGAACGCGGCCTCGTGGCCGAGGACGCGCTCGTTCAGCTTCTCCCGCTCCATCAGGTCGAGGTTCGCGAGCGCGACCGCGGCGGACACGGGGTGCCCGCCGAAGGTGTAGCCGTGCGGGAAGGCGGTCCTGGGTCGCAGGAAGGGTTCCATGACGCGGTCCGAGGCGATCATCGCGCCGATCGCCCCGTAGCCGGAGCTCATGCCCTTGGCGCAGGTGATCAGGTCCGGGGTGTAGCCGAACTTCTCGCAGGCGAAGGTCTTCCCGTGGCGGCCGAACGCGCAGATGACCTCGTCCGAGACCAGCAGGACATCGTGGCGGTCGCAGATCTCCCGGACCCGGGCGAAGTAGCCGGGGGGCGGGGTGAGGCAGCCGCCGGAGTTCTGCACCGGCTCGAGCACGACCGCCGCGACGGTGTTCGGCCCTTCGAAGAGGATGGCCTCCTCGATCCGGTCGGCGGCCCAGCGGCCGAACGCCTCCGGATCATCGGCGAACTCCGGGTGTCGGTAGAGGTTGGTGTTGGGCACGCGGAACCCGCCCGGGGCCAGCGGCTCGAAGTCCTGCTTCATCGCCGGCAGCCCGGTGATGGCAAGGGCGCCGTGCGGTGTCCCGTGGTAGGCCACGGAGCGGCTGATGACCTTGTGCTTGTACGGCTTTCCGGTCAGCTTGAAGTACTGCTTCGCGACCTTCCACGCGGACTCGACGGCCTCGCCGCCGCCCGTGGTGAAGAAGACCCGGTTCAGGTCACCGGGGGCCAGGTGCGCCAGCCGCTCGGCGAGTTCCGCCGCAGGCGGCGTGGTGTAGCCCCAGATGGGGAAGTAGGCGAGCTCGCCGGCTTGCTTCGCCGCGACCTCGGCGAGCTCGCGTCGTCCGTGGCCGGCCTGGACGACGAAGAGACCGGAGAGGCCGTCCAGGATGCGACGGCCGCGGTCGTCCCAGATGTAGCTGCCCTCGCCCTTGGTGATCACCGGGATAGGGGTCTGCGGGTACTGGCCCATGCGGGCGAAGTGCATCCACATGTGCCGCGCGGCTGATGCCGCGGCAGGGTGTGGGGCACCCGGTGCGGCGCCAGCGGTGCCGGACGTGTCGCTGCCCTGACCGTTCGGCGTTCCGGCCAGAGTGGTGCGCGTACTCGTCATTGTCGTGTTCCTCTTGTCAATTGCTCGGTTGGAGGGGAAATCTCCGTCAGGTGCCGTCGGCGCGACCGGGAAGCGGGCGGCCACACTCACGCACGCTCGCCGGCGGCTTCGTGTCAGTGGTTGCGCGGGAAGCCCAGGTCCACACCGGACGGGCCGTCGGACGGGTCCGGCCAGCGGGTGGTGACGACCTTGCCGCGGGTGTAGAAGTGCACGCCGTCGTTGCCGTAGATGTGGTGGTCGCCGAAGAGCGAGTCCTTCCAGCCACCGAAGGAGTGGTAGCCCACCGGCACCGGGATCGGCACGTTGACGCCGACCATGCCGGCCTCGACCTCCATCTGGAAGCGGCGGGCGGCGCCGCCGTCACGGGTGAAGATCGCGGTGCCGTTGCCGAACTTCGAGGAGTTGATGAGCGCGAGGCCCTCCTCGTAGCTGTCGGCGCGCAGGACGCAGAGGACCGGGCCGAAGATCTCGTCCTGGTAGGCGGCGGCCGTGGTGGGCACGTGGTCCAGGAGGGAGAGGCCGATCCAGTGGCCGTTCTCGTGGCCCTCGACGGTGTAGCCGGTGCCGTCGAGGACGACCTCGCAGCCCTCGGCCGCGGCGCCGGTGACGTAGGAGGCGACCTTGTCGCGGTGGACGGCCGTGATGAGCGGGCCCATCTCGGAGGTCGGGTCCGTGCCGGGGCCGATCTTGATCTTCTCGGCGCGCTCGCGGATCTTCTCGACGAGCTCGTCGCCGATGGCGCCGACGGCCACGACCGCGGAGATCGCCATGCAGCGCTCGCCGGCGGAGCCGTACGCCGCGGAGACGGCCGCGTCGGCGGCGGCGTCGAGGTCGGCGTCCGGGAGGACCAGCATGTGGTTCTTCGCGCCGCCGAGCGCCTGGACGCGCTTGCCGTTGGCGGAGGCGGTGGTGTGGATGTGGCGGGCGATCGGGGTCGAGCCGACGAAGGAGATCGCGGCGACGTCCGGGTGCTCCAGGAGGCGGTCCACGGAGACCTTGTCACCGTTGAGGACGTTGAAGACGCCGTCCGGGAGGCCCGCCTCGGCGAACAGCTCGGCGAGCTTGATGGCCGTCGACGGGTCCTTCTCGCTCGGCTTGAGGACGAAGGTGTTGCCGGTCGCGATGGCGATCGGGAACATCCACATCGGCACCATGGCCGGGAAGTTGAAGGGCGTGATGCCGGCGACGACACCCACCGGCTGGCGGATCGAGGCCACGTCCACGCGGTTCGCGACCTGCGTGGAGAGCTCGCCCTTGAGCTGGACGGTGATGCCGCAGGCCAGGTCGACGATCTCCAGGCCGCGGGCGACCTCGCCGAGGGCGTCGGAGTGCACCTTGCCGTGCTCGGCGACGATCAGGTCGGCGATGGCGTCGCGGTTGGCGTCGAGCAGCGCGCGGAACTTGAAGAGAATCGTGGTGCGCTGGGCGAGCGAGGAGGTGCCCCAGGTCGCGAAGGCGTCCTTCGCGGACTGGACGGCGGCGTCGACCTCCTCGACGGACGCGAGCGCGACCTGCGTGGTGACGGCGCCGGTGGCCGGGTCGGTGACCGGGCCCCAGTTGCCCGACGTGCCCTCGACGGTCTTGCCACCGATCCAGTGGTTGATGGTCTTCATGGTGTGTGGGCCTTTCTCGGCTGAAGGTGTCGCGGTCGGCGGGTGCTGTCGCCTCGACGTCACGGCGAGGGGTTCCGCTTCTCCGCTGGTGGGGGCTGTTCCCCATGAGGCCGTGGACGGCAGCGCTGCGAGTGGCAGCGGCCGGTCACGTGGCAGTCGTGCTCATCCGGGGCCTTGGCGGCCGCCGGGGCAGGTAGCGGTCTGGGCTACGAAGGCATCGCACCACGTCTGGGCAGGCGGCGGGCCGGACACTGTGTCGGTTGTTTCCCCCGCCGCCTAGACACATGTGGGAGGCGGCGGCGAACTCGGCCGCTGCGAGGCCTCCCGGCGTTCACGTATGACGACCGTTCAGGGGATTTCACCACCCCGTGAGCAGGCCGCCCGGCTGCGTCGGCTTCGTCTCGCAGCCCCGACCGGGCGCCTTTCGAGGGGTGAAGTCGGGTGCTTGAAAGGAACGTTGACCTCAGGGAGCTCTCAACGATCAGCCGCGTCGGCATCGGACGGCCGCCTGGGTCATTGACCGTCGATGTCCACGCGAACCGGTCACACGTCGGCGAACTCCACCCGGACCAGCCCCTCCCGCAGGGCGATCGCCGCGGCTCGGACGCGGCTGTCGCATCCGAGCTTGTCGAAGATGTGCACGATGTGGGTGGTGATGGTGCGGACGCTGAGCACGAGCCGGGCTGCGATCTCGGGGTTGGACAGGCCGTGGGCGATCAGGCTCAGGACGTCCAGTTCTCGCGGGGTGAGGCCGTAGGGGACGCGGCAGGGCCGTTCCGCGAGGACTACGCAGTCGGGTGAGCCGTCGATCGGCGAGGCCGAGCGGACCAGATACAGATCCCTCCAGCGGCCGGTCCGGTCCTGCCACAGCCCTCTGCGGTGGGACTCGCCCGAAAAGAGAAACTCCCGGACGAGGTCGGCCATGCGCGGTTCCGCGGCGATCGCCGCGGAGAAAGGCCGTCCCGTCAGAGGGCGCTGCGAACCAGTCGTCTCGAACGCCAGCGCGCTGCATCCCTGCGGCAGGCCGAGTGGATCCACGTGGCGCATCACGTCAGTGACGTGAGCGAGTACGGGCGACACGGCCCGGATGACCTCGCTCGTCCCCTCGTCGAACGCCTCCGGGTCGCGGGCGCTGAGGTGGAGCAGGCCGGTGTAACGGCCGTCGCGCAGGAACAGCGGTGCGGTGAGGCCGGCGCGCCAGCCGTGGGGGCCGATGTAGTCCTGGAAGTAGGAGGTCTGGGAGAAGTCGCTGCCCGGATCGTTCATCCGGCTGGGACCGCGGAGCGCGATGATCTGCCGGAAGGTCTCCGTCAGGGTGAACTCCACGGCGCCCACCTGGGGGTGCTCCCGCTGATAGCCGTCGAAGGTCAGGCTGTGATGGCGGTCCGCCACCGAGTCGTAGACGACCAGTTCGTACGCCTCGGCCGGGACGATCTCCCGGAGCGCGTCCATGACGTCGGCCCCGACCGCCGCCCCGTGGCCCTGGGCGGCGCGGAAGCCGACCTCGGCGAGTACGTCCATGCGGCGCGCGCCCAGGCGGCTCACGTCGGGCCATGAGTCCATCGGCTCTCCCCAGTGCGGTGGCTGGAGGTTAGCAGGGTGCCCTCACCCTGCCGGCGATCCGTGTCCACCCCGTGAGTCATTCGTGTCCGTGCTGTTAAGCCCCACCGAGGCGTCTCGAGTCCCTGGACCACATATACGTAAGCCGGACGATGTCGCCGCCACCTCGACGTTTCCTAATGTCCGCCCCACGTTGGTCGTCGAGAGGGGCAGAAGTGATCAAGGGGCTGCGCATCGGCCATTGGACCGATCGGGACGCGGGAACCGGGCTGACGGTGTTCGTCGTGCCGGAGCAGGCGACGGTGGCGGCGGCGCCCCGGGGACAGAATCCCGGGACACTCAATCTGGCCACCTACGACCAGTACGGCTGTTCCGACACGGCCGACGCCATCGTCCTGACCGGTGGCAGCTGTTACGGCCTGACCGCCGCGTCGTATCTGCAGAACGTACTGGCCGAACGGCAGCGTGGAGTCACGGTGCCCGGCGTGGTGTCCGCGGTGGTGTTCGACCTGGAGGTCGGGCGCATCGCCTGGCCCGAGCTTCACGCGGCACACATCGCGTACGAAGCCGCCGTCCCGGCAGGTGACGAAGAGGTGGGGACCGTCGGCGCGGGCACAGGCGTGACCGCGGGTTCCATCGACGGGCCGGGCGGATCGACGAAGGGCGGCTTCGGGCGGGCCTCGCGCCGTACCGCGCAGGGCCCGACCGTCGCCGCGTGGGCCGTGGTCAACCCGATCGGCGACGTGATCGGCGAGGACGGTCAGGTGCTTGCGGGACTGCGGCGGGACGGCGAGTTCTTCCGGGTCACCGAGGCGTTCGCGACCGACGAGCGGCCGCAGCAGGAGTGGGGCAAGGCGACCACGCTGGTCGTCGTCGCCACCGACGCCAGGCTGACCAAGCGCGAGGCGTGGCGACTGGCGCACGCCGGTCACGGCGGCGTTGCCCACGCGGTCAGCCCGTGTGCGACCGGACTGGACGGCGACACCGCGTTCGCCGTGGCCACCGGCGAGGTCGAGGTCCAGAACATGCTGGCCCTTGAGGGCGTCGCCGCCGCTGTCACCGCCGAGGCGATCCGGGACGCCGTACGGCAGGCCACCGGGCTGCACGAGGTGCCCGCGCTGCGGGAACTGGACCTGGCGGATGACGCGCATGTCTGAGATGCCCTACGCGGTCGTCCGTGCCCGTCGCGTCCACACGCTCGCCGACACCCCGTCCGAAGCCGATGCGTTCGTCGTCTCCGGCGACCGGATCCTGGCCGTCGGCGACTGGCGGGACCTGCGCGCGAAGCACCTCGTCGCCGAGCGCGTCGACCTGGGCGACGCGGTGGTGGTGCCCGGCCTGCACGACGCGCACATCCATCCCACCGCGATCGCCGACGAGTCCTTCCAGGTGGACCTGTCCGAATGCACGACCCCGGAGGGGGTCGCGGCGGCCCTGCTCGGCCGCGCGGGCGAGACGAACGCCGGCTCGTGGGTGCTGGCCACCCGCTACGACCACGGCAAGTCCACCGGCGGACGGGTGCTGGACCGCGACGACCTGGACCGCATCTGCCCCGCGCGGCCGGTCCTGGTCATGCACATCGCGGCCCACTGGGCCGTCGCCAACACCCGGGCGCTGGAACTCGCCGGGCTGACCGACGAGTCGGTACCGCCGGCCGGCGGCTCGTACGGCCGCGACGGCGCGGGACGGCTGAACGGCGTGCTGTACGAGCGGGCGATGGCGCCGTTCGCCGTGGGCGGCGCTCTGGTCCCGGAACCGGACCTCGCCGACCGGCTCACCGCACTCGCCGCGTTCCTCGGCAAGCTGAACGCGGCCGGCCTCACCTCGCTCTGCGACGCCGACGTCAACCCCCGGGGGCTGCGGCTGCTTCAGGAGGCCCGCGACCGCGGGCTGCTCACCGCGCGGGTGGGCATGCTGGTGAATCACGACTACTTCGCTTCCCAGCGCGACCTCGGCCTGCTCACCGGATTCGGCGACCCGACCCTGCGCTTCGTCGGCGTCAAGGTCTTCCTGGACGGCGCGGTGGGCGGCGGCACCTGTCTGCTGGAGCAGCCGTACGAGGACGGCGACCACGGCCAGCAGGTCCTTGGCGAGGCGGAACTGGATCGCGTCCTCGCGGATGTGCACGGCGCCGGCAGTCGTCTCGCCGTGCACGCCAACGGCGACCGGGCGATCCGGCTCCTGCTCGACGCGTTCGAGCGGCTGGAGAAGACGTCGGGCCGCCCGGTCGCGGGCCACCGGATAGAGCACTGCTCCGTGATCGACGACGACATCATCGCCCGGATGCGCGCGCTGGGTCTGATCGCGGTCCCCTTCGGCAGCTACGTGGCCTTCCACGGCGAGAAGCTGCCCGGCTACTACGGTGACCGGCTCTCGCGCATGTTCGCCCACCGCTCCCTGCTCGACGCCGGCATCCCGGTGGCCGGGTCCTCGGACTACCCGTGCGGTCCTTATGAGCCGCTGCTCGCCCTGCAGTCCTGCGTCACCAGGACGACCGCGGGCGGAGAGGTCCTGGGCGGAGAGCAGCGCATCACCGCGGCCGAGGCTCTGGGGCTCTACACCACGGGCGCGGCCCTGGCCTGCGGCGAGGAACACGACAAGGGCCGCATCGCCCCGGGCTTCCTCGCCGACTTCACCGTCCTGGCCGACGACCCGCTCCAGGTCCCCGCCGACCAGCTCTCCGCTCTGCCCGTCACGTCCACATGGCTCGGTGGCCGCCAGGTCTGGCCCCGCCCCTTCTGATCAGGAGTTCCACCATGACTCGTAGCACACAGAGGACCCGCGGCACACGATGTGCGGCGGTCGGGCTCGTCCTGGTGACGGCGGCCGCCTGTTCCGGCGGCCCGGCGGGCACCAAGTCACCCACCGGCAAGGACGTCAAGCTGATCACCGACACGCCCGCAGCCAAGGGCGAGCTCGACAAGGTGCGGTGGAACCTCGGTACGGAGCCGAGCACGCTGGACTGGATCTACGGGTACGACTACCCGCCGAACACCGTGATCGCCAACGTCTGCGAGAGCCTGCTGCGCCTCGGTTCGGACTTCTCCGTCAAGCCCAACCTCGCCGAGAAGATCGACCACCCCGACCCGAAGACGTGGGTCTACACGATCCGGCAAGGCGTGAAGTTCCATGACGGCTCCACGATGACCGCCGAGGACGTCGCGTACAGCCTGAACCGCCACCTCAACCCCGAACTCGGTTCCTACTGGGCGGGCGTCTTCGCCAACGTCGACTCGGTCAACACAAGCGGCGACCACCAGGTGACGGTCAAACTGACCAAGCCCGACGCGCTGTTCAACCAGCTCCTCGCGGCCCCGCCCGGTGTCGTCGGGAGCAAGGCGTACGTCACCAAGCAGGGGACGAAGTTCGGCACCCCGGACGGCGGCCTCGACTGCACCGGCCCGTTCAAGCTCGCCACGTGGACCAAGGGGCAGTCGATCAGCCTCACCCGGTTCGACGGCTACTGGGACACCGCTCACGCGGCCAAGACCAAGACCCTCGACTTCGCCTTCCTCGCCGACCCCTCGACCGCGGTCAACGCGATGGTGTCCGGCGAGATCGACGGCGCCTACGACATCGGCGCCACCGCCCTGCCCAAGCTGCTCGCCTCGCAGCAGGGCACGGTCCACTACGGCCCGACGACCTCCTCACTCAGCCTGGTCGTCGCCGACCTCAAGGGCGCGCTTGCCGATCAGCGCATCCGCAAGGCGCTCTCCCTCGCGATCGACAGGAAGGCGCTGCTGAAGACCGCGTACGCCGGGCACGGGGAGCCGTCGAAGGCGATCGTGTCCGACTTCACCTGGGGGCAGGAGCCGGCCAAGGCCGTCTACAAGAAGGCCTACGACGCGCTGCCCTCGGTGGACCAGGACCTCGCGCAGGCCAAGAAGCTGGTCCAGGAGGTCGGCGCCCCGTCCCGCCCGATCGTCATCGCGGCCAACAGCGCGGACCCGATCAACGCAGTGATCTGCACCGAGGTCCAGGCCGCGGGCAAGCGCGCCGGCCTCGACGTGACGATCAAGACCGTCGCGCCGGACGCCTACAGTTCGCTGTTCAGCGACCCCAAGGCACGCGAGGGCATCGACCTGTTCCCCACCAGCTGGTACGACGACATCGCCGACCCGCTGAACGTGTACACGAACTGGCAGAGCGATGCCTTCGCCAACTACGGCGGCTACAAGAACGACGCGTACGACAAGCTGATCGCGCAGGGCGTCGGCGAGGACGATGCGGCCAAGCGTGCCGCGATCACCGTCAAGGCCGAGAAGATCGTGAGCGAGGAACTGCTCTGGATCCCGCTGCTGCAGACCCCTAACTCCCTCTTCCTCAGCAAGCGTGTCACCGGCGTGCCCGCCACCAACGCCTACCTGTACTCCCCGTGGGGCGCTCAGATCGGATCGACTCAGTGACGAGATTCCTCCTGGCCAGGTTGGGTGGGCTCGCGCTCACCCTTCTGGTCACGTCCTTCCTTGTGTTCTGCATGGTCCACCTGGCACCGGGAGACCCGGCGACGTTCCTGACCAAGGGCCGCTCGGTCTCCCCGGAGGCCATGGACGCCATCCGCGCCCAGTACCACCTGAACGACCCGTTCTTCGAGCAGTACGTCCACTGGCTCGGCGGCGTCCTGCAAGGCGACTTCGGCCGCTCGGTGCAGCACCGGCAGGAGGTGTCCTCCCTGCTCGCCGCCCGGCTGCCCGGGACGTTCTACCTCGTCGCCTACACCCTGCTGCTCAGTGTGACCGCCGGCGCCCTGCTCGGCCTCGCCGGCGCCCTGCGCGGAGGCGTGGTCGACACGATCCTGATGGTGGTCACCACCGTGGCCACCGCGCTGCCGGCCTTCGTCGCCGGCATCGTCCTGATCGGCCTGTTCTCCGTGACGCTCGGCTGGTTCCCGGTGTTCGGTGACGGCAACGGCTTCTGGGACCGGATCTGGCACCTCACCCTGCCCGCCGTCGCGCTGGGCATGTCCTACGTGGGCCTGCTGTCCAGGATCACCCGGTCCAGCGTCCTCGAGGAGGTCCGGCGCGAGCACGTCGAGGTCGCCCGCTCGCGCGGCCTGGCCGAGAACCGGGTGGTTCGCCGGCACGTACTGCGCAACGCGCTGCCGCCCGTGATCGCCATGACCGGCCTGCTGGCCGCCGGCCTCGTCGTCCTCACCTCGGTCATCGAGGTCGTCTTCGGCCTGTCCGGAATCGGTTCGCTGCTCATCCAGTCGGTGACGACCAAGGACTTCCCCGTCGTGCAGGCGGTCTGCCTGCTGGTCGTGCTCGTTTTCGTGGTCACCAACACGCTGGTCGACGTGATCGGGTCGGCGCTCGACCCGCGGGTCCGGCTCGGCGGCACGGGGAGGAAGGCATGAGCACCATCGCTCTTACTCGCCGAGCGCTGCTCGGACGGCTGCGGGCCACGGGCTTCGGCCCGGTGTTCTGGACGGCGGTCGTCGTCCTGGGCCTGCTGGTCCTCGTCGCTCTCCTCGCCCCCTGGATCGCGCCGCACGACCCCGCCTACGCCGATCTCACCGTGTCGATGGCGCCGCCGTCGGCCGAGCACCTGCTCGGCACCGACTACTCCGGCCGGGACACCCTGTCCCGGCTGATCCACGGCACCAGGCCCAGCCTGCTCGCCCCGTTCGTCGTGGTCATCATGTCCACGGCCCTCGGCGTGGTCCTCGGTCTGGTCTCGGCCTGGAAGGGCGGACTGGCCGACTCGGGCATCACACGCCTCCTCGACCTGGTCTTCGCCTTCCCCGCGCTGCTCATCTCGATCGTCGTGGTGGCCATGGTCGGCCCCGGCCTGACCGCCCCGGTGATCGCGATGGGCATCGCCTACACCCCGTACATCGCCCGACTGGTCCGCGCCGCCGCCCTGGCCGAGCAGGCCAAGCCGTACGTCGCCGCCTACCGCGTCCAGGGCTTCGCCGGCCGGACGATCTCGCTGCGGCACGTCCTGCCGAACATCTCGGGCGTCATCTTCGCCCAGTCCACGCTGAACTTCGGCTACGCGCTCATCGACCTCGCCACCCTGTCGTACCTGGGATTCGGCGTGCAGCCGCCGGGCGCCGACTGGGGCAACGAGATCAACCAGGCGCAGCAGGCCATCCTGCTCGGCGCGCCCATGTCGGCGCTCGTGCCCGGTCTCGCCGTGGTACTGGCCGTGGTGGCGTTCAACATCGTCGGCGAGGGCATCGCCGACCGGGTCACCCGCAGGGAGCGGTAGATGACACTCCTCAGCATCCAGGACCTGACGGTCGCCCTGCCGCCCGGACGGGCCGCCCGGCCCATCCTCGACCGGGTGTCGATCACGGTCGAGGACGGCGAGACAGTCGGCCTGGTCGGCGAATCCGGGTCGGGCAAGTCGGTGACGAGCCGCGCCGCGCTCGGACTGTTCCCCTCCGGCGCAACCACCACCGGCACGATCAAGGTCGCGGACCAGACCGTGTTCGACTCCACGGTCGGGTACAGCATGGACAAGGCGTCACTGCGGCGGATGCGCGGCGGAACGGCGGCGATGATCTTCCAGGACCCGCGCTCGTCGATCAACCCGCTGTACCGCGTCGGTGACTTCCTGACCGAGGCGATGCGCACCAACGGCGCTCTGACCCGTCAGGAAGCCGACTCACGGGCCGCCGAACTCCTTGAGGCGGTGGGCATCACCGATCCGGGTGGTGCTCTGCGGCGGTGGCCGCACGAGTTCTCCGGCGGCATGCTGCAGCGCGTCGTGATCGCGGCCGCGCTGGCCGCGGACCCGCGCCTGCTGCTCGCCGACGAGCCGACCACCGCCCTGGACGTGTCCACGCAGGCCGAGGTCATCGCGATCCTCACCCGGTTGCGCCGCGAGCGGGGCATGGGCATGCTCTTCGTCACCCACGACCTGGACCTCGCCGGTGCGATCTGCGACCGGGTCTACGTCCTGTACGCGGGCCAGGTGATGGAGTCCCAGCCGACCCAGCATCTCTTCACCGCTCCGCGCCATCCGTACACCGCGGCCCTGCTCGGCTCCCGCCCCCACCTGGACGGCCCCGCCGTCCGCCTCGACGCGATCCGCGGCCGCCCTCTCGGCCTCGATCAGTCCGTGTCCGGCTGTCCCTTCGCACCCCGCTGCGAACGGGTCGTTCCCGAGTGCGAGCAGGACCGCGTTCCCCTGACCACGCACGACACCGCCGAAACGGCGTGCCTGCGCCCCCTGGAGGTCTCCCGGTGACCCTGCTCGAAGTGGAGGACCTGCGCAAGGACTTCGGCCCCGTGCGCGCGGTGAACGACGTCTCCTTCCGGCTGGAGGAGGGCAAGTCGCTCGGCATCGTCGGCGAATCGGGGTCGGGCAAGACCACGATCGCCCGCATGCTGGTGGACCTGGAGACCCCGGACGCGGGGAAGGTGCTGGTCGACGGCAGGCGCCGGCGGAGTGAACGGCTGGAGAGGGCCCGCGAGATCCAGATGGTCTTCCAGGACCCGTACCTCTCGCTCGACCCGCGTATCACGGTGCACGACTGCCTGGCCGAGGTGCTTCGCCTTCACCTCCGGCCCGGCCGGGCCGAGATGGAGCGGCGCATCGCCGAACTGCTCGACCAGGTCGGCCTCGGGCCCCGGGAGGCCGGCTGTCTTCCCCGGCAGCTGTCCGGCGGCCAGCGCCAGCGCGTGGCCATCGCCCGCGCCCTGGCATGCGAGCCGCGCGTCCTGATCCTGGACGAGGCCGTCGCCGCGCTCGACGTGTCCGTCCAGGCGCAGATCCTCAACCTGTTGTGCGACATCCGCCGTGACACCGGCATCGGCTACCTGTTCATCAGCCACGACCTGGCCGTCGTCCGGTACGTCACCGACGACGTCCTCGTCCTGCACCGCGGCACCGCCGTCGAGACCGGCTTCACCGAAAGCGTCCTGACGGCGCCGCGCCACCCCTACACGCGGCTGCTCCGCGAGTCGATCCCCAGGCCGGGCTGGGACCCGACGGCGATCGCCCGGGCCCGCCGACGGCTGGCAGAGCGACGCTAGGTCACGGCACAGGGCCCGGTCTGCGTTCGCCGACCGGGCCCTCGGGGTGACTCCGCATTAGGGTCCGTCCTGTGAGTGAACACATGAATCCGCCCTTCGGTACCTTCGCATCCGCCTTCGCCGCACTGGACGTCCTCGACCAGCTCGTCGAGCCCGTCGCACAGGCCCTGAAGAGCTGGGACGCGCGGGACGCCGCCGAGTCGGTGCTGTACGTGGACACCGATCCTGACAAGGCGGACACTGCATTGTTCTGCGAGGCCTACGACGTGCCGCCAGAGCTCTCGGCGAACTGCGTGGTGGTCGCGGCCAAGCGCGGCGGGAACGTCACTCTCGCCGCCTGCCTGGCACTGGCCGGCACCCGCGTGGACGTCAACAAGGCCGTCCGCCGGCATCTGGAGGCCCGCAAGGTGTCCTTCGCGCCCATGGACACGGCCGTCAGTGAGACGGGCATGGAGTACGGAGGGATCACGCCGCTCGGGCTTCCCACCACGTGGCCGCTGCTGATCGACGAGGCCGTCGTCTCGGCGCCGCACGTGCTGGTAGGCAGCGGGCGCCGCCGCGGCAAGCTCATCCTCCCCGGCTGGGCGATGGCCCGGATTCCGGGCGCGGAGGTTGTCGCGGGCCTGGCCGGCTGAGGACGCACGGGGCGCCCCGCTACAGCCAGAACCCCTCGCGGACGGCCGTGGCCGCGTCCCGCCCCTTCTCCAGGTGCGACTGTCGAGGTTATACGTATGACCTCGACATTCACCGGCCCACCCGTAGGCACCGTTGAACGAAATAAGCAAAAGAGTTACGGTTATGTCAGCGTGCTCCTGTAGCGCGTACACATCGAAGAAAGGGTGATCCCATGAGCGACACCATCGCGACCAACACCACCGACCAGGTCGAGGCCCAGCCCTGGACGAAGGCGTTCGCCGCCAAGGACGCCGAGGCCTTCGCGGCGGCCTTCGCCGAGGACGTGGTCCTCGAAGCGTCCGCGCTGCGCCGCCCGGTCGAGGGCCGGGAGAACGTCAAGGCGGTGATGGGTGCGGCCAGCGGCATCTACGAGCACCTCGTCTTCACGCACCAGATCAGCGAGGGCTCCCGCAGCTGCATCGAGTGGGAGGCGAAGGCGTTCGGCGGCAAGGAGCTGCGCGGTTCCACCATCCTGACCGTCGACGACGAGGGCAGGATCGCCCGGGCCGTCATCCAGCACCGCCCCCTGGACAATCTGCTGGCCTTCTCCAATGAGCTCGGCAACCGGGCCGGAGACACCGTCGGCCACGAGCACTTCTACCGCGCCTGATCCACGGCCGGTCTTCTCACCCCTCTCCACGCCCAGGGGCGACCCACGCATCGGCCGCCCCATAAGGAGGCGATCGCGTCATGCAGATCGAAGGAGCGGTGGCCCTGGTCACCGGCGCCAACCGCGGCCTGGGAGAGCAGTTCGCCAGACTGCTCCTGGAGCGCGGCGCCGCCAAGGTCTACGCCGCCGCCCGCGATCCCGAGTCCGTCGGCATGTGCGGGGTCGTACCGGTCCGGCTCGACATCACCGACCGCGACCAGGTCCGCGCGGCGACCGAGGCCGCCCCTGACGTGACCCTGCTGATCAACAACGCCGGATTGAGCACCGGCTCGGACGTACTCGCGAGCGATGTCGACCACTGGCGGCTGGAGTTCGACACGCACGTCCTCGGCACGCTCCGGATGAGCCGCGCCTTCGCGCCCGTCCTCGCCACGAACGGCGGCGGGGCGATGCTCAACGTGCTGTCCGTCCTCTCCTGGCTCGCCGTTCCCCGGACCGCGGCCTATACCGCCGCCAAGTCCGCGCAGTGGTCCCTCACCAACTCCCTGCGCGTCGCCCTCGCAGAACAGGAAACACAGGTCACCGGCCTGCATGTCGGCCTCATGGACACACGCATCGCCGCCGGCTCGACCGGCCCGAAGGCCGACCCGGCCAAGGTCGCCGCCCTCGCTCTGGACGGCGTCGAGGCGGGCGCCCACGAGGTGCTCGCCGATGACATGAGCCGCGAGGTCAGGGCCGCCCTGTCCGGGGACCTCGTCAGCCTCTACCCGCAGTTGGTCGCGCACGCCTGACGGCCGCGCGCGACCGCCGTACCACCATCGCAGTTCGAAAGGAGGTGGCCGCCATGGCCACACCCACCCCCCTCTCCTACGACACCTTCGTCTCGGAGGGTGCCCCGCGCGCCGGCGACCAGCGCATGCCGAACGGCGACCCCATCGTCTCCTCCCCCATCACCTCCACGCTCGTCTACGGCGAGCACGACGCCCTGCTCGTCGACCCGCCGTTCACCCATGACCGGATCCGGCAGGTCGGCGACTGGGTGGAGCGGTCCGGCAGGCGCCTCGCGTACATCTACGCCACGCATGGACACGGTGACCACTGGTTCGGCACGGGAGAACTCGTCGAGCGTTTCCCGGGCGCCGTCGCCTGCGCGACCGAGGGCACGATCCGGATGATGCACGAGCAGGCCACAACGGGCCGCGAGCAGATGTGGGACAAGGTCTTCCCCGGACAGATCCCCGCGACACCAGTTCTCGCCCGGCCCGTCCCCGCAGAGGGCCTCCTCCTCGAAGGCAACGTTGTCACCTCCTACGAGGCCGGGCACACGGACACCGACGACACCACCTTCCTCCACGTGCCGTCGATCGGCCTCGTCGTCGCCGGAGACGTCGCCTACAACGACGTCCACCCCTACATCCTGGAAAGCGGGAACGGCGGGCTGACCGCGTGGTTGGACGCCCTCGACCGCATCGACGCGCTCGCACCGCGCACCGTCGTCGCCGGCCACAAGAACAGGGACCGGGCCGACGACCCGGCCGTCGTGGAGGAGACCCGCGCGTATCTGCGCGACGCCCAGCTGCTCCTCGCCGAGAAGCCCACCGCCCGGGAGTTCTTCGACCGAATGATGAGCCTCCATGGCGACCGGCTCAATCCCGGGCCCCTCTGGTACGGCGCGGTCGGCTTGCTCGGCGCCTGACCGCCCACACACGTCCGCACCATGTCAGGCACCGTGACCGCGCCTGCACCATGCGTACGCTGTGAAAAGATGAGAAGGCCCGTCAACCGTCCAGGAGGTGTCAACCCCATGCCGTGGCCGGCGACCACACGCTACGACCTGGAGGCGGCGCCAGGCAGCCTGGGCCTGGTCCAGGACCTCCTCAACACCATCTCGGCCGGCTCACCACGCCGCCCCGACCTCCTGGACGACCTCGAATCCGCCCAGAAGTGGGTGGCCGAGGCCACCGGCCAATGGTCGGCCGGCGTCGGCCAGACCGTCCCCGAGATCACCCTCGACGCCGACAGCCTTGCGGATCTGCGAGCGTTCCGCGACGAGGTGCACACACTCGTCGCCCGAGGATCGAGCACGAGCCAGGACGAGGAAGGGAGCGGGGGCGCCGTACCGGTCCTGCACACCGCCACAGCCGCCCTCCAGCTCGGCGAGGACGGGATCGTACGCCTGGAGCCGCGCGGCACCGGATGGCGCCGCCTGGCCGCGCTGGTCGTCGCCGCCGCCTTCGAAGGCCAGCGAGCGGACACCCGCCGCCGCCTGAAGACCTGCCGCAACCCCCGCTGCAAGGCGGCCTTCTACGACCGCTCCCGCAACAACAGCGGCGTCTGGCATGACGTCAAGACCTGCGGCAACACGGCCAACCTGCGCGCCTACCGCGCCCGGCAGCGCGCCACCGAACGCGCCTAGCGCCCTCCACGAGCCTCTGGAACGCACCTCCGTCGAGGTCGCCGCCGAGGCCGACCAGCCCTTTGGCGTGAGCCACGCAGACCGTGCCTGCGAACGGGCGGAGCTCACCCCTCTACCGTCTCTGACTGCTCTCTGCACCGACGGACGTCGCCGCACATTGACGCCGCTCGGCGGCTCCGGCACGCCGGCTCGCACCGCCACCGCCGCGTCGGCTTCGCTCTCGACCCTCCGGAACGCGGGAGTTCAATCCGGCCACCGCCACACCTTCCCAGAAACAGGCTAACAACTTACGCTTCTTTCATTGGTGTGAGACCTGCGAACCCTGGAGCGTTTCCCATGACCCTGCGCGAACACGTCGACATCCCCGCTGAGGGGGCTGTGACGCTACGAGGCACGCTGTACCTCCCCGAAACCCCGGGCCCCCACCCCGCCATCACCATGGCCCACGGCTACGGCGGCACGACGAAGCACGGCATCGAGCCCTTCGCGGAGGTCTTCGCGGAGGAGGGGTTCGCCGTCCTGGCCCACGACCACCGCGGTTTCGGTGCCAGTGACGGCGAGCCGCGTCAGGACATCGACCCGTGGCGGCAGATCGCGGACTGGCGGCGGGCCATCTCGTATCTGGAGGGCCGTGACGAGGTGGACTCGGGGCGGATCGGCCTGTGGGGCACGAGTTACGCGGGCGGGCACGCCATCGTGCTGGGCGCCACCGACCGGCGGCTGAAGGCCGTGGTCGCACAGGTGCCGACCATCAGCGGGTACGAGCAGGGGCTGCGCCGTATCCCGCCGGAGGCGACGGCCGCACTGGAGGAAGCATTCGACGAGGACGAGCGCGGTCTCCTCAGGGGCGAGGCCCCTCGTCACCAGGCCCTGGTCAGCGACGATCCCGGCGTGCCCGCGGCCTACCGCACGCGCGACGCCATCGACTTCTACCTCCAGCCGCTTCCCGACGGGCTGTGGCGGAACGAGGTCACGGTCCGCTCCACCCGCGCCGCCCGGATGTACGAGCCCGGCGCCTGGATCGCCCGCGTCTCGCCCACCCCGCTGCTGATGGTGGTCGCGACCGGAGACACCGTCACGGTCACCGACCTGGCCCTCGCCGCGTACGAGAAGGCCCTCCAGCCCAAGCGGCTCGAACTGATCCCGGGCGGCCATTTCGACCCGTACGTGGCGCAGTTCGACGCCGCGTCCGGTGCGGCGGTGGCCTGGTTCCGCGATCACCTGACGAAGGCGGGCTGAGGCCGCCATGCCGCACCTGACCTTCACCCTGCCCACGCGGGGCGACGAGGCTTCCGTCGCCGAGATCGTCCTCGCCAACCCGCCGCAGAACCGCCTCACCGCACAGCTCGTCGACGAGCTCGGCGAAGCGGTCACGGAGATCGGCCGCAGCCAGGCCCGTGCCGTCCTCGTGCGCGCCGAGGGCCCGGACTTCAGCTTCGGCGGGGACTTCACCGCCTGGAACGACATGACGGCGCGCGAACTGCGCACGACGTTCGAGCACTACCTCGACGTCTTCAACCGCTTCGAGCGACTGCCCGTACCCGTCGTCGCCGCCGTCCAGGGGCTCTGCTTCGGCAGCGGCTTCGAACTCGCCCTGCGCGCGGACCTGATCCTCGCCGGGGAGGGAGCCCGGTTCGGGCATCCCGAGCAGACCCTGGGCATCACCACGCTCCTGGGCGGCATCCACCGCGTCGCCGAACGCGCCGGCCGGGCCCGCGCCTTCGCATGGGCACTCACCTCCGAGCAGGTACCCGCCCAGGTCATGGCCGACGCAGGTGTCATCAACCGCGTCGTCCCCGACACCGGACTCCTCCCCGAGGCCGAGGCCCTCGCCCGCCGCGCGGCCAACGGGCCGACCCTGGCACACGCCGCACACAAGGCACTGCTGCGCGGCTGGGCCACCGGCGGGATCGCCGCCGCCGACCGCGATCTCTTCGACCTGTCCGTGCCGCTGTTCGCCACGCGGGACGTCCGCTCCGGCCTGGAGTCTGCCGCCGCCGCGCTGCGGGCGGGCAGGCCCCGCCCCGCCCTCGACTTCCAGGGATGCTGATTGCCCCGCCGGGGCCGACCACCGCCGGGAGGCACACGATGACCCACCACCCCGCCCGCAAGAGAATCCACCTCGTACTTCTGCACGGGTTCCTCGACGACCGCCATGTCTGGGACCGCCTCGTCACCGAACTCCAGGCGGAAGGTACGGACATCTCGTACGTTCAACTCGACCTCCCCGGCTGCGGCGACCGCCGCGACGAGGCCGGCGTCTTCACCCTGGAGTACCTGGTCGACGACATCGACGCCGCCGTGGCCTCGCTCGACGGTCCCTTCGTCCTGGTCGGCCAGAGCATGGCGGCGCCAATCGCCGAACTCGTCGCCGCCCGGCACACCGCCCAGGCCCTGGGGCTTGTGCTTCTCACGCCCATCCCGTTGGCCGGTACGCATCTCCCCTACGAGGCGATCGAGCCCTTTCGTGCCCTCGGCGGCAACCCTCACGCGCAGCGCGCCGCCCGCC
Source organism: Streptomyces sp. NPDC037410 (assembly GCF_055602235.1). NCBI lineage: Bacteria > Bacillati > Actinomycetota > Actinomycetes > Kitasatosporales > Streptomycetaceae > Streptomyces > Streptomyces sp. NPDC037410. The sequence continues at coordinate 96,323 of NZ_JBVJWR010000023.1, read as the reverse complement.
GTCAGCTGTCCGCCGACCTCTCAGACGCCGACCTCGACCGCCTCTCGGCCACCGGTGCCGAGGTACGGCCCGAGGCCGTCCGCGCGATGGCCGACTGCTGGAACACCGGCCACCCGGACGGCGCTCGGCCCAGCCGGTACACGGGGCCCGTCCTGATCCTCCGCGGGGCCGAGGACCCCTTCGTCGCCGAGGAACTGGTCGCAGGGGCCGTCACCCCGAGGTTCATGGCGGCCGAGTGCCTCGCGATCGCCGGCGCCGGTCACTGGGCCCACCTCGAACAGCCCAGGGCCGTGGCCGAACACGTCAGCGCCTTCCTCGCCCGGGTCGGCGGACCGGCAGACGGCTCCCTCGGGAGGGACGGTCAGGCGTCGAAGGAGGTGTGTACGCGGCTGCCGTCGACGTAGGTGAGGTGGACGCGCGTGTCGCCGATGGCCTCCGCCGGGCCGAGGAACGGGTCCCGGTCCAGGACGACGAGGTCGGCACGGTTGCCGGGGCGGAGGCTGCCGGTGTCGTCAAGGTGGTTCACGTGGGCGCTGCCGGCGGTGTAGGCGGCGAGCGCGGTGGCCAGGTCCAGGGCCTGTTCGGGCAGGAACGGCTTGGCTTCGACGCCAGGCAGGGTGCGGTTGACGGCCACGTGGATTCCGGCGATCGGGTCCGGGGTGCTGACCGGCCAGTCACTGCCGGCGGCCAGGGTGACTCCCGCGCGGAGTAGGTCGCCGAAGGGGTACTGCCAGGCGGCACGTTCCGATCCGAGGAAGGGGATGGTCAGGTCGTCCATCTGGGGTTCGTGCGCCGCCCACAGCGGCTGCATGTTGGCGGTGGCGCCGAGCGCGCGGAAGCGGCCGATGTCGTCGGGGTGGACGACCTGGATGTGGGCGAGGTGGTGGCGGGTGTCGCGCCACCGGTTGGCGGCGCGGGCGGCCTCGACGGCGTCGAGCGCCTCACGGACGGCGCGGTCGCCCAAGGCGTGGAAGTGCACCTGGAAGTCCAGCGCGTCCAGTGCGGTGACGTGTCCGCGCAGTGCTTCGGGGTCGACGAAGCTGAGGCCGCTGTTGCCCGTCGCGCAGCCGCATCCGTCGAAGTAGGGCGCGGTCATGGCCGCGGTGTGGTTCTCGGCGACCCCGTCCTGCATGATCTTGACGGTGGAGCAGCGCAGACGGCCGTGGGTGAACAGTTCCCGCTTGTCGAGGAGGCCGGGAATCTGTTCCTCGCCCTGGGCGCGCTCCCACCACAGAGCGCCGATCACGGTGGCGGTCAGCGACCCGTCGCGGGCGGCGGCCAGGTAGGCGTCGGAGCAGTCCGGGTAGCCGTCGGTCCCGCACACCATGGCGTCCTGCCAGGCGGTGACGCCGAGGCTGTGCAGCAGTTCCTGGGCGCGCAGCAGACCGGCCAGCCGCTGCGCGGCGGTCTGTTCGGGAAGGTGCCGGCCCACCAGGGCCGTCGCCCCCTCCTGGAGCATCCCGGTGGGGGTGTTGTCGGCGGCGCGCTCGATCCGGCCGTCGGCAGGATCGGGGGTGTCCGCCGTGATGCCGGCGATCTCCAGGGCACGGCTGTTGGCCCAGGCCCCGTGGTGGTCGCGGTTGAACAGGAGCGCGGGACGGTCGGCGACCACCGCGTCGAGCAGCTCGCGGGTCGGATTGCCGCCGGTGAAGCTCTCCATGGACCAGCCGCCCCCGCTGATCCACTCCCGCTCCGGGTGAGCGTCGGCGTAGGCGGCGATACGGCGCAGGTACTCGGCCGGGTCGGTGGTGCCGGTCAGGTCGCATTCCCCGAGTTCGACCCCGCCCATCACAGCGTGGACATGCGCGTCCTGGAATCCTGGGAGGAGCGGGCGTCCACGCAGGCCGACGACCTCGGTACGCGGCCCGACCAGGTCGAGGACCTCGTCGTGGCCTACGGCCGTGATGCGTCCGCCACGCACGGCAAGCGAGGTCGCGCGGCTGCGGGCCGGGTCCATGGTGAGCACGGGGCCACCGGTGAACAGCAGGTCAGCGGGCTGAGAGGGCATTCCGACTTCCTGTCGTGATGAGGAAACGGGGACGGAGGGGGACAGCGGCGGTCGGCAGCCCGGCAGCCCGGCAGCAAGCGAACCCGGCCTTCTCGGCCGGCGCATCGGGACCGAGTCCGAGAGGTGAACACGACCGCGCGAGGGTCCGGTGCCGCCTGCCCCAGGGCAGAGAGGCGGGGCTGGCAGCACCGGCGGGGAGACCCACCCGGGGGACCGAGCCAGGTGGGTTCCCGGCTCAGTGCCCGTCCGACTCCTTGAGCCAGTCGGGCGTGCGGAACGTACCGCCGTACATGGGCAGTTCGATGGTCGATCCGTAGCGGGCGAGCTGGCTCCAGGGGCGGTTGATGCCCGCGGAGCCGTACTGGCGGACGCGTGTGACGGCGTCGAGGTCGAGGACGTCGACGAGGACCTCCTCGCCGCTCCCGGCCTGCTGGCGGACCATGCCCTCGGGGTCGACGATGGCGCTCGCGCCGACGCCGGCCGGATCGGAGCCGTTGACGTTGACCACGTACACCTGGTTCGTCCAGGCGTTGGCCCGGGCGCAGACGAGTTCCATCTCACGGTCGCGGGTGGTGGTGAGGGTCGGCTGGATGACGACCTCAGCGCCGAGCCAGGCGAGCTGGCGCATGGTCTCCGGGAAGGAGCCGTCGTAGCAGATGGCCAGGCCCACGCGGCCGACCTGGGGTATGTCGAAGACCGTGAAACGGTTCCCCGGCGCGGCCTGTTCGTACGGCTGCCAGGGGAAGACCTTCCGGTAGCTGGCGGCGATGTCGCCCTCGGGCGAGATCGCGAGTGCGGTGTTGTAGATCGTGCCGTCGGCCGTGCGCTCGAAGACCGTGCCCGGTACGAGCCACAGCCCGGTCTCCCTCGCCAGGCCGGCGAGGCGGTCGGTGAGCGGTCCGGGAATGGTGACCGCGGCCTTCTCCATCCAGTTCTCGGGGTGTTCGCCGAGCAGCGGTCCCTCCGCGGCAAGGAACAGTTCGGGTACGACGACGAGTTGCACGTGGGGGAAGAGTTCTCGGACGGTCCTCACCTGGTGGGCGAACCGGGACCAGGTGGCTTCCAGGTCGTACGGGACGGGGGCGGTCTGGACGGCGGCGATGGCCAGGGTACGCATCGGCGGTATCAGCTTTCGTTCCGGGCGGATTCGGTGGTGGTCGGCGGGGCGACGGAGTCTTTGCCCTCGCGGAAGAAGCGGGGGAAGTTGGCGCGGATCAGCAGGACGACCGGTATCCCGAGGGCAACGGCGCCGATGCCGAGGAGAAAGACGCCGCCGATGCCCTGGAAGGAGGTGCTCCCGTAGTCGGGGGCGATCGTGTCGTAGGCGCTGCGGGCGAGCGCGGCGACCATCATCAGGCCGCCGAGTGCCGGCAGTACGCCCTTGAACAGCAGGTCGCGCGGGGAGTCGCGCAGGCGGCGGCGGAAGTGCCAGACGCAGGCGAAGGCGGTGGCGCCGTAGTAGCAGGCGATGAGCAGGCCGATGGAGAGGATGGCGTCGCCCAGGAAGCGCGTCGAGGCCGTCTTGAGGACCACCAGGGTCACGGCGGTGGCGACGCCGAAGAAGACGGTGCCGACGGTGGGTGTCTGAAAGCGGGGGTGGATGCGCGCGAACGTCTTCGGCAGGGCCCCGTGGGTGGTCATCGACAGAAAGCCGCGGCCACTGCCGACCAGGCAGGTGAGCATCGCGGACAGGGCACTGACACAGACGGCGAGCTGGACGACGGTCGCCAGCGCGTTCCCGAGCAGCGGCGGGGCGAGAGCCGTCAGGAAATCCGTGGCGTTGTCGGGGTTGCCGAGACCGATCCCGGTGGTACCGGTTCCGGCGTAGCCGACCGCGGCGAATGCGGTGAACAGGTAGGTGACAAGGAGGACGAAGGTGGAGATCAGCACGGCGCGACCAGGGACGCGGTCTGCGTCACTGCTCTCCTCGTTCACGGTGATGAGCGCGTCCCAGCCCCAGTAGATGAAGAGGCACAGCAGCACCGCCTCGGCGAACGGCCCGGCACCGTCGAAGGCGAAGGGATCGAGCCACGACAGCGACGGCGTGGCGGCGCCGGGCCCGGTGAGGGCCGCGAAGCCGATCCCGAACAGCGCCACGAGCTGCAGTCCGAGTAGCGCGTACTGGATGCCGGTGGCGATCTGCAGCCCCCGGCGGGCCAGTACGGTGGCGCAGGCGAGCAGGACGAGACCCGTGACGGTCACAGCGGCGTCGTTGTCGGCCAGCCCGTCGAGGCCGAGGACCGAGAGCAGGTAGGTGGCGCTGACCTGGGCGAGCGCGGTCATCGCGAAGAGCGAGGCCATCGTGGGCACCCAGCTCCCGACCAGCCACCCCGCCCACGGGCCGAAGGCCCGGGTGTTCCAGACAAAGGTGGTGCCGCAGTCGGGCATGTCCCGGTTGAGCTCGCGGAAGGCGAACGCCGTGAACAGGATCGGCACGAAGCCGATCAGCAGCGCGGCCGGCGCGAGGTGCCCCACGGTCATCGTGACCAGACCGAGCGTGACGGCGATGGAGTAGGCCGGGGCGGTGGAGGAGAGCCCGAGGGCGACGACCCCCAGCAGGCCTACGCTGCCCCGCCGAAGCCCCTTGTCGACGGGACTGCGGGATGCGCCGGCTCTCGGTCCGGCACTGGTGTCATTCGAGTCGAGCGCCACGGCGGAGGCTCCTCACATGAGACGCATTGTTAAAACGAGATTTAAGAACTGGCCATCTTCCTAGTCAAGACCTGGGGTTCTGTAGTTAAATACAAATACGGAGCGCGACTGAATCACTGCGCGGACGCAGCAGGGCTCCGGCGCCACTCCTGCTCCCGGCGGGCGGAGGACGCGATGCGACCGGACCACGATCGAAGGGCGAGGCATGACGGCAGGGAAGCGGGGCAAGGCGGCCCGTCGGGCGGAGTTGAACTCGGCCGTACAGCGAGCGCTGCTCGCGCGCGGCCTGGAGGGGCTGCGCCTGCGCGACGTCGCCGACGAGGCCGGGGTGACACCCGCCGCCGTGCTCTACTACGGCGACCTCGACGCACTCGTCTACGAGACCTACCAGCAGGCGATCGATCGCTACAGCCAGGAACGGGAACGCGCCGCCGAACAGTTCACCGACGCCCGGGACCAACTGCGCGCCTGCATCGACTGCGGCCCGGCCACCGGCCCGGACGATGCGCTGACCCGACTGCTGTACGAGTACTGGCCCCGCTGCCTGCGCGACGCCAAGGCGGCCGCCCTCGACAGCGCGCTGACCGAACGCCAGATCTCCGTCTACCAGGCCGTCCTGGTGTTGGGGCAGGCCCAGGGCCACTTCACCCTGACCGACCCTCCCCGGCTCCTCGCGGCCAACTTCGTCGCCATGGAGGACGGCTACCAGATGGAAATCCTGGCCGGCCGCCGCACCCGCACCGAAGTGATCACCGCCCTGCGCTCCTATGCCCGCGCCGTGACGGGACACGACCTGGGCTGACACACAGGCCAGTCGGCCAGTTGAGCGTGGCGACCCCCAGATCATCCGGCGAACGGTGGACCGGAAGGCGCGGGATCCATGGGGCCAAGCCCGGGACAGCAGTCCGATGCTGATCGCCGGAGGCTTGCTGTGCGCAGGGCCCGAGCCGGTCCAGGGGGGTGCGGTGATTTCCGTACCCCGCATTCACTCGCCGCAGCGACGTCCAAGCAGGGAGGTGCTCCGGCGCTCGGTAGACGTCGGGCCGCGGCATGTCCGTACCAGTCAGGAGGACGAGCTTGTTCTCCCTCGCGCGCCGACTACTTCGACCACACTCCCAGACCACCGCCTGGAGCTGTACACAGCCGACAAGAAGCTCGATGCCTCGCGCCACACCACGTCCTCCAGCGGGCCGGCCAGGATCTCCCGATATCCGCAGGACGGAGATCGTAGAGGCCCTTGGCCAACCCGGAGCCGATCCACGTTCCTGACACGGCGCGTGACTGCCTTCGCAGCCCGGGAGAGCCCCGCCAGGGGCAACAAAATCGGCGTCACGCCGAAAGCGCTAGAAACACGTAAAGCCGCCGGTCAGCCCGCCTTCTGTGGCGATCTGTACAGGTCAGCGCCTTGAAGGCGAGGACTTCAAGAAGATCTACCCACTGAGCTCTTTCGGAGTGGCCACTAATCGGATGGCGGGGATGGTCCGCAACGTGCGAGGCTCCCGTGCCGTTGAGAGAGGCGTTCGACGTCTCAACTCATCAGTACAGGAGCCTCGTTAGCACCCTAGCCTGCCGAACTCGACCTGATGACTTCTCCCAGAAGCATCACCGCCACGGGGTGAACGTGCAGGTCGTAGCCGATCCCGCAGGAAAGCTGCTGTGGGTCTCTCACCCGCGCTGCCCGGCCGCACTCACGACCTGACTGCAGCCCGTACCCACCGCATCATCCGGATCTGCCAACGCCAGGGCGTTCCCGTCCTCGCCGCCCGCGCCTACAGCGAAGCCGCCCCCGGGTGACCACCCCGCACAAACGCCCGCCCCTCGGGGAACTCGCCCTCACCCAGCGGACGGTCAACCGAGCCCTGTCGGCAGCGCGGGCGCCTGTCGAACGAGGTATCGCGCGACCGAGGTCCTGGCGGACCTTCCGCCGGGCCCGGCGCAGCCCGAGCCGCCTCACGTCAATCGCCGCCCGCGCATTCCCGTCATCTCCTCCCCTTCCGCCTTGGCGTCAACGGCCACGTCCCCCCAGGCGTAGTCCATCAGCTGTCGTGCAGGCCGCGTTGGTGTCACCGATGCGGAGTCACCCGTGCGGGTGAAGGGCGCTGATCTGGTCGAGCCATGGGCGCTGCTCACCGTAGCGTCGTGGTTGATCTTGGCGGCCTTGCTCGATCTGCTGAGGAGCGCTCGACGTGTATATGAGGGATTCCGGGCCGAGTTCCGTCCGCCGGGTACTGAAGGGACCGCGGAGGGATATGTGGTCCGATTCCTGTCGCCTGGAGGATCTGGCCTTTCTACATCGGGGATTCACCGAGTACGCGCACCAGCTGGACTTGGGCGAACGATGGGCCGGGCGCTGGACGACGAGGTGGAAGTTCGGGCGGGACGCTGCCGCCACGTACTCGGTGCGCGACCTCAATGAGGTGGATGTTTCACGCACGGTGCCGGTACGTCGGTTCACTTGGCGGACCGACCAGCATCACCGGCCAGGGCTCGAGTACATGGTGTCGACGCGTAGGCATCACGGTTTTGAGAGCTTCGAGGAGGAGTGTCTCCTCCTGGTCGCCGACTTCGCGGCCGGGCTGCGTGAGGGGCTCTCGCAGCCGTTCCGGCTTCGTTTCTACGCGGGTGGCAAGCGGGTGGATCACACGCCGGACTACCTGCTGCTCACCGACTCCGGTCCGTTCGTTATCGATGTGCGGCCGGCTGGTCGGGTTCGTCCCGAGGACGAGCTGAAGTTCGCCGCGACGTTCGAGGCCGCGCTGGCCGCTGGATGGCGCTACGGCGTGGTGACCGGCTGGCGTCGGCACGTGTGGGAAACGGTGGACGCGTTCTCCGCCGAGCGCCGGCCGTTGACCAATGTGCTCGACATGCAGGGCCAGCTGCGTGCGGCCGCCTCCCAAGGACCGCTTCCGTTGGGGGACTTGGTCGAGCGGTGCTCCATTCCCGCCATGGGCAGGGCCCATGCCCTGCACTTGCTGTGGCGTAAAGAGCTCGGTGCGGACCTCTCCGTGCCGTACGGGGACGCGAGCCTGATCCGACTCGCTCCCGTAGAACTTCGCGGGGTGCGGTCGTGAGCAATGGGACGGCATCGACATGGGTGCTGGAGCCTGGCACCGAGCTGATCATCGATGGTGAGGTGTGGCGGGTCGAGACGTGTCTGCCGCATCTGGGCCGCGTGACACTGATCGGCGACGAGGGCGCGCCGTGGAAAGTGCAGCTGAGCGAGCTGATCCACCGCCCCGGTTGCCGACCATCCTCCCGGACCCGCAAGGATCTCCCGGCTGCCAGCCGGGGCCGCCAGCCGAAGTCGATGGCAGACCTCCTGCCGGTTCAGCAACAACACGTGATGCGGCGGTTGGAGCACATCCGGGAGGTCGAGACCGGCTACCGCAGTGGTGATCCAGACGCCGCGCTGCCGCACGAGCCTCTCCCGCAGTACGACACGGAGACCACGACGCTGACGCAGCGCCGCAAGGCGAAGGAGGCCGAGCTGCGCAGGGCGAGGGCCATGGATCCTGCGCTGGCGAAGTCGCTGGCCCTGCACAAGGTGAGCGCGCGGACGCTGGTGCGCTGGGACACGGCGCGGCGCAAGCTCGGGCCAATCGGCCTCTCGGACGACCGGTGGCTGCGGGAGGCGACCGGGCACCGGATCACCCCGGAGGTGCGCGAGGCGCTGTTCGCCGTACGTGACGAGGGCCTGCGGCGGGCGAAGCTGACGGCACGGGACCGCGAGCGCCTCATCCACCAGTACGTACGGGAGGTTTTCGGCGAGCAGACCAAGGTTCCCAGCTATGACGTGCTACGCCAGGTGTGGCAGGACTGGTTCGGCTCCAGCGGCGGCCGGCAGCGCTACGCACGCTCGGCGGCCATGGCGCAGAAGTACGCGACGGGCCGGCACGTGGTGGTGCACCGGCCCGGGCAGGTGGTGGCCCTGGACACCACCGTGCTGCCCGTGAAGGTACTGGAAGACGTGTTCGGCGATCCCGTCTCCGTACATCTCACGCTGGCACTCGACGTGTACACGCATTCGATCGTGGCGTTCCGACTCAGCCTGGTCTCCGACTCCTCGATCGACGTGGCGATGGTGCTGCGGGACATGACAATGCCGCTGCCCATGCGCCCGGACTGGGGCGAGGACATGCAGTGGGCCTACCCGGGCATCCCAGGCACGGTGGTGGCAGACTTCGCCGGGTACGAGGTGGCCGGGCTGCCGTTCTTCGCCCCGGAAACGGTCACCACCGACCACGGCTCCGTCTACCGCAACCACCACCTGGTCGAGGTTCAGCGGGTCCTCGGCGCAAACATCAAGCCGAGCCGGGTGCTGCGCCCCACCGACAAGAAGGCTGTGGAGCGCGCGTTCGGCGCCATCCGGTCGCTACTGTTCGCTCTCCTGCTCGGCTATCAGGGCGTGGACACTGCCGACCGCGGCGTCGACCCGGAGGCTGACGCCTGCCTGACTGTGGCGGAGATGGAGCACATCATCGCCACCTGGATCGTGGGGATCTGGCAGAACCGTCGCTTCGACTCCTACGCGCCAAGCTGGGACCCAGGCGGCGACCACAGCCCGAATAGCCTGTTCGCCGCCTCCATGATGCAAGGAGGCTTCGCCTTGCGGATCCCCTCGCCCGAGCTGTACTACCAGCTCCTGCCCAGCCATCAGGTCATGATCCATGGCAAGCGCGGCGTGAAGATCAAGAACCTGTGGTACGACGGCGAGGCCCTGGACCCGTACCGCGGGGAGCTCTCCCGGCGCGGCGGCAAAGCCAAGAACCGCTACGTCATCCGCCGGGACCCGCGTGATCCGTGTTTCGTGTTCTTCCAGGATCCACTGACGCACGACTGGCATACCTTGCGCTGGGTGGGTCTGCCCGAGGAAGGGCAGTTCCCTGCTTTCAGCGATGCCCGCGTCCGCGAGGCGATGCGTGAACTGCGCAAGCGCGGGCTGGCGCCGAAGTCGGACAGGGAGCTCCTGCCGGCCCTCCTCGAGGTGATCGGCGGGAAGATCCCCGTCGAGCAGTGGCCGACTCAACTGACGAAGAAGCAGCGCACCGAGCACGCCCGCGAAGTGACGCAGGCCGCGGCAGCCGCGGCCGACCGTCCCGCCGACGCCACCGCGGCCCAGCCGGCGCCCGCCGCCGTGCCTGCGGCGCGCACGGGCTCGGACGACGGCAAGGTCGTCCCGCTGCGCTGGCGTGAGCGTGCCGAGCAAAGTCAGGACGCGGTCACCAACGAGCGTCGACGACGCCGTGAAGTCGCCGTCCCCGAACGCCCGACCCCGCCACCACAGGACCTGTCAGAGCGGCTGCGCGCCACCAGTCTGCTGGCCCTGCCCGACGACGACTTCGACGACGACACAGACGAGACCAGTGCGGCGGCAGCCGAGGAAGAGGTCAGCCAGTGAATCCCCCGTACGACGGTCCGTCGTTCCTCCCTGGCCCGCCCATCGACCGCACTACTTGGGAGGGCTGGCGGAGCTGGTGCGCGACCCGCAATGTCTTCGTCCCCGCGCCCGTGCTGACGGCAACTGAGTTCGCCCTCAAGTCAAAGCGCCAGCAGCGCCTTTACAACCTGCACCGGCTCGCCACCCACAGCAGTCTGCCCATTGACGTGACTCCGATGAGCGAGGGCGTCGCCGACGCTGTCCTGGCCCGCGTCGAGGACGGCGCGTTCAGCCACAAGGCCGGCACACGCGGCGGCGTCATGGTCAACGGCGACGGGGCCCAGGGCAAGACGGAGACGGTGTGCGAGGCATTGGCCGTCTTCGAAGAGACGTGGATGGCCCTGAACAACTACATGAATCCGGATGCCATGGCCGGTACTCGCGACCTGGTCGCGCCCGTCGCCTACGTACGCTGCCCGGTCAAGGCCACCCCGATCTCCACCTGCCAGCGCATCCTCGACTTCTACGGCGAGGACTACAAGGGCATGCGTCTGGAGGATCTGGTACGCACCGTCAAGACGGCCATCGTCGAGCACGCCACAAGGGCGCTCGTCATCGACGACATCACCCGCCTCAAACTCCACCGGGAAGCCGACCAGGATGTCCTCGACCTGATCCGCGAAATGATGAGCATGCCCGTCACGCTGATTCTCGTCGGTGTCGGCATCCCCACATCCGGCCTGCTGCGCGAGGGCCGTCGCGACCCGAAGACCCTGGAATGGATCTACCAGCCGATCAAGGACCGCGGCCGCAGCCCGAACGATCACGCCGCTGGCCAGCACGAGCGGCGCTTCCAGATCGTGGACCTCGACCCGTTCCGCTACACGGACGGACCGGAGATGGCCGCCTGGCTGGATCATCTGGCCCGCTTGGAGGGGCACCTGCGGTTGCTGAACGACACCGAGGGGATGCTGACCGGCGGCGACATGCCCGAGTACCTGTTCCACCGCACCGGCGGCGTGGTCGGCGTACTGGAGAAGCTCATCCAGCACGGCTGCCGACGGGCCATCGAGGACAAGAGCGAACGGCTGACGAAGGAGCTGTTCAACCAGTTCACCGTCACCCCCGGCGACATGCCCGACCTGGACGCGGAGTCCGGCGAGCAGCCCAAGATCCCGCCGCACAAGCCGACCGATGGGAAAAGGAAGCCGAAGGGCCGCAACACCGTCTTCGATGACGACGGACCCGCCGCGGCCGGCGAAGCGGGCTGACGGAGGTGGCAGCCCGGCCGCTGGCCCGCGCTCTCAGCCCGCTCCCCGAGGAATCGCTACCCGGCCTGCTTCTGCGGTTGGCGTACCGCATGGGACGCTCGCCAGCCAGGGTTGCGCACCTGTGCGGACTGGTCCATCGTCAAAATCGGCTCCCAGGCGAGTACCTCTTCTCGCTGCCCGCGGAGCGGGTCGGGCCGTTTGCCACGGCCACCCGCTTGAACGTTGAGGAGGCCAACGCCCTGACGCTGTCGTCCTTTGCTGCCGTCTACCCGCCCCTGGCATCGGTGCGGATGGGCGGCAGCCGCAACACCACAGCCGCGCGAAAGTCGTGGGCTGTCAGCATTTCCAGCCGATACTGCGCCGCCTGTCTTTCAGGGGACGGAAGTCCCATCCAAACTCTTTATGGCGGCCCCTGGAAATTGCGCTGGCATCTTCCCATCTCATACGCCTGCGTCGCGCACCGCACCTTGCTCTCCCATGCGTGCCCGAGTTGTCGGGGTACACCGAATCAGCCAACAAATACAGAGCGCCAAGGGCTGATCACGCAACGCACCACGAGCGGGTTGCACCCGGCCCAATGTCGGCGCCTCATGCCTGATATTCACGGCGCTCCGGCCGCTCACTGCGCTGCCCGCCTGGACCACGATCACCGGGCCGAGCTCATGCCCCAGGCTGACCTGTCGCTGCTGCTTGCTCTCCAGCGTCGCATTGATCAGCGTCTGATGCTTGGTCAATCTGACGCCGATGTGGGCCAGCCCGCCTCGGATCCCTACTTCTTTCCCGATCTCATCGTCGCTGCACATCTCATCCGGCTCAGCTGGCCGGACGGTGCGCGATACGCGTCCTCAACGTCGATGGCTGACTTGATCGACCGCCACGTCTCCTCCACTGTCGCTCGCCGCCGCACCCCTGAGCCCGACGGGCGCACGCCCATCGCCTGGGATGCCCCCGAGGACCCAGCCGAGTGCGCGGCGGTGCTCGTTGCCGCCGACAGCCTCCTCGGTCACGAGGAGCGCGAAGACGCCGGAGTGACCGATCGCGTCCGGCCGCTCGCTGCGTCCGCGTTCAGCCGTAATCCGGCCAGCATCGGCGCCTCCTTGCGACGCATGGACGTCTCCTCATCGATGGCACGTGCCCTGCTGTGCCACGACCAGGGGTTCTACCGTGCCGGTGGCCACCGGCACGCACGACAGAGCCTTCCCTCACGCGAGAGCCGCTTCCGGATCGAGCATGTGCCGGCTCTCCTACCGCATGAGTGGCTCTCCGCTCACTTCGACGACCTGTTGTCCCGCTGGGTGCACCTCACCCAATGCAAGGTGCGGCACCTGCGGCGCGTTTCAGCACTCAAGCTCGCGGAGATGAGCGGTGGCGGCACCTGGCCTGACTACGCGAAGACCCTCGGCATCCCGTGGAACACCGCACAGCAGTCCCTCAAAGTCATCAGGCAGGAGTTGAATTCACGGGTCCTGTGGCGGGACTTCGAACGGTCCGTCGAAAGCGTGGCCAGCCAATTGGACCGGGACACGGATCGTGTTCCCTACGGGCGACGCCGGGAACTTCTTTCGTCCTGGCACGTTCCTGCTTGCGACTGGGCCGAAATGTACCGCGGCCTCGAGCGGTTCCGCCAGGGGACCACCTCTCCCACCCGGGCCACCGCGACCGTGCTGATCTGGGCTCAGGTCACCCAGGGCGATCACCTTCACAGCCCCGTGCTCGGCGCCTTGAAGGAATCAGGCTGCAGCACCCAGCGTTTGGTCGGGTCGATCAACCAGCTCCGTACCCCAGCCAACCGCAAGGGCAGCAAGCGCGAGCTCCTGCGCCGTCTCGAAACGTACTCTGACCTCCTTTCCGCCGCCTGCGACCGGCCGGCTGCCGCGCTACAGAATGGCAGCCTCGAAATCCAGGCAGCCGCTGCCCACCTGCTGGACATGCATCCGCCGCGCTGCACTGACACGACGCACAATCTCCCCTTCTGTTGAACGCGCCGGCGGTCAGCCAACGACGCCACCACGACCGGCGCCCATTCCCGAAGCCCAGCAGATCTCATCGGTTGCCGTGTCGAGCCTCCAACGGCCGAGCGCTCCCACCGTGACGAGCCGGTCGAGCAGCATGGCCACGGCCACGGAGGAGAGACCTGCCGCACGGGTCAGGTGAGCGACTTCGATGCTGCCCCGACCCTGATCATCAGTATGCGCGGCAACCTGCAGCGCCATCAGGCGAGCAACGGCTCGCTGCCGCCGGACCGTCGCACGCCAGGTCTGACGCAGGGCCCAGTCGGCCGCCTTGGCACGAGCCCGACGGCCGGGAACCTGTGCTCCCGTTCGCCCGCGAGGCGTGGCGGGATCTTCAGTACGTCGACGAAGGCGTCGTCCGCTTCGACCATGAGCCACGGATCGAGGCCGACTTCCTCCTTCTCGACGAGGCCCAGGACACGAAATTCATGCATGCGAGTGAATGTGTAGCCGTTCCGTGGAGGCGAGTGCGGATGGGCTGGTCCTTTAGGCGTTAGGGCCTCAGGCCGCACGGAGCGGCTCGGGGTTCGGTCGAGGCGCAGGATGCGGCGACGGTGCGGGAGGGCGGAGGGTCGTGATGGAGGACACCGGCGGAAGAGCGCTTCCGCGCAGCTTGTCACCGTTGGAGGGCGAATCTCTGCCCGGCTATGTCCTGCGTCTGGCTCACCGGCTGCACCGGTCACCTGCCCGGATCGGCTACCTCACAGGTCTGATCCCGCCCCGGCGCGACCGCTCCGAAGCTGCGCAGCAGTACTACCTTCCGGGGCGCCAGCTGGTTGCACTGGACCCGCTCACCTTGGAGCGGTTCGCCGCTGTCGCTCGCCTTACTCCTGAGGAGGCCGCAGCCCTCGGAATGGCCACTCTTGAAGCTGCCTACCCGCCTCTGGCCCGCGTGACCGGGCGGGGCGACGGACGCGTGCGTCAACTCTCGTGGTCGCTGATGACGTCGAGCAGGTTCTGCCCAATGTGCCTTATCGGTGATCGCAGCCCCATCCAACGTGCCCATGGCGGCGCGTGGCAGCAGCGATGGCATTTGCCAGTGATCTTCGCCTGCACCCGGCATCAACGTCTACTCGAATCTGACTGCCCAAAGTGCCGTCGTTCTGTGAGTAGTTCGAGCAAGGAAAGGGGGCAGACAGCGAGCTTCGTTCTGTATCCCCAGAACGAAGCTATGCATCCCAGTCAATGCCGCAACAAAGACACGGAGGTAGTCTCGCGGCGTTCAGTTGCCCTGTGCGGTGCCAATCTCTCCGGGCATCGCGCCGCTCCTGCAGCTCCGTCATCCGCCGAACTGGCAGCTTGCCTCGCTTTCCAGCGACGCATCGAGCGGCGCCTAGAAGACACAAGTGAGAGCCCCGAATTTTTTGAAGATCTGATCACGATTGCTCAGCTCATCAAGTTGTCCTGGCCGAAGGCACTGGAACTTGCACGGATGCCCACTGGAATGAGCGGCGCCCTCGATCTCCACATGGAAGGCATCCATCGGAAGCTGACGGAGAAAGTATCTGCCAATTTGAATGGCGCTGAGCTCACCAGCCCGCCCCACGAAGCAATTTCCTGTGCGGCACTCCTGTTGCAGGCAGAGAGATTGCGTTCTGCCGACACCCAGCCCGAGCTGTACCTTACGATGCAGACGCTAGCTGACAGGGCCTTTCAGCAGCACAACCGCCGATTTCTCGCGCTGATCGACAACTCAAAAATCTCTGCACCTCTCGCGCGTGCCCTGGCACCCCAACGCCAAGGATTCCTCACCCGAAGGACGCGACGGTCGAACGACAGGCTCCTAGTTCCCACATTTGATGGTCAGTTCACCACCGCACAGGTGCCCCAGATCATTCCGCTCGACTGGTATCACCACCACCTGCAGGACTTCACGGAACAACTCACCGTGACCTCTCGAAACAACGCAACTTTTGTGCGTCGTGCAGCCTCACTCAAGCTCGTTCAGATGGTTTCAGGGAATACAGTAGACGAGTGCTCACGCATACTGGAAATTCCGGTGAGTGTTGCGAAATCTACCCTCGCTCAACTTCGACAGCGTTGCCCAGAAAAGACTTGGGGGAAATTCCAGGAGGCGATGGAGGAAATCGCGCACGAGCTAGAACAGATGCCAATTCGTATCGACTTCCGGCGCCGACGGCAGCATTTAGCCGATTGGGAGATCTCCGATGACGTCTGGCTGGATCTGACTCGGGACCTACCTCTTGTTACTGACGAGCCACGCCACCGAAAAGCAGGCTCAGTGATCGTGTGGACGTGCGTCACGGAAGGCGATCGCCTCTTCTGTCCACTGGTGCGAACTGGAGGTACCGGCGAACGGCGTGCAGACGCCCGCATAGTTCTCAGGCAGACACACGCGTATTTCGGCAAGAACGGCACAGGTGAATACGTCGGCCTGCGCCGCCGGCTCCACCAGTTCGCCGAGCAGATCGCCGCGCGATGCGATGCGGATGCGTCTGAGCCTGGAGCCACCCGAGACGCTCACCCTGGATAGAGCGGGTGTGTTCAGCGGGCTCACCGTACAGACCCTGCCCCCCCGTAGGCGCCTACTCCTTCGTCTCGAGCAGTACGCCTCGCTGCTGTCCGAAGCCTGCGGCCAAGGCGAGGAGCTATCCGTCGACATGAACGCCAGAGTCACAAGAGAAGTGGTCACGCACGCCGTAGCGACTCCCAACCCGCCTCACTAAAGCTGCAGGTCGGAGCCTTGCTCCATCGATCCTCGGGGATTTCACATCCTGAAGCTGCATATTACGCTCAGTGCCAACTATCCCGTTTTTGTGCCAACTAAAATGCCTCGTCACACGGACCTAGCGGCGGACGCGGGGCATGCCCAGGCCGATCCAGGAGATGATCTCGCGCTGGATCTCGTTGTTGCCGCCGCCGAAGGTGAAGATGACGGCCGAGCGGTAGCCGCGTTCGAGTTCGCCGTGGAGGACGGCGCCGGCCGAGCCCTCCTTGAGGGCGCCCGCCGAGCCGACGACCTCCATGAGGGCCGCGTAGGCGTCGCGGCGGGCCTCGGAGCCGTACACCTTGACGGCGGAGGCGTCCTGGGGGGTGAGGGTGCCGTGCTGGACGGCGTTCACCATCTGCCAGTTGAGGAGCTTCATCGCGTCGAGGCGGGCGTGGGTGCGGGCCAGGGTGCGGCGGACCCAGGGGAGGTCGATGACGCGGCGGCCGTCGGACAGGAGGGTGTCGGCGGCCCAGCGCTGGACGTCGTGGAGGGCGCGGATCGCCATGGTGCCGTGGGCGGCGAGGGTGACGCGTTCGTGGTTGAGCTGGTTGGTGATGAGCCGCCAGCCCTTGTTCTCCTCGCCGACGCGGCGGGAGACGGGGACGCGGACGTCGTCGTAGTAGCTCGCGGTGGTGTCGTGCGAGGCGAGCGTGTTGATGATCGTGCAGGAGTAGCCGGGGTCGCTCGTCGGCACGAGGAGCATGGTGATGCCCTTGTGCGGCGGGGCGTCGGGGTCCGTGCGGACGGCGAGCCAGACCCAGTCGGCGGTGTCGCCGTTCGTCGTCCAGATCTTCTGGCCGTTGACGACGTAGGTGTCCCCCCCGAGGACCGCGCGGGTCTTCAGGGCAGCCAGGTCGGTGCCCGCGTCCGGCTCGCTGTAGCCGATGGCGAAGTCGATCTCGCCGGAGAGGATCCGGGGCAGGAAGTACGCCTTCTGCTCGTCCGTGCCGTACTGCATGATCGTCGGGCCGACGGTGTTCAGCGCCATCAGCGGCAGCGGCACTCCGGCCTGTGCTGCCTCGTCGAAGAAGATGAACTGTTCCATGGGGGTGAGCCCGCGCCCGCCGTACTCCGTGGGCCAGCCCACCCCGAGCCAGCCGTCCGTGCCGAGGCGCCGCACGGTCTCGCGGTAGAAGCGCTTCTGGGCGGCCGGGTCCCCGTAGCGGGTGTGGACGTCGTCCGGGACCAGCTCGGCGAAGTACGCCCGCAGCTCGGCGCGCAGGCTGTTCTGTGCGGGCGTGTACTCGAGGTGCATGGCGTCCTCCCGTGGCGGCGTCCGGTGGCGACCTGTGGCGTCCTCGTGCGGTGCGACGCGCGACGGCGGACACGGTAGAACGTGTTCCACAAATGCGGAAGCCTCGGGACGCCTCCAGGACGCCCGGGGCCCCGGTTCGGTACGGCGACCGATCCGGGGCCCGTGAGAGGGGATGAGCGAGCGAACCGGCCCGAAGGCCGGACAGGTCCTACGGCAGGAGCTCGTCCATGGAGGTACGCCGCCCCTTCTTCGCCATGCGGGCCTCCGCCCAGGCGAGGGTCTTCTCGTTCACGTCACGGCCGGAAGCGAGGACCAGGTCCTCCGCCGTGATCTCGCCCTCCGAACCGGCGTGCAGCATCTTGTCGGGCGTCGGGCGTTCCCCCATGGACGTCTTGTCGGGCTCAGCGTTCATGCCGCCTCCTACGTGTTCGTCCGGCACTCGCCATTCTCGTGTCCGCTCCCCGTGCGCGCATCCGGGGCCGCCGCCGGAGGGCCGGTTCCGGGGCCCCGGTGGCGGTGACCGCGTGTCGGCGGGGTGTCGGCGGCGTGTCGACAGGGCCCGGGAACGTGGGGGCCGAACCCGTACGAACCGAGGAGTCGACCATGTCCCTGCCCCTGCACCGCCTCCTGGTGACCGCCGTCCGCCCGGTGACCCCGCGCATGCGGCGGGTCACCCTCGGCGGCCCGAGCCTCGACGGCTTCGCCCTCGCGGGCCCCGACCAGCAGGTGAAGCTGTTCTTCCCGAGGCCGGGCCAGGCCGAGCCGGTCCTGCCCGAGCCCGGGTCCGACGGCGACGCGATGCGCTGGTACGGGGCCTACGCGGCGCTCCCGGAGACCGTGCGCCCGTGGATGCGGAGCTATACCCTCCGGGAGAACGACCCGGCGGCCGGAACCGTCGACGTGGACTTCTTCCTCCACGGGGAGGACGGGGAGGACGGGGACACCGGCCCCGCGACGCGCTGGGCGCGGTCGGCGCGGCCCGGGGACGCGCTGGGCATGTTCGGGCCGTCGGCGGCGTTCGCGGTGCCCGTCGATCCGGGCGCGGGCGACTGGACGCTGCTGTACGCCGACGCCTGCGCGCTCCCGGCGCTCGCCACGGTCGTCGCCGCGCTGCCGCCGGGGCACCGGGCCCTCGCGTACGTCCAGCTGCCCGACGCGGCCGAGGAGCAGCCGCTCCCGACGGCCGGCGACCTGACCGTACGCCACCTGCGCGACGGCGAATCGCCGGCCGAGGCCGTGCGGGCGGACACCCTGCCGGTCGGTCGCCCGTACGCCTGGCTGGCGGGCGAGGCCTCGGCGGTGCGCGGGCTGCGGCGGCACCTCGTCGAGGAGCGGGGCGTCGACCGGCGGTCGGTGCACTTCACCGGGTACTGGCGCCGCCGCCTCACCCAGGACGACGCGCCGACCCCGGAGGACCTGGCCGAGGCGCGCGAACGCCTGTCACTGGGCGGGGCCTGACCCCCGGACCAGGGCGGCGGCCGCCCTGAGGGAGAGGCCCGCGCCCTCCGCGTACCCACGGCCGTACACCTCGGGGGACAGGGCCGCGCGGAGCACCTCCTCGGCGCGGGCACGGATCGCGGCCTCGGTCTCCGGGGTGAAGGGGCGGAAGCCGCCGCCCGTGTCATGGCCGGCATGGGTGTCGTACGCGCCGAGGAGCCGGGCCCCCGTCTCGGCGTCGCCCGGCGCGCCGCGTCCGCCCCGGGCCCAGGCGGCGGTCCCGAACTGGGCGACGACGAGGTACGGGGCGACCAGGTGGGCGAGGGTCTCGATGTCCACGACGGCCCGCGCGAGGCGGGACAGGGCACGGTCGTGGGCGCCGTCGAGGCAGTCCAGCCACGCCCACGCCCCGCCGGCGAGACCCCAGAAGAGCGCCGGGGTGACGTCCCCGAACTCCTCCTCCAGGAGGGAGAGCTGAGCGCGGGCGAGGCCGGTGCGCCCGGTGTTGCCGTAGTGCTGGGCGAGCAGCAGCCGGGCGGCACCGGCGGCGTCGGCGCCCCACTGCCCGGCCTCGTCGGCGGCCTCGGTCAGGAGCCGCTCGGCCGCCGCGTCCCCCTCCGGGCGGATCCTGAGCCGTACGGCCGCGAGGCGGGCCGTGAACACCGGCACCTGGGAGCGCGCGCCCACGCGGGCGGCGGCCTCGGTGGCCCCTTCGAAGTCGGCGGCGGCCTCGGCGAGCCGGCCCTCGCGCTCGTACGCCTCGCCCCGGGCGGCGAGGGACTCCGCGATCCCCCACGAGTCGCCCGCGGTCTCGAAGAGGGCGAGCGCCTCGGCGGCGTCGGCGCCCCGGCCGATGAGCTTGGCCCGCATGAGGAGCGCGAAACCCAGGTCCCAGCCGGTGCCGTGGGCGCGGCCGGCGTCGACGATCAGCGTCAGGGTCTCGTCGAGGTCGGTGAGCTCGCCGGTCATGAGCCGGGCGAAGTACCACATCGTGCCCGGCTGGCGGCAGGTCTGCGGGAGGCCGGGGCGGTACGCGGCGACCAGGGCGGCGAGCCGGGCGCGGGTCTCGGGCCGTTCCAGGGCGGTGGCGCCCTCGCCGCCCTCGGTCGCGAGGGCGTACAGCCGGCCGCCGCGCCGGGCCTCCCACAGCCGCTCGCCGGTCCACGGCGGCGGCACGTCCACGCAGCGGCCTTCCAGCGGCCCGGCGGGGCGGACGGGCTCCTGGAAGGGGTCGGGGCCGAGGCGGCCGACCTCGGCGGCCCAGGTGCGGGAGTCGACCTGGTGGTTGCGGAGCTGCCAGAACCAGCTGAGCACGTGGACGAGGCAGAGCGCCTCCTGCTCGTCGCCGAGCGCCACGGCCGTCCGCAGGGCGCCGCGCAGGTTGTCGTGCTCCCGCTCGAAGCGGGCGAGGGCGACGAGCTGGTCGGGACCGCGCAGTTCCGGGTCGGTCCGGCGGGCGAGCTCCCGGTAGTACGTGAGGTGCCGCCGCTCGACCGCGGCCCGCTCCCCGGCCTCGTCAAGCCGCTCCCCCGCGTACTCGGCCACGGTCTCCAGGAGCCGGAAGCGCATCCCGCCGCCGTCGTCGGGCGCGGCCACCACGAGCGACTTGTCGACGAGGGCACCGAGCAGATCCAGGACATCCAGGACGTCGAAGGCCGGTACGCCGGCGCGCGGCGCCTCGGGCACGCCGCTGCCCGGGACATCCCGCACGGCCGGAGTGTCGGCGCGCGGATCATCCCGTACGGCCGACACGTAGACGCCCGGGACAACCGCCACGGCCGGAGCGTCAGCGCCCGCGGCATCCCCCACGGCCGACGCCTCGCCGCGCGGATCATCCCGCACGGCCGGCGCGCCGGCGCCCGGGACGACCGCCACGGCCGGAATGTCGGCGTCCGGAGCATCCCGCACGGCCGGCGCCTCGGCGCCCAGGGCATCCCCCGCGCCCGGAACCTCGGCGCCCGGCGTTTCGCGCGCCGCCGCGCACACCGCCTCCACCGCCCTCAGGTCGCACCCGCCCGTGAAGACCGCGAGCCGTCGCAGGACCGCGCGTTCGGGATCGTCGAGGAGGTCCCACGACCAGTCCACCACCGCCCGCAGGGTCTGCTGGCGCGGCAGTACCGTCCGCGCGCCCGAGGTCAGCAGGCGGAAGCGGTCGTCGAGCCGGTCGGCGATCTGGCGCACCGACAGCATCCGCAGCCGCGCGGCCGCCAGTTCGATCGCCAGGGGCAGCCCGTCGAGCCGGCGGCAGATCTCCCGCGCCGCCTCCGGGTCCTGCTCCACCGCGAAGCCAGGCCGCGCGGCCGCGCCCCGCTCCCCGAGGAGCCGGAGCGCCATGTCCATGGGCAGCGGGCCCAGCGGGCGTACCTCCTCCCCCGGCACGCCCAGGGGCTCGCGGCTCGTGGCGAGGACGGTCACGCCCGGGCAGCGCGTGAGGAGCGCCTGCGCGAGCTCCGCCGCCTCGGCGACGACGTGCTCGCAGTTGTCGAGGACCAGGAGCATCCGGCGCCCGGCGCAGTGCTCGACGTGCGCCGCGAACCGGTTCTTCGGGTCGGCCGCGGCGACGGGCGGCGTGTGCCAGAGCTGGGTCTCGCGGGCCCCGAGCGCGGTGAGGACGGCGGCGGCGACCGTGGACTCCTCGCGTACGGAGGCGAGTTCGGCGAGGTGGACGGGCCCCTCGTACGTGCCGGCCGCCTCCAGGGCGAGCCGCGTCTTGCCGACGCCGCCCGGTCCGGTGAGGGTGACGAGCCGTCGCCCGTGCCAGGCGGCGGCGAGCGAGCCGAGTTCGTCGGCCCGGCCGATGAAGGAGGTCAGGCGGGCGGGGAGGCCGGGCGGCCGCTCCGGCCCCACGGGGCGGTCCTCGCTGAGGAGTTCGGCGTGCAGGGAGCGCAGCTCGGGACCGGGGTCGGTGCCGAGGCGGTCCGCGAGGGCCGCGCGTACCTCCTCGTACGCCGCGAGGGCCTCGGCGGGCCGTCCGGCCGCGCGCAGGGCGCGGATCCGGAGGGCCTGGAGGGGTTCGTCGAGGGGCTGTCCGGCGGCGAGCGCGGCGAGGGGCGCGAGCACGGCGTCGGCGCGGCCGAGGGCCAGGTCGGCGGCGAGCCGGTCGCGCCGCGCCTGGGCGTGCCGTCGCTCGACCCGTACGACCAGGGGGTCGGTGTCCCGGCCGGGCAGGTCCGCGAGGGCGGGGCCGCGCCAGAGCTCCAGGGCCTCGTCGAGGAGCGCGGCGGCCCGTCCGGGGTGGCCGGCGGCGAGGGCGGCGGCTCCTTCGGCGGCGAGCCGTTCGAAGAGGTGCAGGTCGACGGAGTCCGGGTCGGCGGCCAGCCGGTAGCCGCCGGGGGCGGAGACGACGGCCTCGCGGCCGAGGGCCCGGCGCAGGCGGCCGACGAGGGCCTGGAGCGCCGCCGTACGGTCCTGGTCGTCGGCCGGGTCGTCGTCGGCCCAGATCTGGTCGATCAGCGCCCCGGGGCCGACCGCGCGCCCGCCGGCCGCGGCGAGCGCGGTGAGGAGGGCCCGGAGCCTGGCACCGCTCAGGACGGCCTCCGTCCCGTCGTCGGTACGGAGGGCCTGGCAGGGACCGAGAACGCGGTAGGGCGGCTGCACCGGCCCATTCTGCCTCGGCGCGGTGGCGGTGGTGCGACGCGCCCGGCGTCCGTCCGGGACGGACCGTGATGCGACGCGCCCGGGGTCCGTCCGGGACGGCGAACTCGCGCCACGCCGTGTCACCGCCATGGCGTCGGCGGGGTGCTGGTTCGACAATGGGGAGGATGACCGATGACGACCCGCGTACGCGCAGTGGCGAGATCGGGCCCGCCGAGTGGCTCGCCATGAACCGGACCGGCAGCTTCGACTGGGATCTCGACACGGGCACCATCGATGTCGACGAGTCCGGGCTGCTGGTCTTCGGCGTGGCCCCGGGCGCCTTCGACGGCCGGCCGGCGTCGATCGTGGCGCGTCTCGCCCCCGACGAGCGGGAGAAGCTGGAGGGCGTCGTACGGCAGGCCGTCAAGGGCGGCGCCGCCTCGTACACGGCGCACTTCCCGATCCCGCAGGCCGACGGATCACCCCACTGGACGCATGTGCAGGCGCGGATCCTGCGCTCGCCGGACGGCCGGGCCCGGCGGATCGTCGGCGTCGTGCGGGACACGACCGCCGAGGTCGCGCACTTCGCCTTCGTGCAGGAGCTGGAGAAGCGGCGCGAGGTCCAGACGAACATCGTCGAGCGGACGACGAACGCCCTGTCGCGGGCGGTGACCGTGGACGACGTGACGGCCGCCCTGACCGGTCCGGGCGGCCTCGCCCGGCTCGGCGCGGACGGTCTCGCGCTCGCCCTCGTGGAGAACGGCTCGCTCAACATCATCGCGCTCAGCGGCGAGTCCCTCGACGTGCTCAACGACTTCCGCAGCCGCCGGCTCGACCGGAAACTGCCGCTGGCCGAGGCGGTACTGAGCGGACGGCCCCGGTTCGTCTCCTCGTTCCCTTCGCTCGGGCGGGACTTCCCCGAGCTCGCCCCGTACCTGGCGCGCCTGCCGTTCCGGGCCGCGTGCTACCTCCCGCTGGTGGCGCAGGCGCGTTCGCTCGGCGGCATGGCGCTGTTCTACCGGGGCCGCACGTCGTTCAACGCCGACGAGCGCAACCTCGCGCTCGGGCTCGCCGCGATCGTCGCCCAGTCGCTCCAGCGGGCGATCCTCTTCGACGAGGAGCGGGAGTTGGCCACCGGGCTCCAGGCGACGATGCTGCCGCGCCGGATCCCGCAGTTCGCCGGCGGCGAGATCGCGGTCCGCTACCACGCGGCGTGGAGCGGACGGCAGGTCGGCGGCGACTGGTACGACGTCATCCCGCTGCCCCGCGGCCGGGTCGGGATCGTCGTCGGCGACGTGCAGGGCCACGACACGCACGCCGCCGCGATCATGGGGCAGCTGCGGATCGCCCTGCGCGCGTACGCCGGTGAGGGGCACGCCCCGTCGACCGTGCTCGCCCGTGCCTCCCGGTTCCTCGCCGAGCTGGACACCAACCGCTTCGCGACCTGCACCTACGCGCAGGTGGACCTGGCGAGCGGCACCCTGCGTGCCGTACGGGCCGGGCATCTCGGTCCGCTGATCCGGCACACCGACGGGCGGGTCGGACAGCCGAAGCTGCGGGGCGGGCTCCCGCTGGGTCTGGCGACGGTGTTCGGTGACGAGGAGTTCCCGGAGACGCGGCTCGACCTCGTGCCCGGCGAGACGCTGGTGCTCTGCACGGACGGGCTCGTCGAGCAGCCCGGCTCCGACATCGAGTCCGGTCTCGCCGCGCTCTCGGGCGCGATCAGCAGCGGGCCGCCGCAGGCGGAGGCGCTCGCCGACCACCTCTCCGAGCGGCTCTGGGAGCGGTGGGGCTCCGGGGACGACGTGGCGCTCCTGGTGCTGCGGCGCAGCCCGGACCCGGGCACGCCCCGGGCGCCGCGCATCCACCAGTACATCCACCAGGCCGACCCGCAGGGCCTCTCCGACGCGCGGGCGGCCGTCGGGCAGGCCCTGCGCGACTGGGGCATGCCGGAACTCGTCGACGACGCCGAGCTGTTGACGGGCGAGCTCCTCGTGAACGTGCTGCTGCACACCGAGGGCGGTGCGGTGCTGACCCTGGAGGTGCTGCCGGAGCCGGTGCGGCGGGTACGGCTCTCGGTGCAGGACCGGTCGAGCGCCTGGCCCCGGCGGCGTACCCCCGGCGAGGCCGCCACCTCGGGCCGGGGGCTGCTCCTGATCGACGCGCTGGCCTCGCGGTGGGGTGTGGAGCCGCGTGGCGAGGGCAAGGCGGTGTGGTGCGAGATCGGGCCCGCGCCGGTGGGTGCCGATTCCGCCGCCGGCGGTGGGTGAGGAGGTCGCCGTGGATCCCGTGGCCGCGCTGAACCGCATCGCGTTCCTCCTCGAACGCGGTCAGGCGCCCGGCTACAAGGCGCGCGCCTTCCGTACGGCCGCCACGGCCGTCGCCGCCCTGCCGGACGGCGAGGCGGCGCGGCGCGCGGCCGCCGGCACCCTGGAGTCGCTGAAGGGCGTCGGCCCGAAGACGGCGGCGGTGGTGCGCGAGGCCCTGGAGGGGCGGGTGCCGGAGTACCTGGCGCACCTGGAGGAGGAGTTGGAGGCCTCGCTCGGCCCGGCCGAGTCGGACGGTCACGGCGGCGAGGCGCTGCGGGCGGCCCTGCGCGGCGACTGTCATCTGCACTCGGACTGGTCCGACGGCGGCGCCACCATCGAGGACATGGGGCGTGCGGCGGCGGCGCTCGGCCACGAGTGGGCGGTCCTCACCGACCACTCGCCGCGGCTCACGGTGGCCCGGGGCCTGTCCGCCGAGCGGCTGCGGGAGCAACTGGACGTGGTGGCCCGGCTCAACGAGGAGTGGGCGCCGTTCCGGCTGCTCACCGGAATCGAGTGCGACATCCTGGACGACGGCTCGCTCGACCAGGAGCCGGAGCTCCTGGAGCGCCTGGACCTGGTGGTCGCCTCGGTCCACTCGAAGCTGCGGATGGACGCGCGGTCGATGACCCGCCGTCTCGAACGGGCCGTGCGCAACCCGCTGGTGGACGTGCTCGGTCACTGCACGGGACGGCTTGTGGCGGGCGGGCGGCTGCGGCCCGAGTCGGAGTTCGACGCGGAGCGCGTCTTCGCCGCGTGCGCCGAGTCGGGGACGGCCGTGGAGATCAACAGCCGCCCGGAGCGCCTCGATCCGCCGCGCCGGCTCCTGCGGGCGGCGGTCGCGGCCGGCACGTACTTCGCCGTCGACACCGATGCCCACGCGCCCGGTCAGCTGGAGTGGCAGATCCTGGGCTGCGCGCGGGCCGAGGAGTGCGGGGTCCCGCCGGACCGGGTGATCAACACCTGGCCGGCGGAACGGCTTTCGGAGTGGGCGGCGGGCTGACGGACGGCACGGCGTCGATGCGGGCGTGGGCCCGAGGCGCATCGGGCGCGCTGCCGGACCGGGGCGGGGCAAGCGCGCTGCCGGACCGGGCGGGTCAGGCGCGCTGCCAGACCGTGGTCGCGTTGCAGAACTCGCGGATGCCGTGGCCGGAGAGCTCCCGCCCGTATCCCGAGCGCTTGACGCCGCCGAAGGGCAGCGCCGGGTG
Source organism: Streptomyces sp. NPDC037410 (assembly GCF_055602235.1). Classification (NCBI taxonomy): domain Bacteria; kingdom Bacillati; phylum Actinomycetota; class Actinomycetes; order Kitasatosporales; family Streptomycetaceae; genus Streptomyces; species Streptomyces sp. NPDC037410. The sequence goes on along the minus strand of NZ_JBVJWR010000023.1, from coordinate 70,490 downwards.
CGAGGCCGTCATGCCGTTGACGAAGACGCCGCCCGCCTCCAGGTCGCGGACGAAGAACGCGACGTCCTCCTGGGAGCGCGTCCAGACGTTGGAACTCAGGCCGAACGGCGAGTCGTTGGCGACGGCCACGGCCTCCTCGATGTCGCGGACCGGGTAGACGGTGGCGACCGGGCCGAACGCCTCCTCGTGGTGGATCCGCATGTCCGGGGTGATGCCGGTGAGGACCGTGGGCCGGTAGTACCAGCCGCTCCGGAGCTCCGGTTCCTCCGGGCGCTGTCCGCCGCACAGGACGGCGGCGCCGCGCGCGACGGCGTCGTCGACGAGCGCCTCCACGTCGGCCCGGCCCTGCTCGGTGGCGAGGGGGCCGACGTCGGTGGACTCGTCGAGCGGGTCGCCGACGGTGAGGGCGTTCATGGCGGCGGTGAAGCGCTCCGAGAAGTCGTCGTACACGTCCTGGTGGACGATGAACCGCTTGGCGGCGATGCAGGACTGCCCGTTGTTCTGCACGCGCGCGGTGACGGCGGTCTTCACGGCTCCGACGATGTCGGCGGAGGGCATGACGATGTACGGGTCGCTGCCGCCGAGCTCCAGGACCGTCTTCTTCACCTCGTCGCCCGCGACGGCGGCGACGGCCCGGCCGGCCGGTTCGCTGCCGGTGAGGGTGGCCGCCACCACGCGGGGGTCCCGCAGCACAGCCTCGACGTCGCGGGAGCCGATGAGGAGGGTCTGGAAGCAGCCGTCGGGATAGCCGGCGCGGCGGAACAGGTCGCCGAGGTAGAGCGCGGTCCTCGGCACGTTGGAGGCGTGCTTGAGGAGGCCGGTGTTGCCCGCCATGAGCGCGGGCGCGGCGAAGCGGATCACCTGCCAGAGCGGGAAGTTCCACGGCATGACGGCGAGGATCGGGCCCAGGGGCCGGTAGTGGACCCGGGCCACGTCGGCGCCGGAGTCCTGGACGTCGCTCTCGGCCGGGTGCTCGTCGGCGAGCAGCCGCTCCGCGTTCTTGGCGTACCAGCGCATGGCCTTGGCGCACTTGGCGGCCTCCGCGCGCGCGGCGGCGATCGGCTTGCCCATCTCCGTGGTCATCGTGCGGGCGATGTCCTCGTTGTCCTCGTCGAGGAGGGTCGCGGCGACGCGCAGGAGGCGGGAGCGTTCGGCGAAGGGCGTCGTGCGGTACTGGCGGTACGCCTCGTGCGCGGCGGCGATGCGCCGCTCGACCTCCTCGGGCCCGTGGGCGTCGTAGATGCGCAGCGTCTCGCCGGTCGCCGGGTTCACGGTGGCGATGCCCATGACGTGTCTCCTCCTGCCATCGGCCCCCGCTTCCTGCCGTCGGCCCCCGTCCGTAACCTTCCGCTCTCCCGGGGGCGCGGCGCAACAGGGGTGACGCGGTGGGGTGACCCGTCCGGCACCCGGCCGGCACCCGTCCGGCACCCGTCCGGCACCCGTCCGCTCAGGTTCACTTCGGCGGCCCGCGCCGTCACGAGGACCGTGCGGGCGTGCCGCCGGCGTCGTAGCCGGCTGTCAGCCAGGTCAGGGCTCCCCTGAGGTGGGCTCTGAAGATCGGGGTCCCGTACGCCTCCGACGCGTGTCCCAGGGCGGTGAAGAAGACGCGGCCCCGGTCGATCCCCCGGCACCAGACCAGCGGGTGGTCGGCGCCGTGCGTGCCGCCCCGGTAGGTGGTCTCGTCGGCTCGGGCGAGGACCCGTACGGGACTGCCCGCGTCCCGGGGGTCCGAGGTGAAGTTGTACCACTCGTCCGTCCGGTCCCAGCGCTCCGGGAGCGGCGCGGTCGCCGGGTGGTCGCGGTCGTCGACGAGGACCGTGCCCGGCTGGATCTCCGGGTGGCCGTCGAAGCGGGTGCCGAGCAGTTCGCCGTAGAAGGGCCAGTCCGGTTCGGCGTTGGCGGCCGCGTGGACGGCGAGGAGGGAGCCGCCGCCCCGGAGGTAGGCCTCGAAGGCGGCGCGTCCCCCGGGCGTCAGGACGGTGCCGGTCGTGGAGAGGAGGACGACGGCGGCGCACCCCGCCAGGCGTTCCGGGGTGAAGGCCGCCGGGTCCTCGGTGACCTCGGCCGCCCGTCCGAGCTCCGCCGCCAGCTCGACGAGGGCGGTGGCGCCGGCGGGGATCGAGTCGTGGCGGTAGCCCGTCGTACGGGTGTAGATCAGGACGTCGGCGGTGGTCACGCGGTGGGCTCCAGGGCGGGGGGCGGGGTACGGGGTACGGGGTACGGGGCTGATGGGTCCTGCGAAAGGGCGAAAGGAGGGAGAAAGCGCTTTCCCCCTCACCCGCGACCGTAGCCAGCGAAAACCGCGCGCCGCAACCCCCTCCCCTCCCGCACACTGCACCGATGACGCCCCTTCACGATCATGCCCGGCAGGCCCTCGCACACGTCGCCGACCGCTCCGCCGGCACTCCGCTCGACCCGGGCCTGCGCGTCACCCTCACCTTCCATCCGTACTTCCTGGACCGGCTCGCGGACGACGGGGTCTACCGCTCCCAGTTCGTCACCGGTACGAGCAACGGCGGCCTCACCGCCCGCCCCGGCGGGGACCGCTGGCGCTGGGAGAGCCGCATCTTCGGCGGAGCGTACGACGCGGCCCCGGCGGACACCCGCCCGGTGTACGGCGCCCTCGACTTCCGCCGCCGCCCCTTCGGCGCCGCTCCCCGCTTCGGCTCCGCCCATCTGCGGCTCACGGCGGCCGCCGTGGCCCGCGCGAGCTTCTGCTACCCGGACAGTTTCCTGGAGCCGGAGGACTTCGGCGTCGCGTCCCGGATGCGGCTGATCGCCCTCGCCGAGGCCGACGAGAAGGACCCGCTCGACGACTACATCGAGGCGCAGGTCCACGGCCCCGTCGTGATCGGACGGGACGTGGAGGCGCTGGTTCTGGACCCGAGCCACCGGGGTACGGAGGTGGAGGAAGCGGCGCGGCGGCTGGCGTGTCCCGTGGAGTGGCACGGAGGATTCCGCGTCTCCGTCGACGAGCTGCGGCGGCACCCCGAATTCCGGGGGCCGGAGTACGTGGAGCTCGCGGCCCGGATCGCCGTCGACGGTGTGCTCGACCCGCGGATCGTGCAGGAGGCGGCGGGGTCGGGGCGGTACGACCAGCAGGACGTGAAGAAGGTCTGGCACTACCTGGCGCGGTTCGGGGCGCCGACGAGCTTCGGGGCTCCGACGAGCTGAACGCGCAGCCCGACCCGGGTGCCGTGAGCCGTACGCCACACAGCCATCCGATGCATTGGCGTATCGGATACATCTCTGTATCTTTTGGCGCGCCGTGCATCACTGCCGTGCACCACCGCCCCGCACCACCGCCGTGCGCCACCGCCCCGTACCACCCCCGCGTCACGCTCACCGAGGAGCCGTCATGAGCACCGTGCCTCCCGCGATCGCCGCCGCCGTCGGGCCCCTGCCCGACGGGGCCGTGATCCCGCTGCCGCCCACCTTCGAGTCCGTCGAGGAGGAACGCGCGTACCGCAAGGAGCAGCTCGCCGCCGGGTTCCGGATCTTCGGGAGGTTCGGCTTCTCCGAGGGCGTCGCCGGGCACATCACGGTCCGCGACCCCGGCGACCCGAACGCCTTCTGGGTCAACCCGTTCGGCATGAGCTTCACCCAGATCAAGGCCTCGGACCTGATCCTGGTCGACCACGAGGGGAACGTCCTCGAAGGGCGCCGGCCGGTGAACCGGGCCGCGTTCGTCATCCACTCCCGGGTCCACGCCGCCCGCCCCGACGCGATCGCCGCCGCGCACTCGCACTCCCTGCACGGCAAGGCCTTCTCCAGCCTCGGCATCCCGCTCGACCCGATCACCCAGGACGCCTGCGCGTTCTTCGAGGACCACGGGATCTACGACGACTACCGGGGCGTCGTGAACGAGACCGAGGAGGGCGAGCGGGTCGCCAAGGCCCTCGGCGACCACAAGGCGGTCATCCTCAAGAACCACGGGCTGCTGACCGTCGGCCACTCGGTCGCCGAGGCCGTGTGGTGGTTCGTCACCATGGAGCGCTCCTGCCAGGCGCAGCTCCTCGCGATGGCGGCCGGAACTCCGCAGCTCATCGACCGCGAGACGGCCCTCGTCACCCGGGGGCAGATCGGCGGACACCTGGCCGGCTGGTTCCAGGCGCGCCCGCTGTGGGATCAGATCACCGCGTCCGACCCCGACCTGTTCGACTGACCCTCGGGGCCCTGGTCGGGGAGCTCGCGCGTCGTCGCCTCCAGGAGCGGGACGAGGAAATGCCGTTCCAGGGTGCCGGGCGGCAGCTCGGCGGGCTCCACGTAGCTCTGCGCGAGACCGCCCTCGCGCAGGGCGATCAGGAGGCGGGCGAACCGGTCGGCCTCCACGGTCAGTTCGCGCCCGGCCCGGCGCAGTACGAGGGTGAGGCCGCGGGCGATCTCGGCCCGCAGCCGCTCGTCGTGGCGGGCGAGCACCCAGGCGGCCTGCGGATCGCGGATGGCGTGCAGGGTGAACTCGGTGGTGACGAGGTACCACGCGCGCTCGTCCGGTTCGACGCGGGCGGCGAGCTCCGCGAGCCGGGTCAGGGTGTACTCGTCGGGGGTCAGCGCGTCGATGGACTCGGCGAGGCGTCGTACGGTCCGCTCGCTGTGCTCGTCGAAGAGGGCGAGGAAGAGCTCTTCCTTGCTGGCGAAGTTCGAGTAGTACGCGCCCCGCGTATAGCCGGCGGCCTCGCAGATCTGCTCGATCGTCGTCGCGTGGAAGCCGTGCTCGGCGAAGGTCTCCAGGGCGGCCTGCAGGAGCGCCGCGCGGGTACGGGGCCGCCGCCTGGTGACACCTTTCGGCACGGGTGCGTCCTCCTCGTCAGACAGGCCCTGAGGCCGCTCGCGCGGCGGACGCCCACCTTACCGGCGTCGCCTTCACGTGCGGCGACCAGCACCGACGGCTCCGCACGGGGCGGCGACCAGCACCGACGGCTCTTCCTGGGCGGCGACCAGCACCGACGGCTTCTTCCCGGGCGGCCGTCGGCACCGGCGGATAAGATTCACGCATGGCAGAGCGGCCCGTCGTGCCCGCGGCGCCCGATCTTGTCCTCGAGATCGACGGGGACGCGACGCTCATGAAACCGAGCCGCGTCTATCGCATCGGGCGCGACCCCACCAGCGACATCGTGCTCGCGGACGCCCGGGCGTCCTGGCACCACGCGGTGCTCAGCGCCGCCGGCGGCCACTGGACCCTGGCGGACGAGGGCAGTACGAACGGCACGTTCGCGGACGGTCGGCGGCTCGCCTCCGCGCGGGAGGTCGGTGCCGGGACGGTCGTACGGTTCGGGCATCCGGCCGACGGACCGCGCGCGGTGCTCTCGACGGGCGCCCCGGCCCGGGACGCGGAACCGCCCGGCGTACAGGACCCGCCCCTGCTGCCGCCCCCGCCTCCCCCGGAGGCCGTACGGGACGTGCCGCCCGAGGCGCCGCCCTCCCCGGCGGTCGTGGAGGGGCTGCCGCCCGAGTCGCCGCTCCCCCTGCCGGAGCCGCCGGCCGTCGGCCTCCGGCCGAAGCCCGCCCCGGAACCCGCCCCCGCACCCCGGCCCAAGGTCCTCCGGCCGCCCTCCGTCTCGTATCCCGCCGCGACCGGGACCTTCCGGCAGCCCACGTCCGTGCGGCCGCTGCCGGTCCACAGCATCCGGATCGGGCGCGCGCCCGACAACGACGTCGTCGTCGCCGACCTGGTCGTCTCCCGGCGGCACGCCGAGCTCCGCGCCCATCCCGACGGCACGTACTGGATCCACGACCTCGGCAGTCACAACGGCACCTTCCTCAACGGCGCCCCCGTCGTGGACGCGCGCGTGACGCCTGAGGACATCGTCGGCATCGGCCGGTGCGCGTTCTGCCTGATCGGCGGGCAGCTCGTCGAGTTCACCGACACCGGCGAGGTCTCGCTCGACGTGCGCTCGCTCGCGGTGACCGTCGACCGAGGGCGCCGTACGCTGCTCGACGAGGTGTCGTTCCCGGTGGGCCAGAAGTGCCTCCTCGCGGTCGTCGGACCGTCCGGCGCCGGGAAGTCGACGCTCCTGGGCGCGCTCACCGGCCAGCGCCCGGCCGACCGGGGCACGGTGCTCTACGACGGCCGTGACCTCTACAAGGACTACGCCGAGCTGCGGCAGCGCATCGGGCTCGTCCCGCAGGACGACATCCTGCACCTCCAGCTCACCGTCCGCCGGGCCCTCGGGTACGCGGCCGAACTGCGCTTCCCCGAGGACACCGTGGCGGCCGAACGGCGGGCCCGGGTCGACGAGGTGATCCGGGAGCTCGGGCTCGTGGAGCGCGCCGAGCAGCCGATCCACAGCCTCTCGGGCGGTCAGCGCAAACGGGTGAGCGTCGCCCTCGAACTGCTCACCAAGCCCTCCCTGCTCTTCCTGGACGAGCCGACCTCAGGCCTCGACCCGGGCATGGACCGCTCCGTGATGCACATGCTGCGCGACCTGGCGGACGACGGCCGCACGGTCGTCGTGGTCACGCACAGCGTGCTCAGCCTCGACGTGTGCGACCGGCTGCTCGTACTCGCGCCGGGCGGCCGGGTCGCGTACTACGGGCCGCCCGCCGACTCGCTCGGCTTCTTCGGCTTCACGCAGTGGCCGGAGGCCTTCGAGGCCTTCGAGAACGACCGGGACCGCGACTGGGCCGGGCAGTACCGGTCCTCCCTGTTCCACCGCAGGTACATCGCGGAGGCTACGGTCCGCCCCGACGTCCCCGTGCCCGCCGCCCCGGCTCACGAGGCGGGCGAACCCGCTCCGCCGCCGAAGGCGCAGAGCTGGGGCTCCCAGCTGCGGACGCTCGTACGCCGTTACGCGGCGGCGCTCTCCGCCGACCGGACCTTCCTCGCCATCATGATCGCGCTGCCGTTCGTGATGGGCGCGATGGCCCGGGCGCTCTCCGAGGGCAGTCTCAACCCCGAGTCGACGATGAACGTGCTGCTCATCCTCTGCGTGGGCGGCGTCCTCACGGGCGCGGCGAACGCCGTACGCGAACTGGTCAAGGAGCGCACGATCTACCGGCGCGAGAGAGCCGTCGGCCTGTCCCGCTCCGCCTATCTCGCCTCCAAGGTGGTGGTCCTCGGTTCGATCACCGTCGTGCAGGCCGTGGTGCTGACCCTGGTGGCCCTGATCGGCGTGCCGCTGAACGTGCCCGGCGGCAAGGGCGTCCTGATGCCGCCGCTCGTGGAGATCACCCTCGCGGTCGCGCTGCTCGCCTTCACGGCGATGATGCTCGGCCTGCTGGTCTCGGCGCTCGTCCGCAAGGAGGAGGTGACGATGCCGCTGCTCGTCCTCCTCGCGATCGTGCAGGTGGTGTTCTGCGGGGCGCTGCTCAAGGTGCGCGGCACGCCGGTCCTGGAACAGCTGGCCTGGCTGGTGCCCTCGCGGTGGGCGTTCGCGGCGATGGGCGCGACGATCGACATCGGGAAGATCGCGCCGGGCCCGAAGACCGCGGATCCGCTGATGCGGCACACGGCGGCGGCCTGGCTGTTCGACATGGGCATGCTGGTGGTGCTCTGTCTCGTCCTCGGCCTGGTCGTGGCGCGGCTGCTGCGCCGCCACGAGCCGGTCGTCATGCGGAGGTAGGCCCGTGGTCCCCGCACCGGAGGTGAGCCCGTGAGCGTCCCCGTACCCGAGTACGACGTGCCGGACTTCCGGCCCACCCATGTGGTGCCGCGTTCCGGGCTCTCCGCCTGGGAGGCGCCCGATCCCGGGCTGCCCACGGCGCCCCTCGACGCCTTCCTGCCGGTGTGCCTCGTGGAGCGGTCCGGCGACTGGGGGCGGGTGCTGTGCTCCAACGGCTGGACCGCGTGGGTCGACGCGCGCCTCCTCGTGAGCGTGCCCGACGACCCTCCGGCGGCGGGCCGGCCGCTCACTAGGACCGCCGATCCCCGGCCGCTCGTCGCCCGCGCCGAGGACGCGCTCGGGCGGTACCGGCGGGCGGCGGAGGAGCTGGGCGCGGGCCGTCTCGACGGCGAGGGCTTCCGGCTGCGGACCCGCGGCCTGCGGGCCGGCGTGGTCGTCGACGGCGAGTCGGTGTGGCTGTACGACGCGGAGCACGAGCGCTGGGTGTACTGCGACGGCATCGGACTCAGTACGTACGCGGCCTCGGCGGCGCCCGCTCCCGCACAGGCGCCCACTCCGGCTCAAGCGCCCGCTCCGGCTCAGGCGCCCGCTCCCGCTCAGGCGCCCGACGAGGCCGGCGACGACGCCCGTGAGCGGGCCTCGGCGCCCCCGCCGGGATACGAGCCCACGCAGGTGGTCCCCCAGGTGGACCCGGCGGTGGCGGCGGGGCCGCCGCCCACCCAGGTCGTGGGGCCGAACGGACCGGCGGGTGAGGGCCGATGACCGGGGACCCGGAGATCCCGGCGGGGCGGCCCTCGGGTCTCGTCGGCAAGGAGATCGCTGGCTACCGTGTGGAGGGCGAGATCGGGCGCGGCGGCATGGCGGTCGTGTACCGGGCGCTCGACCTGCGCCTCGACCGGACGGTGGCGCTGAAGCTGCTCGCCCCGGAGCTGGCCCGCAACGACACCTTCCGCAAGCGCTTCGCGCACGAGTCGCGGGTCGCCGCCTCGATCGACCACCCGCACATCGTGCCGGTCTTCGACGCGGGCGAGACGGAGGGCGTGCTGTACATCGCCATGCGGTACGTGGCGGGGCAGGACCTGGTGGCCCTGCTCGACCGCGAGGGGCCGCTGCCGCCGGTGAAGGCGGGGCGGATCGCGGTGCAGGTCGCCTCGGCGCTTGACGCGGCGCACGCGCACGACCTGGTGCACCGGGACGTGAAGCCGGGCAACATCCTGGTCGCCGAGGGCACCGACGGCGACCACCCGGAGCACGTCTACCTGACCGACTTCGGGCTGACGAAGAAGTCGCTGTCCCTCACGGGATTCACGACGGTGGGCGAGTTCGTCGGGACGCTCGACTACGTGGCGCCCGAGCAGATCTCGGGCAAGCCGGTGGACGGCCGGTGCGACGTCTACAGCCTGGCGTGCGTGGTCTTCGAGACCTTGACCGGGGCGCCGCCGTTCCGCCGCGAGACCGACTGGGCGGTGCTGTGGGCGCAGCAGTACGATCCGCCGCCCCCGCTCTCCGAGGTGCGGCCGGGGCTCCCGTCGGCGGCGGACGCGGTGTTCGCCAGGGCGCTGGCGAAGACGCCCGAGGAGCGGTACGGGACGTGCCTGGAGTTCGTCGCCGAGCTGCGCGCCGTCCTGACGGGCGCGGGCGGCGGCGGCCCGGTGGTGGTACCGCCGGAGCCGGAGCCGGACCGGCTCGGCGCGCCGCCCACGCCGCCCGCGTGGGCGCGGCCGGTGTTCAGGGAGCTGGACTAGGGCCTGCCTGGTCGACCTCGCCCTTGCGGTGGACCCGGGAGGCGAGGAGGCCGCCGAGGAAGCCGAAGGCCAGGCCCCAGAGGAGCGCGAATCCGGCCGTCTTCCACACGTCCGGGCGGAGGATCACCTCGCCGCCGAGTGAGGCGAGGTCGCCGATGCCGATGACCGAGAGGCCGAAGCGGGCCTCGACCAGGGTGAGCGGTGCGGCGACCAGCATGGTGAGCGCGAAGGCGATGCCCAGGTGCAGGGAGTGCTGCCAGAGCGTGATCCGGGCCGGGGAGCGGACGGCCGCCACGAAGGCGGCGGCGAGCACCAGGACGGCGGCGACGGGCAGCAGCCACCACGCGCGCGCGTCCTGGGCGGCGAGCGAGGACAGGTCGACGGTCGAGAGGTCCGGGCTTTCGCCCTTGCTGCGCATGACGGCGTCGAGGATCTCCGGCATGGGCAGGCCGAAGGGGCCTTCCACCTTGCCCTGCCAGGAGCCGCCGATGCCGACGCCCAGCGCGAGCCAGGTGATGTTGGGGAGGCCCAGGAGGAGGACGGCGAGGGTCTCCGCGGTGTGGCCCTTGGCCGCCGCGACGACGATCCCGATGACCAGGCCGACGACGACGTACGCGAGGAGCAGCAGGAGCATCGCGAAGGCCGCGGGCCGGACGGGTTCCTGGTAGCGCAGGAGCCGGGACGGCAGCGGGGTCCTGCGGGAGACGAGGAGGGCGATGGCGAGCACGCCGAGGATCCACAGGAGCCCGTAGAAGAGGGTGGGTCCGAGGTCGGTGCGGAAGCCGACGGTCGGGTTCACGGCGTCCAGGAGCTCGCCGAAGAGGTCCATGAGGGAGTCCTGGGCGTTGCCGCCGCCGATGGTGATCGGGAAGTCGTGGCGGGCGAGGGCCGAGAGGCCCGCGAGGGCGGCGAGCCAGAGCACGACGACGCTCGCCGCGCGGAGCAGGAGTTCGTGGGCGCTGGTCACCGCGTGGTGGCGCAGGGGGCGCAGGAAGCAGAAACCGGTGACCAGTGCGCCCACCAGGGTGACGGTGAGCGGCATGGCGGTCAGTTCGGCCTGGGTGCCGGCGAGGGCGCCCGCGTCGCCGGAGAGTTCGACCTGGCCGCCGGAGGCCATGACGACGACCGCCGCGAGGACGGACGCGAAGCCACTGGGCAGGTCGGCGGCGCCCGCGGCCCAGAGGCCGAGCCCGGCGAAGACGCCCATCGCGACGAACCCGGCGACCACGGCGGCCAGGGCCTGGAGGACGACGCGGGCGTAGAGCCCGGTCGGGGTCGCGGGTGTCCGCGCGGGGGCGGGGAGCCGACTGCTCGTCACGCTGCCCACGCTAGTGCCGGGGACGGGGGCCCGCTTGCGGACGGGGCGGGCTTCCGCGGGCTTCCGCTTGCTTCGGCTTGCTTCCGCTTGCGGGTGGGCACCGTTCGGCGCACACAATGGGCGCGGAACGGAAGAAAGGGAAAAACGTGACTTCCCACCCGCCGTCCGGCCCTCCGTCGGTTCCCCCCGCAGGTCCCCCCTCGGGCCCCCTTTCGGGCCCGAGTACACGCCCGGGAAGCGCCGGCCCCCCACCGCCTCCCGGACCGCCCCACGACGGTTCGGGAGGCGGGGGCGGGGGCGGCTCCGGTGGCGGTGACTCGGGAAGCGGGGGTGACTCCGGAAACGGGAGCGGCGGCAAGGGTCGCGGCCGCCCCTGGTGGCGTTCCGTCCCGAAGGTCGCCTCGATCACGGCCGTGCTCGTGGCGGGCGCGGCGCTGGCGGTCGTCCTCACCAACCGCCCCGACGACAAGGGCGGCACGACGGGATCCGGCGGTGGCGAGGTGTTCCTGCAGAACGCCGCCGCGACCGGTCCGGACCCGTTCACCCGCTCGACGGCCCGCACCGACGGCGGCTCCGCACCGCCGCCCTCGCTGCCGCCCCGTACCGCCTCGACCGTGCCCGAGATGTCGGGGTCGACGCCCGGCCTCTACGGCGGTACGCGGGCGGTGTCCAGCTGCGACGTCGAGCAGCAGGTGCGCTACCTCTCCGCCGAGCCCGCGAAGAACGCGGCCTTCGCCTCGGTCGCCGGCATCCCGGCGAGCGACGTCCCGGCGTACCTCCGCTCCCTGACCCCGCTTCAGCTCCGGGTCGACACCCGGGTGACGAACCACGGCTTCCGCGACGGCGCGGCCACCACCTACCAGTCGGTGCTCCAGGCGGGCACGGCGGTCATGGTCGACGGCCACGGCGTGCCGCGGGTCCGCTGCGCCTGCGGCAATCCGCTCACCGGCCCGGTGGCGCAGAAGGCTCCGCGCACGACCGGCACCGCGTGGCCGGGCTTCAGCTCCCAGCAGGTCGTCGTGGTGGCGCCCTCGGTGACGGTCGTGAACGTCTTCGTGGTGTACGACACCGAGGACGACGGCTGGTTCGCGCGGATCCACGGCGACACGGGCAGGCACGACAGGCCGACGCCTCCACCGCCGGCCACGCTCTCCCCTGCGCCGCCCACGTCCGCCTCCCCGTCCAGCCCGCCCCCCTCGTCGCCCGTGCCGTGCGTGACGGTGACGGGTACGGAGACCCCGACGCCGAGCAACGGGGTCACCCCGTCGCCGTGCCCCTCGACGCTCTCCCCGCCGTCATCGTCGTCCCCGGAGTCGCCGTCGTCCGACTCCTCCGGCCCGACGGACTCGTCACCGTCGACGGAATCGTCGAGCCCGGCGTCGGAACCGGCCTCGGACAGCTCGCCACCGCAGCAACAGGCGGAGCAGTCGGCGGCGGCGATCTCACCGGTGGGGTCGCTGTCGCCGCTGGGATCGCGGCTCCCGTCGGCATCGAAGCCGGGTTCGGCGTCGAGTTCCGCGTCGATCCCCGCATCGGCGTCGGTGCCGGGTTCGGCGTCACGTACCGCCTCGCGTTCGGCGTCGGGCCCGGCCCCCACTCCGGCGCCCGGCCCTGGCCCCGGCCCCGGCTCCGGCTCCGGCTCCGGCTCCGCGCCGATCGTCTGAGCGACCGGCCCCCGTCGTCAGGGGCGTACTTCCGTACCGGTCCGTCCTTCCGGTACGGAGGTACGGGCGTTCCGCCGCATGACGCGGGCCTCGCCCGGGAGCAGGACCGGACCCGGAACGGTCAGCACCGGCCCGGCCGCACGGCGCTTGACCGTGCCCAGCACAGGCCGTCGGTGGAGCCGGGCGAACCTGCCCCGGCCCGGCGCCCGGCCGAGGACCAGCAGGTCCCCCGGACGGGCGGCCGCCGCGCACAGCACGCCCGCCGGGGCGCCCCGAACCACCCGCATCTCGAAGGGGAGGTCCGCGGGGGCTCCGCCGAGCCCGTCGGCGAGTGCGTCCTCCAGACGCCGCCGGGCGTCCTCGCCCCACAGGCGCGCCCAGGCCCGGTCCGGCATCCGGGCGAACAGCGCCTCCCCCTCCGAGGGTTCCCAGGCCAGTACCGCCAGGAGCGCCCTTCCGTCGCGGCGGGCGAGGGCGGCCGCGTACCGCAGGGCGGCGAGGGAGGCGAGCGAGCCGGTCACGCCGACGACGACCCGGCCGCCGTCCCGCGAGAACAAGCCGGTCATGCCGGTTCGCAGGCGTGAGCGCCGGGCGTCGGTGCCGCGGCGCCGGGCTCCGCGGGAGTACGGGCCGCGGGCCTCGCGCGCAGGGATCGGAGCCAGGCTCCGATCGGCATCGGGCGGCCCGCGCGCTCCTCCGCTCGCCGCTGCCACATCCGCTCGTCGCGGTCGGTGAAGTGTCCGGACATCGGTCCTTCCTTCCATGAGGGCCACTGGAGAGGAGTCTGTAGGCTTATTGGCCCGGACATCAGAGCCAATAAGGAGTGATTGGCATGGCAGTGGCACGTGTGGTCCACACCGCGGACCGGACCCTGACGGGCCGCCAGCTCGCGTCGCTGCTCACCCCTCCCCCGGACGGCCGCTTCGGGTACCGGGAGCTCGCGCGGGCCGTGCGGGAGGCGCTGCTCGACGGCCGGGTGGCGCTGCGGCTGCGGCTGCCGGCCGAGCGGGAGCTCGCCGCGGTGCTGAGCGTGAGCCGTACCACCGTGACGGGGGCGTACGACCTGCTCCGGGAGAGCGGGTACGCGCACAGCCGGCGCGGCGCGGGTACGTGGACCGCGCTGCCGGACGGGCAGGCGCCCACCGCGCTCGGGGCCTTCCAGGACGACACCGGCGCGACCATCGACCTCGCGCTCGCCGCCCCGCACGCGCCGGAGGCCGAGCTGTCCGCAGCCCTCGCGGCGGCCGCCGCCGAGCTGCCGCGCTACGCCGGCGCGCAGGGCTACCACCCGTACGGGCTGCCCGCGCTGCGCGCCGCCGTCGCCGACCGCTACACGGCCCGGGGCCTGCCGACCCTGCCGGACCAGATCCTCATCACGACAGGTGCGCAGCAGGCCGTCTCGCTGGTGCTCGCGCTGCTCGGCCGGGCCGGCGACCGGGTGCTGGCCGAGAACCCCTCGTACACGAACGCCCTCGACGCGATGCGCGGGCGCATGCTCCGGGTGGCGCCGGTCCCGGTGACGGAGGCCGGCTGGGACTCCGGGCTCGTCGACGCGACGCTCCGGCAGACCGCGCCGCGTCTCGCCTATCTGATCCCGGACTTCCACAACCCGACCGGGCGGCTCATGCCGACGGAGCAGCGGCGGGAGCTCGCCCGGTCCGCGCGCGCCACCGGGACGTGGCTGGTCGTCGACGAGACGCTCACGGACATCGCCCTCGACGTGCCCGCGCCGGTGCCGTTCGCCGCGGCGGCGGGCGGCGGAGGCGGTGAGCAGATCGTCTCCGTCGGCTCGCTGAGCAAGAGCTGCTGGGGCGGGCTGCGGGTCGGCTGGGTGCGGGCCGCGTCCCGGGTGGTGACCGAGCTGGCCCGGGTCCGGATCACGGCCGACCTGTCCGGTTCCGTGCTCGACCAGCTGGTGGCCGTCGCCCTGATGGACCGTCTCGACGTGATCCTGCCGCAGCGCCTCGACGAGCTGCGGCTGCGCCGGTCCGCGCTGAGCGACGCACTGGCCCGGCACGTGCCGGAGTGGCGGTGGGAGGTGCCGCCGGGCGGGATGTGCCTCTGGATCGACCTGGGCCGGCCGGTCGCTTCCGCCCTGGCGTCCCGGGCCCTGCGGCACGGCGTACGGGTGGAGGGCGGGGCCCGGTTCGGGGTGGATCCGGGAACGCACGAGCACCGGCTGCGGATCCCGTTCACGCTGCCCGTGGACGTATACGAACCGGCGGCGGAGCGGCTCGCGGCGGCCCTGGAGAACGCCCCGGGGCACGTCGCCGACCCGGCCCTGCCGGACTGGGTGGCCTGACCGGCCCGGCGGGCCGCCTCATATTCGGATGCCCGCCCGGGGTGGTCCGTGTACGGTCCACCGAGTGGAAGCGCTCTCCGACAAACAGATCCGCTCGTCCTTCGTGAACTGCAGCAAGGGCGAGGCGGCGCGGCTCAAGCTGCCCCTCGACTTCGCCGAACTCCCCTGGGAGGACCTGGACTTCCTCGGCTGGGTCGACCCGGGCGCGCCCCTGCGGGCGCACCTGGTCGTCCCGCGCGAGGACGGGCCGCTCGGCGTGACCCTGCGGGTCCCGGCCACCGGCCGCACCAGTGCCGTGAAGTCCAGCATGTGCCAGGTCTGCCTGACGGCGCACGCGTCCTCGGGCGTCACGCTCCTGGTGGCGCCGCTGGCCGGCAGCCGTGGCCGCGAGGGGAACACGGTCGGGATCTACGTCTGCGCCGACCTCGCCTGCTCCCTCTACGTCCGGGGCCGGCGGCAGCCGAAGCTGCGCGCCCGGCGCCACGAGGAGTCGCTCACCCTCGACGAGCAGGTCGCCCGGCTGACGGGCAACCTGGACGCGTTCGTCGACCGGGTGACGGCGGGCTGAGGAACCCGGGGGTGTCCGGGCTCAGCGGAAGGCCTGCTCGCCGGTGAGCGCCTTGCCGATGACCAGCGAATGGACCTCGCTCGTGCCCTCGTAGGTGAGCACCGACTCCAGGTTGTTGGCGTGGCGCAGCACCGGGTACTCCAGGGTGATGCCGTTGGCGCCCAGGATGGTCCGGCATTCGCGGGCGATCGCGATCGCCTCGCGGACGTTGTTCAGCTTGCCCACGCTGACCTGCTCGGCGGTGAGCGTGCCCGCGTCCTTGAGCCGGCCGAGGTGGACGGCGAGGAGCATGCCCTTGCCGAGCTCGACGGACATGTCGGCGAGCTTCTGCTGCGTCAGCTGGTACGAGGCGAGGGAGCGGGCGAAGACGACCCGGTCCTTGGCGTAGGAGATCGCCGTCTCCAGACAGTCGCGGGCGGCGCCGAGCGCGCCGAAGACGATGCCGAAGCGGGCCTCGTTGAGGCAGCCGAGCGGGCCGGAGAGGCCGCGGGCCTCGGGCAGCATCGCGTCGGCGGGGAGCCGCACGTCCTCGAAGACCAGTTCGCTGGTGACGCTCGCGCGCAGCGAGAGCTTCATCTTGATCTCGGGGGCGCTGAAGCCGGGGGTGCCGGCCGGAACGAGGAAGCCGCGGACGCCGTCCTCGGTCCGCGCCCAGACGACGGCGACGTCGGCCACCGAACCGTTGGTGATCCACATCTTGGTGCCGTTCAGCACCCAGTCGGAGCCGTCCCGCTTCGCGTTGGTCCGCATGGCGCCCGGGTCCGATCCGGCGTCCGGCTCGGTGAGGCCGAAGCAGCCGATGTACTCGCCGGCCGCCATCTTCGACAGCCACCGCTGCTTCTGCTCCTCGGAGCCGTACTTCCAGATCGCGTACATGGCGAGGGAACCCTGCACGGAGACGAGCGAGCGCAGTCCGGAGTCGACGGCCTCCAGCTCCAGGCAGGCGAGGCCGTACGCGACGGAGTTGGTGCCCGCGCAGCCGTAGCCCTCCAGGTGCATGCCGAGCACACCGGCGCCGCCGAGGGTGCGGGCCAGCTCGCGGGCGGGGATCTCGCCCTTCTCGAACCAGCCGGCGACGTGCGGCCGCAGCTCGCGGTCGGCGACGGCGCGCACGGTGTTCCGGATGTCCCGTTCCTCGTCGGTCAGGAGTCCGTCGATGGCGAGCAGGTCGAAGGGGTGGACGGGGGTGGACGGCGACTTCACGGACGGCCTCCTGGCGACTGTGGCAACTCGGCGAGCCGAAGCGTAGCGGCAGATCGGATATTGGATCCAGTATTGAAAATCCCACACCCGAGCCCTACGGTCCGATTGGATCCAATCTCCAGCCACCTGGATCCAACCTCCAATCAGCGGGATCCAATCTCCAACCACCAGGATCCAACCGGCTGGATCCAATCTCCTGGGTCCAATCTCCAATCGCCTGGATCCGACCTCGAGTTATCGGATCCAGTCTCCGGTATTCACCAGCGGGAGCGAGGGAAGCCTCATGCGCGCAGCTCAGCCGGGCACACCGGGCACGCCACCGACCGGCGGCGCCCTGTCCGGGATCGTCGTCGCCGACTTCGGCCGGGTGCTCGCCGGGCCGTACATGACCATGCTCCTGGCCGACCTCGGCGCGGACGTGATCAAGATCGAGCGGCCGGGCTCCGGTGACGACACGCGCGCGTGGGGACCGCCGTTCGCCACCGGCGAGGCCACCTACTTCCTCGGCGTGAACCGGAACAAGCGGTCCGTGTCGCTCGACCTCACGGACCCCGAGGACCTCGCCACGGCCCGCGCGATCGTGGACCGCGCGGACGTCCTCGTCGAGAACTTCCGCCCCGGCACGATGGAGAAGCTCGGCCTCGGATACGAGGACGTGCGGGCGAGCAACCCCGGGCTCGTCTACTGCTCGGTGACCGGCTTCGGCACCGCCGAGGGCGCCCGGCTGCCCGGCTACGACCTGCTCGTGCAGGCCATGGGCGGCCTGATGAGCGTGACGGGCGAACCCGACGGACAGGGCACGAAGGCGGGCGTGGCCCTGGTCGACGTCATCACCGGCCTCCACGCGGGCCTCGGTGTGCTCGCCGCCCTGCGCCACCGGGAGCGCACCGGCGAGGGGCAGCGGGTCGAGGTCTCCCTGCTCACCTCCCTCCTCTCCGCGCTCACCAACCAGGCCGCCGCGCACCTCGGGGCCGGGGTGGTGCCGCGCGCGATGGGCAACAGGCACCCGAGCATCGCCCCGTACGAGGTGTTCGAGGCGGGAGACCGGCCGCTGGTCCTCGCCGTGGGCAACGACCGGCAGTTCGCGGCGCTGTGCGAGCGGCTCGGTCGGCCGGAGCTCGCCGGGGATCCCCGGTTCGCGACGAACACGGCCCGGGTCGCCCACCGCGAGGAGCTGGTCGAGGCCCTCTCCGGCCCGCTGGCCGGCCGTACCGCCGACGCCTGGTTCGAGGAGCTCACCGCGGCGGGCGTGCCCTGCGGCCCCATCAACGACCTGGCGGCCGCCTTCGAGCTCGCCGACCGGCTGGGGCTCGCGCCGCGCGTCCCGGAGTCGGCGGCCGGTCCCGGACAGGTCGCCCACCCGATCCGGCTCGACGCCACCCCGCCCTCCTACCGCACCGCTCCCCCACGCCTGGGCGAGCACACGGACGGCGTGCTCGCGGAGCTGGGACGAGTTGTCCACAGGGCGTCAGCGGCGGACGGCGGCGCGTAGGAAGATGGTCGGCACCGGCGGCGGGGTCCGCCGCCGGCGACGTGAGGGAACGGAAGGTCACAGGCGATGAGCAGCGCGGAGCAGAGGCGGCGGCCGCAGACCGCCCAGCAGTTCGTCCTGGAGGAACTGCGGCGCGCCATCACCACCGGTGAGCTCAGGCCCGGCGGGCCGATCCGCCAGGAGGCCCTGGCGGCCCGGTTCGAAGTGAGCCGGGTGCCGCTGCGCGAGGCCCTGAAGGCACTGGAGGCCGAGGGCCTGGTGGTCCATCACGTCCACCGGGGCTACTTCGTCGCGGAGCTCTCCCTGAACGACCTGGAGGAGATCTACCGGATCCGGCAGATCCTGGAGACCGAGGCGGTCCGCCTGGCCGTGCGGTGGGCGCCGGACGGCACGATCGCCGCGCTCGAACGGATCCAGCGGGACGTGGAGCGGGCCGCCGAGGAAGGGGACGTGGCCGCGATGGCGGCGGCGAACCGGCTGTTCCACTTCACCCTGATCGAGGCGTCCGGGATGCCGCGCCTCGTCCGCCTCATCACCACCCTGTGGGACGCCACCGACGCGTACCGCTCGCTCTACTACACCGAGTCCGGGCACCGGAAGCAGGCCATACGGGAGCACCGCGCCGTCATCTCCTCGCTCCGCCACGGCGACGAGGAGAACACCGTCCGCTGGCTCGACGAGCACCGGGCCCACGCGGTGGCCGCGCTGCGCGAGGTCCTTGACGCGAAAGCCCCGGAAAAGGACTGACCTCGTGGAGGACCCGGCGGACCAGGCGCACCCGGCGCACCCGGCGGACCCGGTACGGGACCGGCCCGACCGGGCGCGGCATCCGCGCGCCGGACCGCGCCGGCGACGACGAGGAGCGTGGCCACGACGGCCATTCGACGGGCCGCCGTCGGTCGGCGCGCATCTCGGCCCGGGCGGTGGACGGGAGTGCGGTGGTGCTGTCGATCGCTGCGGCTCTTCAGGAGGCGGGTCGGGAGCACGGGAAGGCTTATGATCTCCCGCCGTGGGGACGAGTACAGGCCATGGTGCCCTTGCCCTCCTCGCTGCCCCGCACCCGCAACCGCGGTGCGGAACAGCGCGTCTTCGGACCTGCCGGACGGCGGACGGACGGCGCGGACGGACGTAAGGGAGTCCTGCGGTGAACGGGAAGAGAAGCCGGGCGGCACGGGGAACGTGGCTGATCACGGCCCTGGTGCTGGCCTCGGTCACGGTCGGCTGCCAGAACACGGGAGGCGACGGAGCGGCTGCGGGCCCCGAGCCCGGCAAGTCCGCGGGCGCTTCGAAGGCGCCGGAGCAGGGGAAGGGTAAGGAATCGGCCAAGCCGTCGCCGACGGCGTCGAAGCAGCCGACGGAGCCGACGCAGCCGCCCAAGGACCCTTCGGCGGGGGCGCTGACGTGTGACCAGCTGCGGAACGCGGCGCTGCAGACACCGTCCTTCCATTTCCCCGACGCCCCGGACGGGACGGTCGCCTTCACCGACGGGCGGTGGGAGGGCGACGGCGTGGTGATCGAGCTTCAGCCGCAGTGCGGCATCGGGGACATGACGGGCGACCCCGCCGAGGACGCCGTGGCCGCCGTCAAGGTCACCACCGGCGGCACGGGCAAGTTCTACGGCCTCGTCACCTGGCGCAACGACTCCGGCACCCCGGTGCCCGTGGCAGCCGTCTCGCTGGGCGACCGCACCCCCGTGGTGTCGATCGACGTCTCGTCACCGGCACCTCGCCAGGCGACCGTCGTCTACCTGACGCGCGGGGACTCCGAGCCCTCGGCCGCCGTGACGATCCGCCGCTCCGCCGTGTACCGCGTGACGGAACCCACCCTGACCGAACTCCATCACAGCGACACCTCGTCCACCCCCTGACGGCTCGCTCAGCCGGTCCCGTCGCGCACGGGACCGGCCGGGGGAGGTGCGTGGAGGCTGCGGTTACCCTGTGCGCCGGACGCGAGGAGGAACCATGGCGCGGATGCCGTCGGCCGAACGACGCAGGCAGCTGGTCGAGGCGGCGATCAGGGCGATGACCAGGGACGGGGTCGCCCGGACGACGACGCGGTCGATCTGCGCGGAGGCGGGGGTCTCGCTGAGCGTCTTCCACTACTGCTTCGACTCCAAGCAGGCGCTCCTGGAAGCCGCGATCGAGACGATCACCGGGAACTACGTGGCGCGCGTGATGTCGGCGGTCGAGCCGGGCGCGACGCTGCGCGAGACCGTCCGGGGTGCGCTGCAGACGTACTGGGACCATGTCACGGCCCATCCGGGCGAGCACATGCTGACGTACGACCTCACCCAGTACGCGCTGCGGGAGCCCGGGTTCGAGCATCTGGCGCGCGCCCAGTACGAGCAGTACGTGGCGTCGGCGGCGGCGCTCATCGAGCAGGTCCGCGAGATGCGGGAGCTCGAGCCCCGGGTGCCCGTGGAGGTGCTCGCGCGGTATCTGGCGGCGGCGATCGACGGGCTCACCTTGCAGTTCCTGGTCCTCGGAGACGGGCGCGCGGCCGCCGACCACCTGGATCTGACGGCTGATCAACTCGTATCCCTGATCGAGGGTTGATACCCGTTCCGGGCTCCGCGATTCATCAACAGGTCATTTGACCCGGACTCTTGACTCGTACCTCCGGTAACGCGATCCTCGGGGCGCCGGTACACCCCCACCGCCCGGAGGCATCGCCCGACATGACTCGACCATTCTCGCGCGGGAACGGCGGCAGATCCGCCCTCCTGGCGCTGTTCATCGCCCTCGCCGCGGTGCTGTTCGGCTCCGCTCCGGTCCCCGCCGCCGCGGCCGGCGGCGCGTGGTGGGAGCCCGTGTCCCGGCCCGCGCCCGACTCGCAGATCAACGTCACGGGCGAGCCGTTCAAGGGAACGGACGCGCAGGGCAAGGTGCGCGGGTTCATCGACGCGCACAACCACCTGATGTCCAACGAGGGCTTCGGCGGCCGGATGATCTGCGGGGCGACGTTCTCGCCGGCCAGTGCCGCCGACGCCCTCAAGGACTGTCCCGAGCACTACCCGGACGGCTCCGGGGCGCTCTTCGAACACCTCACGGGCGGTGACAACGGGAAGCACGACCCGGTCGGCTGGCCCACGTTCAAGGACTGGCCCGCCCCCGACTCGATGAGCCACCAGCAGAACTACTACGCGTGGGTCGAGCGGGCCTGGCGCGGCGGGCAGCGGATCCTGGTCAACGACCTGGTGACCAACGGCCTGATCTGCTCGCTCCTCCCGCGTGACCGCGGCTGTGACGAGATGGACGCCATCCGGCTCGAAGCCCGCAAGAGCTACGAGCTGCAGGACTACATCGACCAGATGTACGGCGGCCCGGGCAAGGGCTGGTTCCGCATCGTGACCGACTCCGCGCAGGCCCGCTCGGTGATCCAACAGGGCAAGCTCGCCGTCGTCCTCGGCGTGGAGACCTCGGAGCCCTTCGGCTGCAAGCAGATCCTCGACATCGCGCAGTGCAGCCAGGCGGACATCGACAAGGGTCTCGACGAGCTGTACGGGCTCGGCGTGCGCAGCATGTTCCTCTGCCACAAGTTCGACAACGCCCTCTGCGGCGTCCGCTTCGACAGCGGCACGACGGGCGTGGCGGTCAACATCGGCCAGTTCCTGTCCACGGGCACCTTCTGGGCCACCGAGAAGTGCGCGGGTCCGCAGCACGACAACCCGATCGGCCTGGCCGCCGCGCCGGCCGCGATGGCCGAGAAACTGCCGGCCGGGGTGAGCGTCCCCTCGTACGCCTCGGACGCGAAGTGCAACACCCGGGGTCTCACGCGGCTCGGGGAGTACGCCCTGAAGGGCATGATCCAGCGCGGCATGATGCTGGAGCTCGACCACATGAGCGTCAAGGCCGCCGGGCGTGCGCTCGACATCCTGGAGGCCGAGGAGTACCCGGGCGTCATCTCCAGCCACAGCTGGATGGACATGGACTGGACGGACCGGGTCTACGGGCTCGGCGGATTCGTCGCCCAGTACATGGGCAGCGCTCAGGGCTTCGTCGGCGAGGCCGGCCAGAAGGCCGAGCTGCGCAAGAAGTACGGGGTCGGCCTCGGCTACGGCACCGACATGAACGGCGTCGGCGCCCATCCGGGCCCGGTCGGCGCGGACGCTCCGAACGCGGTGACGTACCCGTTCCGCAGCTTCGACGGCGGCTCGGTCCTCGACCGCCAGGTCACCGGTGAGCGCACCTGGGACCTCAACACCGACGGCGCCGCGCACAACGGTCTCGTACCGGACTGGGTCGAGCAGATCCGGCTCTCCCCCGGCGGTCAGAGCGTCGTGGACGACCTGTCCCGGGGGGCGGAGTCGTACCTGACGACGTGGAAGAAGACCGAGGACCACGAGCCGGGTGTGAACCTGGCGGCCGGGCACCCGGTGTCGGCCTCCACCACCGAGTGGTGGAACCCGTTCGTGGACTTCTCGCCGGGCCTCACGGTCGACGGCAACACCGGGACCCGCTGGGCCAGCGAGTGGTCCGACGACCAGTGGCTGAAGGTGGACCTGGGCTCGGTGCGCCGGATCGGGCGGGTCACCCTCGACTGGGAGCGGGCCTACGCGCGCGCGTACAAGATCGAGCTGTCGGACGACGGCACGACCTGGCGGGACGTGTGGTCCACGGACGCGGGTGACGGCGGCATCGACACGGCGGAGTTCGACTCGCAGTCGGCGCGCTACGTGCGCGTCCACGGGGTGAAGCGGGCCACGGACTGGGGCTACTCACTCTACGAGGTGGCCGTCAACAGGTCCTGAGAGTAAGGGAGTACGACGGGGGGCCTGCCGGATTCGATCCGGCAGGCCCTCCGTCGTACTCTGCGTGTCAGCCCGTCGTGGGGCCCGTCCAGTCGGCGGGGACGCGGGCGAGGCGTACGCGCTGGGGGTGGTCGCCGACGTCCACGCTCGTCACCCGGTGCCCGGTGGAGAAGTCGATCGCGGTGACCCGGTCGGCGCCGCTCTCGGAGATGACGCAGGACCGGCCGTCGCCGCTCACCGTCGCCCAGTAGGGCTTGGAGGCGGGGACGAGCGGGCCCTCCTGGAGGGTGGCGCGGTCGACCACGGTGGCGTAGTCGTCCATCGTCCCGGCGACGCAGAGCTTGTCGCCGTCCGGGCTGATCGAGAGACCGTGGTGGCGCGAGTCGTTGACCCAGGTGGTGCGGTCGGGGTCGGTCGCCGGGTTGCCGGGGAGGTTCTTGAGGCGGGTGATGCGGTCGGAGTCGACGTCGTACTCCAGGAAGCCGTTGAAGAAGGAGACCTGGAAGTAGATCTTCTTCTCGTCCGGGGTGAAGACGAGCGGGCGGACGGCGTCGGAGAGGTCGCCGCGGCCGAAGGCGTCGAGGCGGTCGCGCATGTCGATGACGCGCACGGTCTCGAAGGTGCGGGCGTCGACGACGGTGATCTTCCGGTCGCCCTTGGTCCAGTCGAGCCAGGGGGCGTCGAGCGCGGTGGTGACCTCGCCGATGGACATGTTCCAGAGGAGGCCGTCGGAGGTGAAGACGTTCTCGTGGGGCTTGTCGCCGGTCTTGAAGGAGCCCAGCTGCCGTCCGGTCGCGATGTCCAGGACGTGCACGGTGTTCGCGGTGGAGGCGGAGACCGCGACGCGGGTGCCGTCGGGCGAGACGGCCATGTGGTCGGCGCGGTAACCGGCCACCGGAAAGCGCCAGTTGATCCGTCCGGTCCGCAGGTCGAGGGAGACCACGTCGGCGAAGCTGGGGCGGGAGACGACCATGGCGGAGCCGTCGGGGGTCGCGTACATGTCGTCGACGAACTGGTCGTGGCCCTCGCCCGGTCCGCTGCGGACACCGAGGAAGTAGGCGAGTTTGATCGGGTTCAGGTAGATCTCGCGGAGGCGCTCCTCCTTGTCGGGGATCACGTTCACGCGGCCGACGCGGTGCAAGTCGCCGCGGGAGGCGATGACGTCGGCGGTGCCGTCCCAGTTGTTGCCGACGAACATCACCTCCTGGAGTCCGGCGGGGGCGGCGGCTCCGGTGCCGCCCGAGGTGGTGACGAGCACGAGGGCGGCTGCGAGGGCTCCGAGGAAACGGCGGGTCCCGGACGGGCGGGGAGAGGGCATGGGGGGGGTCCTTCCTCCATGGCACGACGACGACTTACCGGAGGTAACCATGACCACGTCAAGCCCACAAGCCCCCGGGACGCACCCCTCCGCACTGCCCGTCCCGCCCGGTGCGGGATCATGGGAGCAGGCACGCAGAAGGGACGGAACGGACGATGAGGCACCGCAGTGTCGCGGACCTGATGACGCCCACCGCAGTCGCGGTACAGCGGGGGACGTCGTTCAAGGAGATCGCCCGGCTCCTCGACGAGTACGGCATCACCGCGGTCCCCGTGGTCGACGAGGACAACCGGCCGGTCGGCGTCGTCTCCGAGGCGGACCTGCTGCGGCGGCACACGGCCAAGGACGGGCCGAGCACGGCGGAGGCCATGATGTCGAGCCCGGCCGTGACGGCCCGGCCCTCCTGGACGGCCGTCGAGGCCGCCCGCCTCATGGAACGGCACCGGGTGAAGCGGCTCCCGGTCGTGGACGCGGACGGCCGGCTGATCGGCGTGCTCAGCCGCAGCGACCTGCTGCAGCTGTTCCTGCGCAGGGACCGCTCCATCCAGGAGGAGATCCGCGAGGACGTGATCGTCCGCATCCTGCGCCTCTCCCCCTCGGCGGTCCACATCGACGTCGACGAGGGCCGGGTGACGCTCAGCGGCACCCTGGAGCGCCCGGGCCTCGGCCCGATCCTGGTCCGCCTGTGCGAGACGGTCGACGGGGTGGTGGAGGTCGTGGACCGGATGACGTACGAGGCGGACGGGGGCGGGGCCTCGTAGCGGGCGGGGAGCCCAGGGGGGCGCGGCACAGGAAAGAGCGGGCGCGGCCTGGACGAGGCCGGGGAGCCCGGCGGGGGCGGGGAGCCCGGCGGGGGCGCGGAGCCCGGCGGGGGCGCGGCACAGGAGCGGGCGCGCCCTCGCGGCACGGCTCCCGGCTCAGCAGGCCGGCGGCTCGGCAAGGCGTGCCCGGGAGCCCGGCGGCGTCTCCGTCCCGCCGCGCTCCCGGCAGTACGACGCCCCTCGGGCTCCCGGCGCTACAGCGGCGGTTCCGTCAGGAGACCGCCTCCGGCCAGCCGTATCCGGGGCCGGTGTGCTGGGGTACGGTCCCGGCGCCCACCGCCTCCATCTCCCGGTTGGCCTCCCGCATCAGCTTGCCCGCCAGGTCCTTCATCGCACGGCTCGCGGCGAGTTCGTCGCCGATCGCCGGCACGTCCACGTCCGCCGGGTTGCACCGCGCGGAGCCGTGGCCCGTGAGGGTCGAGGTGCCGGTCTTCAGCCGGGCCTCGGCCTTCGTCCTGCCGCTGTCCTCGGTCAGTTCCACGCCGACCGTCCATTCCAGCGTGCGGCTCATGGTCCGCCTCCTCGCATCGCCGGGTCGCGCGCAACCGAGGCACGGCCCCTTCCGATACCTCCAGGATCCATCGGCGGGGGCCGGAACGCACAGGGGACGGGGTCAGGGCGCGCGGAAGAGGCGGGGGAAGCGGGGGGCGAGCCAGGGCTTGCGACCCCAGCCGAGGGCCTTGCCGCGGGCGATCACCGGCCAGGGGTCGACCCGCCCGAGGCCGAGGAGGAGGAAGGCGACGGGCTCCGTGAGGATCGTGCAGTCGGGCCGGGCCGGCGGCTCGTGGCCGGTCCTGACCACGCCGTCGGTGACCGTCACGCCGAAGCTCGGGCCGCTGCGGAGCCGTACGGCGAAGCTTGCGGTCAGGCCCGCGACGGCGGCCGGGTCGGCGACGCGGGGCATCGCCTCGATCATGAACGGCAGCGTGAGCTCGACCCGGCGCACGTCCAGCATGTGGGGGCGGTTCAGGGCGAGGGCCAGGTCGTAGCCGTGGCCGAGCATGTGGGTGAGCAGGTACGAGCCGAGGACGGCCGGGCTCAGGCGGCCGAGCGGTGTGGACACCGGCTCGGCGGGATCACGCTCCTCGACGGTCGCGAGGAAGGCGGCGGCCTGGGCCGTGATCATCTCGGCGAGCGGACCGGGTGACCGCTCGCCGAACCCGGCGAGGGCGCGTTCGTTGGCCTCGGCCAGGCTGCCGGGGGTGCCGTCGCCGTAGGGGCGCTCGTGGCCGGCGGCCAGATCGGCCATGAGGGCGTTCGCCTGCGCCAGGTGGGCGGCGGCCTCGCCCACGGTCCAGGTGGAGCGGGGCACGGGAAGCCGTGAGCCGTCCGGCTCCGCCGTGCGCAGGACCGCCGCGATGTCGTCGGCGGTGCCGCGTATCGCCTCGGCCAGCCCGTCGGGAAGCACCCCGGACGGCTGTCCGGAAGGCTTTCCGGAAAGCTCCCCGTCCGTTCGCTGCGTCATGGATCCGCCCCTCCCCTGGCCCCGGCGGCTCCCTTTGGAGCACCGACTGGTCAGGGACCGTACCAGCGAGTAGGCCTTTCGGCACCGGTCACGGCGGGGAGGTCTTCGCCACCGGCGGTGGCGGCCACGGCCTCCCGGAAGCGGGGACAGTCGGCGAGGTCGTCGTGGGCGCAGCCCAGCGCGCATTCGACCAGGTCGAGACAGGCCTGCGCCTCCGCCACCCGGCGCCGCAACTCCTCCCGGTGCGCTTCGAGCCGCCGCCGACGGGCGGCCGGGTCGCCGGCCCGCAGCAGCTCGCGGATGTCGTCGAGGGCGAGCCCCGCCGCCTTGGCCCGGAGGACGACGGCGACGCGGGTGAGGTGCCCGGCGTCGTAGCGGCGGCGGCCGTGGGGGTCACGGGCGGGTTCGAGGAGCCCGGCGGACTCCCAGTGCCGCAGCACGTGGGTGGCGAGTCCGAAGCGGCCCGCGAGTTCGCCGATGGCCATCGTCGGGGGCGTCGGAGACGCCTGGGACTTCGGAGGCGTACCGCTTGACTTCATGTCGGCATTAACCACGAGCGTGGTCGCCATGTCCATCACGCCTGCGGCCCCTTCCGGCCGCGACCACGGTCCTGCCCTGCTCGCCGTCCTCGACGCCGTCGACCGGGCCCCGGGAGCGGCCGCGCTGCGCGCCCGCTCGTACGGCCTGCTGGGGGTCGCGCCGGGGACCCGTCTCCTCGACGTCGGCTGCGGCGGCGGTCTGGCCGTCGCGGAGGCCGGGGCGCGCGGGGCGCTCGCCGCCGGTGTCGACAGGGACGCGGAGATGGTCGCCGCGGCCCGGAGGCGGCACCCGGGGCACGCGTTCGAGGTCGCCGAGGCGACCTCGCTCCCCTACGAGGACGGCGCGTGGGACGCGTACCGCGCGGACAAGGTGCTCCACGAACTGCCCGATCCGGGGGCGGCGCTCGCCGAGGCCCGCAGGGTGCTCGCGCCGGGCGGACGGGCCGTGCTCACCGGTCAGGACTGGGACACGTTCGTCCTGGACGCCGAGGACGGCGCCCTGACCAGGACCATCGTGCAGGCGCGCGCCGACCTGGTCACCGGACCCCGTGTCGCGCGCCGCTTCCGCGCCTTGCTTCTGGACCACGGGTTCGGCGAGGTGGCGGTGGAGGTCTCCACCGCCGTCCTCACCGACGCCCGCCGGCTCCCCCTGGCGACGGGGCTGGCGGAGTCGGCGGTACGGAGCGGGGCCGTCACCCGCGGGCAGGCGGCGGCCTGGAGCGCGGACCAGGCCGCCCGCGCCGCCGCCGGCCGCTTCTTCCTGGCGATCCCCGTCTTCACGGCGTCCGGAACGCGGGGCACGTGAGCCGGGTTCAGCGGAGCACGTGAGCCGGGTTCAGCGGGGCACGTGAGCCGGGTTCAGGGGCCGTCCACGGTGAGGACGAGCTTGCCGGTGGTGCGGTCGGTCTCGCCGAGGGCGTGGGCCTTGGCGGCTTCGGCGAGGGGGAAGACCGCCTCGACGTGGGGGCGGAGGGCGCCCGAGGCCGCGAGGGCGGCGACGGCGTTCATGCCGGCGTGGTCGGCCTCGACGAGGAGGGTCTCCACGCGGACGCCCCGCGCCGCCGCCTTGGCCGGCTCGTCGGGGTCCGTGGGCGGCAGCAGCGAGACGAGCGTGCCGCCGGGGCGCAGGACGTCGAGGGAGCGGCTGCGGGTGTCGCCGGACATCGGGTCGAGGACCATGTCGACGTCCTGGACGGCCTCGGCGAAGTCGGTGGTGCGGTAGTCGATGACCTCGTCCGCGCCGAGGGAACGGACGAACGCGTGCTTCGGGGCGCTCGCGGTGCCGATGACGTACGCGCCGCGGGCCTTGGCGATCTGGACGGCGAGGTGGCCGACGCCGCCTGCGGCCGCGTGGATCAGGACCCGCTGCCCGGGGCCGACCTGGGCGGTGTCGACGATCGCCTGGTACGCGGTGAGGGCGGCGAGCGGCAGGGCGCCGGCCTGCACGTGGTCGATCTCGGCCGGCTTGTGGGCGAAGGCGCGGGCGGGGCCGGTCACGTACTCGGCGTGGGAGCCGACGCCGTACGGGTACGGGAGCATCCCGAAGACCTCGTCGCCGGGCTTGAACACGGTCACGCCGTAGCCGACGGCCTCCACGACGCCGGAGACGTCCCAGCCGAGGACGAGGGGGAGGCGGTCGAGGAAGAGGGCGCCGGCGCGGTGCTTCCAGTCGGTCGGGTTGACGCCGGCCGCGCGGACGGCGACGAGGATCTGGCTGGGGCCGGGCACGGGTCGCGGGACCACGACCTCCCTGAGGACCTCGGCGGTTCCGTGGGTGTCCTGGCTGATGGCTCGCATGGTGGGGTGGTTCGTCATGCCGTCAAGACTCGCGGTCCGTCCCGACCCGTACCATGGCATGATTGCCATCTTTCGAAGGGATCCTGCCATGAGTGCTGCGATGGCCCCCGCCATGACCCCTGTCATGAGCCCGGCCCGGGGTGACCGTCATCGTGTCGTCGTCCTCGCCCTGGACGGCGTCTATCCCTTCGAACTGGGCATCCCCAGCCGCGTGTTCGGCGCGGTGGACGACCGCTACGAGGTCCTCACCTGCTCGGTGGACGGCAAGCCCGTCCGTACCAACTCCGACTTCTCGGTGACCGTCGCGCACGGGCCCGAGGCGCTCCGTACGGCCGACACCGTCATCCTTCCGCCCTTCGACCTGTCCCTCCTCTCCCGCGAGCTCCCCGCCGGGGCGGCCGAGGCGCTGGCCTCCGTGCCCGCCGGGGCCCGTCTGGTGTCCATCTGCACGGGCGCGTTCGTCCTCGCCGCCGCCGGGCTCCTGGACGGCCGCCCCGCCACCACGCACTGGGCGCTCGCCGCCGTCTTCCGCCAGTGGTTCCCGCAGGTGTCCCTTGACCCGGACGTGCTGTTCGTCGACGAAGGCGACGTGCTGACCTCGGCGGGCGCCGCGTCCGGCGTGGACGTCTGCCTGCACCTCGTACGGAAGGACCACGGCGCCGCCGTCGCCAACCACGTGGCCCGCGTCTGCGTCGTGCCGCCGTGGCGGGACGGCGGGCAGGCCCAGTACATCGAGCAGCCCGTGCCCGAGACCACCGCGAACGACACCTCGGCGACCCGGCAGTGGGCGCTGGAGAACCTGCACCAGCCGCTCGCCCTCAGCGAGCTCGCCGCGCATGCCCGGATGAGCCTGCGGACCTTCGCCCGCCGGTTCGACGAGGAGGTCGGCATGAGTCCGGGACGCTGGCTGATCCAGCAGCGGGTGGTCCGCGCCCGGCAGCTCCTCGAGTCCACGGACCTCGCCGTGGACGACATCGCGGGCCAGGTGGGCTTCGCGACCGGAACCTCGCTGCGCCAGCACCTCCACGCGGCGATCGGCGTCTCCCCGCTCGCGTACCGGCGCACCTTCCGGGGCGAGGCCGCGCTCCCATAGATCTGGTTAGGCTTCACGACGTGAGACATCACGATTCCGATGGTGCGGCGCAGCCGGTGGCCGATCTGAACCTGCTGCGGACCTTCCTCGCCGTCCACCGCTCCGGATCGTTCACCGCCGCCGCCGGACTGCTCGGCCTCTCGCAGCCGACGGTGACCACCCAGATCCGCGCCCTGGAGCGGCAGACGGGACGCGAACTCTTCGAGCGGCTGCCGCGCGGCGTCGCGCCGACCGCCGTCGCCGACGAGCTCGCGGCCCGGGTCGCCGGGCCGCTCGACGCGCTGGCCGCCGTGACCGGGCACGAGGCCGCACCGCACGAGCGGACCGCTCCCGTACACCTGGCGGGCCCCGCCGAACTGCTCTGCGCCCGCGTGCTGCCCGCCCTCGCCCCGCTGGCGGCCGACGGCGTACGGCTCCGGGTCAGTCCGGGTCTGACCGAGCCGCTCCTCGACGAGCTGCGCGCGGGCCGGCACGACCTGGTGATCGCCACCTTCCGGCCGCGCGGGCGGGCGCTGACCGCCGTACCGCTCACCGACGAGGAGTTCCTCCTGGTCGCGGCCCCGGTGTGGGCCGACCGCGTCAAGGAGCGGCTGGCCCTGGAAGGTCCTGCGGCGCTGCACCCCGTCCCCCTGGTCGCGTACGCCGAGGATCTTCCCATCGCCCGCCGCTACTGGCGGCACGTGTTCGGGGCGCGGCTCTCCCGCCCCGCCGCCGTGACCGTGCCCGATCTGCGCGGGGTGCTCGCGGCGCTCGTCGCCGGAGCGGGCTTCAGCGTCCTGCCGCGCTACCTCTGCCAGGCCGAACTGGCCTCCGGCGCGCTCGTGTCCCTGCACGAACCGGAGGACCCTCCCATCAACACCGGCTACCTCGTCCAGCGCCCGGGCCGCCCCGGCAACCCCGACGTCACCCGCGTCCGGGACGTGCTGATCGAGGCCGGCCGCACCTGGTGACCCCGGGGGGGCGGCGGAGCCCCTGCTATAACCGGAGCATGATCTACCACGTGGTGACGCCCGCTGAATGGTCCGCCCGGCCGGAGGAGCCGTACGCCCCCGCCTCCCTCACGGAGGAGGGTTTCGTGCACTGCTCCCCCGACGAGCCGACCACGCTCGCCGTCGTCAACGCCTACTTCCGCGGCGTCACCGGGCCGCTCCTCGTCCTCCTCCTCGACGAGAGCCGGCTCACGGCGAGGACGGAGTGGGAGGCCGCCGCGCCGACACCGCCGCCCGGCGTCTCCGAGGAGACCCTGTTCCCGCACGTCTTCGGGCCGATCGACCGCGCCGCCGTCGACGCGATCCTGGAGGTCACCCGGGACGAGGACGGCCGGGCCACGGGGCTGGCTGAGACCGGCTGACCGAACCCGGTCATCCGCGATCCGCCTCGCGTTCCTCACGCGGGGCTCCGCCCCGCACACCGCGTTCCTCCCCGGTGAAGCCGGTTCCGTCTCGTCGGTGACCGTGCAAAGCACCTGGCCACCCGCTTGGGTCACGTCGGCGCCGCCGCCGTGTGCGGTTCCTTCCGCTCTCGGTTAGACCTGGTTCACAGGGTGTCGGCCGGCCTGCCGGAAGCCACTCGTCCGGCGTCACTGGCCGCCCATCTCCCGGGAGGAAGTCGATGATCACCCGTCGCAGCATGCTCGGCGGCACACTCGCCGCCGCAGGCCTGCCGCTCCTCGCCCCCGGCATACTCGCCGGGGGCGAGGCGCACGCGGCGGAGGCCCTGCCGCCGGCCGGCCCGCGCCGCGCGCAGGACCCCGTGCCGCCCGCGTTCTCCGTGGCCATGCCGGTCCCGGCCGTGCTGCACCCGCTCTCCTCGACGGGCGCCGTGGACTGCTACGAGCTCACGATCCGCAGGTCCACCGCCGAGATCCTCCCCGGCATCGCCACCGACGTCCTCACCTACGGCGGGCATTTCCCCGGCCCCGTCATCCACGCCCGCTCCGGGCGCCGCGTCCTCGTCCGCCAGCACAACGGCCTGGACATGCCCGTCACCGTCCATCTGCACGGCGGGAACGTCCCGTCCGCCTCCGACGGCAACCCGATGGACGTCTTCGCGCCCGGGACCGCGCGGACGTACGTGTACGCCAACCGGCAGCCGCACGCCTCGCTCTGGTTCCACGACCACGCCCACCACATGGAGGCCGAGCACGTCTACCGCGGTCTCTCCGGCACCTACCTGCTCACGGACGACCTCGAACAGAGCCTGCCGCTGCCCAAGGGCCGGTACGACGTGCCCATCACGCTCCGCGACGCCCGCTTCGACGAGCGGGGGCAGCTGGCGTACACGATGAGCGACCGGAGCCGCGCCACCATCCTCGCGAACGGCAGGCCGACTCCGTACTTCCAGGTGGCGGCCCGCAGGTACCGCTTCCGTCTGCTCAACGGCTCCAACCTGCGCCTCTTCGCGCTGAGCCTGTCCGACGGCACTCCGCTCACCCAGATCGCCTCGGACGGCGGGCTGCTCGAACGCCCCGTCGCCGTACCCGTCCTCACGCTCTCGCCCGGCGAACGCGCCGACGTGGTCGTCGACTTCTCCCGCCACGCCGTCGGCACCCGTCTCGTCCTCACGAACACCGGCCCCGGCCGGCCCGAGCAGGTCGGCAGGGTGCTGGCCTTCGACGTCGTGCGCACCGCCGACGACCCGAGCAGCGTCCCGCGGGTGCTGCGCACCCTTCCGCCGGCCGCGGCGCTGCCCAAGGCCGCCGTGACCCGCGACATCGAGCTCAGCATGGACGAGGACGGGCGCCCCGATCCCCGGGGGTTCATCAACGGGCGGATGTACGACCCCGATCGCGTCGACACCACCGTGGCCTTCGGGTCGTCCGAGATCTGGAACGTGACCAACTCCAACAAGCGGGCCCCGCACAACTTCCATATGCACCTCGTGCAGTTCCGCGTCCTCGAACGCGCCGGGCGGCCCGCGGGTCCGACGGAGACGGGCCTCAAGGACACGGTCCGGGTGATGCCGGGCGAGACCGTGAAGCTCCATGTGACGTTCGACGGGTACCGGGGCGACTACGTGTACCACTGCCACATGCTCGACCACTCCGCCATGGGCATGATGGCCACCTTCCGGGTCCGGTGACCCCTCCCCCGCGTCGTCGGCCCCGGCCGGTGGTCGACGGCGCGGTGCCGGAGCCGTGTGTCATGGCTCGCGGCCCCCGGGCGGCGGGGGGAGACTGAAGGGGTAGCACGGCCGGCAGCCAGGGGTGCCCTGAAGGAGTGGCCATGGGCGGCACGGCGGTGGAGACCCTGCGCGAGCTGATGCGCGGCGAGGTCATCGGCCCGGAGGACGCGGGGTACGACGATGCCCGGCAGATCTACAACGCGATGATCGACCGGCGGCCGGCCGTCATCGCCCGGTGCGCGGACACCTCGGACGTCCGGGCGGCGGTGCGGTACGCCCGGGAGAGCGGCATGGACCTGACGGTCCGCGGCGGCGGGCACAGCGGGGGCGGCCTGTGCCTGGTCGACGGCTCGCTGATGATCGACCTGTCCGGCATGCGCTGGGTGCGGGTGGACCCCGAGACGCGGACCGCCCTGGTGGGCGGCGGGAGCCAGCTCGGGGACCTGGACCACGAGGCGCACGGCTTCGGGCTCGCGACCCCCGCCGGCATCATGTCGACGACCGGCGTCGGCGGGCTGACCCTCGGCGGCGGGCACGGGCACCTCACCCGGGCGTACGGGCTGACCATCGACAACCTGCTCGCGGTGGACCTGGTCCTCGCCGACGGTTCGTTCGTCACCGCGTCCGCGGACGAACACCCCGACCTCTTCTGGGCGTTGCGCGGCGGCGGCGGCAACTTCGGCGTCGCGACCTCCTTCACGTACGCCCTGCACCCGGTGGGCGACGTCGGGCTCGGCGTCACCCTGTGGGATCCGGAGCACATCGGGGCGGTGCTGCGCTGGTACCGGGAGTTCCTGCCGGCGGCGCCCGAGGAACTGAACGGCTTCTTCGCCACGTTGACGGTCGCTCCCGAACCGCCCTTCCCCGAGGAGATCCACCACAGGAAGATGTGCGGCGTGGTCTGGTGCAGCACGGGCCCGACGGACGAGGAGAGCCTCGCGAAGACCTTCGCCATGGTGGCCGATCCGGCCCCGCCGGCCTTCCACTTCGCGACGCCGGTCCCGTACCCGGCCCTCCAGGCGATGTTCGACGACCTGATCCCGAAGGGCCTCCAGTGGTACTGGCGCGGCGACTTCTTCGACGCCGTCCCGGAGGAGGCGATCGACGTCCACCGCACCTTCCTGGAGAACATCCCGACGGAGCTGTCGACGATGCACCTCTACCCCGTCGACGGCGCCGCCCACCGCGTGGGCCCCATGGAGACGGCCTGGGCCTACCGGGACGCGCGCTGGTCCGGCGTGATCGGCGCCATCAGCTCCGAACCGTCCGACGCGGAGGCACTCCGCACCTGGGCGGTGGACTACTGGGAGGCCCTGCACCCGACCTCGATGGGCGGCGCGTACGTCAACTTCCTCGGCGCGGACGAGGCCCAGGACCGGGTCCGGGCCACGTACCGGGGACACTACGGCCGGCTGGCCGAGGTGAAGAAGACGTACGACCCGGACAACGTCTTCCACCACAACCAGAACATCGCCCCGGACACGCAAGTGTAGGGTCCCGGGGCGCCGCCTCAGGACTCCATGGACCGCATGGCCTCCTGGGCCCGCTTCTCCATCTCCTCCGGGGAGACGTCCTCGACGTGCGTGGAGACGTTCCAGCGGTGGCCGAAGGGGTCCTCGATCTGTCCGGTGCGGTCGCCGTAGAACTCGTTCTTCACCGGCGACAGCTCCTTGGCGCCCCGCGCGAGGGCCGCGGCGAAGACCGCGTCGACGTCCTCGACGTACACGTGGAGGGTGATGGGCGTGCCGCCGACGGCCTTGGGCGAGCGGAAGTTCATGTCGGGGAACTCGTCCGCGAGCATGATGAGCCCGTTCCCGAGCTCCAGCTCGGCGTGGCCGATCCTGCCGTCGGGCGCCGGCATCCTCATCCGCTCGGTCGCCCCGAGCACGGACACGTAGAAGTCGATCGCGTCCGCGGCTCCGTCGACGCAGAGGTACGGCGTGACACGCGGATATCCCTCGGGGATGGGCTGGACGGCCACAGGGCTCCCGCCTTTCCGGACAGTGGCGGTCACCGCCGACCGCCGCCTGCGACCACTGATATCCCGAACCGTCGGCCCCGCTCCGACGCCGCGCGGCGGCCGGGCGGCCGAATGCCCTGAAGGGCCGACCGCACGGGGGCGCCCATGACTCCCGCTCCGGCGGGGCTCCGCGTACAGTGAGGGCGGGCGCGGTGTGATCATGAGGAGTATCTGTGACCGCGGTCAGCCTGGAACACACCACCGTGCCCGCCGACACCGGCGAGGTGACCCTGCTGATAGCCCGCCGGGTGGAGCCCGGACACGAAGCGGCTTTCGAGGTGTGGGCGAAGGGCATCCTCGACACGGCGGCCACGTTCCCCGGCCACCTCGGATACGGTCTCTTCCGCTCCTCAGGAGGCGACGCCCCCTGGTTCCTCGTCCACCGGTTCCGGGACGCGGCGGCGTGCCGGGCCTGGCAGGAATCCCCCGAGCGGGCCGCCTGGTTCGCCGACTGCCAGGGGCACCACCACACCGAGATCGCCCGGCGGAGGCTCACCGGCATGGAGACCTGGTTCGCCAAGCCGGGATCGACCCGCCCGGCGCCGCCCCGGTGGAAGATGGCGGTCAGCGCCACCCTGGCGATCTACCCGATCTCCGTCCTCGGCAGCCTCTTCCTCGTCCCCCGCCTCACCGGCCTCCCCCTGCTGCTGAGCAGCGCGGTCGTCGCCTGCGTCTTCAACGTGCTGATGACGTACGTGTCGATGCCCGCGGTCAGCAGACTGCTGCGCGGCTGGCTCACCCCGTGACGCACCTGCCGGGACGGCTACACCGGGGTGGCCGCCCGCAGGATGGCGAAGAGCGTCACGGCCGAGTTCGCGGAGGACAGTGCCGACACGGTGGCGCCCGCGGCGGCGCCCCACACCGCGAGGCCCGCCGTCGTGAACGCCGACGGCCAGGCGCGCCCGGCCGGGGCCGGCCGCATGAGCGCCGCCACCCGGCGGGGCACGGGTCCTGCCGCCGCGAACGCGGGCAGGGTGACCGCGAGCGGTCCGCGGGACATCAGGGCCGCCTTGCCGATCGCGCGGGCGACGGTGCGGCGGCTGCCGACCGCGCTCGCCGCGTCCTCGTCGGCCCAGCGCTCGGCGGTGTACGTCACGGCGGTACGGAGCGGGCGCAGGAACGGGTTGGCCCGGGCGGCGAGGTGCACCACGAGGAGGTGCCGGTGGTGGCGGCCCGCCAGGTGGGCCCGTTCATGGGCGAAGAGGGCCCGGCGTTCGGCGGCCTTCAGCCCCGCCAGCATCCCCGCGCTCACCACGACCCGGTCGGGACGGCCAGGAAGGGCGTACGCGTACGGGGCGGGGTCCGGCAGCACCGCCACGGGTCCGGCCGGCAGCCCGGCGAGCGCCGCCACCGCGCGGCGGCGCACCCGCGCGTGCCGCCAGGCCGCCCAGGCGCAGGAGACGAGGACCGCGAGCAGCGCGGGGATGGCCGCCCGGCCCGCGACCTCGTCGTACGGCACGGCCGCGCGCACCTCGGGGTCCGACCACCCGTCGGGCAGCGGGTTCCCCGGCAGTTGTGCCGTGCCCACGATCACGAGGAGTCCGAGGCACAGGGTGCTGCAGACGGCGAGCACGCCGGCGACGGCGGTAAGGAGGCGGGTCGCCGTGCGCGGGTGCAGGCGCTGCTCGGCGAGCCGGGCGACCGGCCAGGCGGTGAGCGGAAGGACCAGCGGAAGGAAGACGAAAACCCCCATGGCGGTCAGTCTTCCCCCTCCCCGGGGGCCTCCTCCGGGACGTCGGCCAGGAGTTCACGCAGCAGTCGCTCGTCGTTCGGCGAGAGCGCGGTGACGAAGCTCGCGAGCACCGCCTCGCGGTCGGTCTCGGCGTCGAGGACCTTGCGCATCCGCAGCGCGGCGAGCCCGGCCTCGTCCGCGACGGCGGTCCAGACGAAGGACCGCCCGGCCCGCTCCCGTACGACCGCGCCCTTCGCGTGCAGCCGGGTGAGGATGGTGATGACGGTGGTGTAGGCGAGACCGCCGCCGAGGCGCTCCTGCACCCAGGCCACGGGGACCGGCTCGGCCGCTCCGCGCAGGACGCCGAGCACCTGGGCCTCCAGCTCGCCCTGCCCCCGCCTGCGCGGTCCGGGCTGCGCCCCGCCCCTGCTCAGGTCCACCACGCGTCATCCTCCCGTCCGCCGCTCCGGCTCGCCCGCCACGGGCAGCGGCCATCGTACTGACCGGTGGCGGAGAGCCCTCGCGGTCACAGCACGATCGCCGTGGCGATGTGGTCGGCGCCGCTCAGCCAGCGGCCGGAGAAGCCGGTGAGGGGGCGGCCTGCGACCTGGGGTCCGGGGCGCAGCAGACGGGCGGTGAAGGTGCCCTGGTCCGGGTCGAAGGTGATCTCCGCCTCCTCGAAGTCGAGTTCCTCTTCGGTGAGCGGGTACCAGGCCTTGAACACGGACTCCTTGGCGCTGAACAGCAGCCGGTCCCAGGCGGTTCCGGGGCTGTGCCGGGCGAGGGCGGCCAGGGCCTGCTGTTCGCCGGGCAGCGCGATCACCTCCAGGACGCCGGTCGGCAGCGGCGCGTGCGGTTCGGCGTCGATGCCGATCGTCACCCGGTCGCCGGTGCGGGCGACGGCGACGGCCCGGTAGCCCTGGCAGTGGGTCATGCTGCCGATCACGCCGGCCGGCCACTGGGGGGCGCCCCGCCGGCTGCGCAGCAGGGGGGCCGGGGGCAGGCCGAGGCGGGTGAGGGCCCGGCGTGCGCAGATCCGTCCGGTGGTGAACTCGCGCTGCCGAGGGGGGACGGCGCGCACGATGAGCGCCTCCTCCTCCGGGAAGAGGCCTTCGCCGTGCTCCAGGGCGTCGTCGGTCAGATCGCCCGGTGCCGTCACGGACACGACGTCCGGGGGGAGGATCGCCTCGATCACGCGCTCGCTCCCGTGGTGCGCGGGGCGGGCAGGATCTGGCGCAGGGTTCCCCGGGGCGGGCGCGGGCGCCATTCCCGGGGGTAGCCGAGGGAGACCTCCTCGAAGCGGACGCCGTCCTCCCACAGGACGCGCGGGATGTGCAGATGGCCGTAGACGACGGCGGCCGCGCGGAACCGGGTGTGCCAGTCCGCGGTGCGTTCGGTGCCGCACCACTGGGCGAACTCGGGGTAGCGCAGGATGCGGGTCGGTTCGCGGGTCATCGGGAAGTGGTTGACGAGCACGGTGCGCGTGTCCGGGGGCAGGGCGGCCAGCCGCTGCTCGGTGTGGGCGACCCGGGCGTGGCACCAGGCGGCCCGGTCCGGGTAGGGGTCGGGGTGCAGGAAGTACTCGTCGGTGCAGACGATTCCTGCCTCGTGGGCGCGGTGCAGCGACTCCTCGATGGTGAGGCCGGGGTCGCGGAAGGAGTAGTCGTACAGCAGGAAGAGCGGTGCCACGGTCACCGGCCCGCCGTCGCCCCGCCACACGGGGTAGGGGTCCTCCGGGGTCGCGACGCCGAGGGAGCGGCAGAGGTCGACCAGGTGCTGGTAGCGCTTCTCGCCCCGCAGGTCGCAGGGGTCCTTGGGGTGTGACCACAGCTCGTGGTTTCCCGGGGCCCAGACGACCTTCGCGAACCGTTCGGCGAGCAGGGACAGGGCCCACTCCACGTCGGCGAACTTCTCGCCGACGTCCCCCGCCACGATCAGCCAGTCCTCGTCGGAGCCGGGGCGCAAGGAGTCGACGACGGAACGATTTTCCTTGTACGCCACATGAATGTCGCTCACTGCGAGCAGTTTGCCGTCCCCCACTGATCCTCCTCGTCCTGCGCATATGCGTTCACACCGCATCTTGCCGCAGGTGCGGGCCACGGCATACCGCATTCCTCCGGCCGCGAACGGCTTCGGGAGTCCGGGCGAGGGTGCCGTCCGCTACTTGCGGCCGACGCCCGCGTACATCGCCACGTCCTCCGCCGGCGTCTGCGGCCGCCACGCGGAGCAGGAGACGACGCCGGGTTCGAGGAGCTCCAGGCCGTCGAAGTAGCGCGCGACGGCGGCCGGGGTGCGCTGGGTGAGCTTCGGGGTGCCGTGCTCGTTCCAGAACGCCACCGCCGCGTCGACGTCCGGCATGTCGGGGTGCGTGACCGTGTGGGACAGGACGAGGTGGCTGCCGGGGGCGAGCGCGTCCATGAGCCGGCGGACGATCGCGTACGACTCCTCGTCGTCCTCGATGAAGATGACGACCCCGAGCAGCATCAGCGCGACCGGCTGCGACAGGTCGAGCGTCTTCCCCGCGGCGGCCAGGATCGTGTCGACGTCCCGCAGGTCGGCGTCGAGGTAGTCGGTGCGGCCCTCGGGCGTCCCGACCAGCAGGGCGCGGGCGTGCGCGAGGACGAGCGGGTCGTTGTCGACGTAGACGACGCGCGCGTCGGGGGCGACGCGCTGCGCGACCTCGTGGGTGTTGTCGGCGCTCGGCAGTCCCGTCCCGATGTCCAGGAACTGCCGGATGCCTTCCTGTTCGGCCAGGTGCCGCACCGCCCGGCCGAGGAACAGCCGGTCCGCCTTCGCGTACTCCCCGATGCCGGGGTGCAGCGCCCGGATCTGGTCGCCGGCCTCCCGGTCGACGGGGTAGTTGTCCTTGCCGCCGGTCCAGTAGTTCCAGATGCGGGCGGTGTGCGGCCGGGAGGTGTCGATGCGCGATTCGATGTCGGTCACGCCGTCAACGTACCTCAGGGCTCTGGCAACTCCCTTGTGCGGATGCCGGTTCGACCTCTGTTGTTCATGGGGCGGGGGCATCGCGGCGCGGGCGGAAGGCGGCCCGGTGGGCGCTCGGGGGCCGGCCCGTGTGGCGGGTGAAGAGGGCGGTGAAGGTGCCGGGGTCGCGGTAGCCGACGGAGCTCGCGACAGCGGCGACGGTGCGGTCGGTGGTCTCCAGGAGGTGGCGGGCGCGGCGGACCCGGGAGGACTGGAGGTGGGCGAGCGGGGTGCGGCCGGTCTCGGCGGCGAAGCGGCGCAGCAGGGTCCTGGTGCTGACGCCGAAGGTCGCGGCGAGGGCCGTGAGGTCGTAGCGGTCGGCGAGGTGCTGGTCGAGATGGCGCATGACCCGCTCGGAGAACGCGTGGCCGGGCTGCGGGAGGAGCCGGGCGTCGACGTACGGGGTCTGGGAGGTGCGCGCGTCGTCGACGAGGGCGAGGCGGGCGGTGGCGCGGGCCACGCGGGGCCCGCCGTGCCGGCGGATCAGGTCGAGCGCGAAGTCGTACATGGCGCTGAAGGCGGCCGTCGTCGTCACCCCGGTGTCGGTGACGACGAGTTCCTCGGGCCGGACGTCGGCGGCCGGGCGGCGGCGGGCCAGCGCGTCGGCCTGGAGCCAGGACGTGGTGGCGCGCCGCCCGTCGAGGAGTCCGGCTTCGGCGAGCAGGAACGCGCCGACGCAGAGCGAGACGACGGCCGTGCCGGCGGCGAACTGCGCGCGGATCGCGGCGATCTCGGGGCCGAGCGCGCCGAGCCGCTCGTCCAGGTCGGCGCCGAGGAGCAGTTCGAAGCCCGGGACGACGAGGACGTCGACCTCGCGGAGGGGGCCGACGTCGAGGCGTGCGCCGCCGGAGGCGGTGACCCGGCGGCGCGGCGAGACGATCGACACCTGGTACCCGGGGCCTCCGGGCCCGGCGATGTGTCCGGCCATCGTCAACAGGTCAGGGACGCCGAAGACTTCGGACGCGAAGCAGCCCGGGTACGCCAGGACACCGACGCGCAGCGCACTCATGGTGGCGAGATTACCGGTGCGTGTGGCGATCTCGCCCCTCCCCCGGGCTCCCGGACGCGGGCCAGGCTGGGTCCATGACTCCTTCCGCCGACGATCCCCTCGACGACTTCACCGCTCGGCCCATCGACGTGGACGGTGTGGTGAAGACCGTCCACACGGCCGGTTCCGGGCCCGCCGTCGTCGTCCTGCCCGAGATGCCCGGCATCAGTCCTGACGTGCTGCGCCTCGCGCGCTGGGTGCGGGACGCCGGCTTCACCGTCCTCGTGCCCTCCCTCTTCGGGACCGACGGCGCCTTCCCCACGGTGGAGGGCGGCCGGGAGGTGATCCGGCGGGCGTGCGTCAGCGCGGAGTTCCGGGCGTTCGCCGGGGGCGGCACGAGCCCGGTCGCGGCGTGGCTGCGCGGTCTGGCGCGCCGGGCGCACGCCGAGTGCGGCGGCCCGGGCGTCGGCGCGATCGGCCTGTGCTTCACCGGCAACTTCGCCCTGACGATGGCCCTGGAGCCGGCCGTGATCGCGCCCGTGGTCAACCATCCCTCGCTCCCCCTCGACGACCCCGGCGGCCTCGAACTCGACGAGGCGGACGCCCGCGCGCTCAAGGAGCGGGTGGCCCGCGACGGACTGACCGTGCTGTCGTACCGCTTCGAGGGCGACCGCTGGTGCACGGGCCGACGCTTCGCGGCGTACCGCGCGCTGCTCGGCGACGCCTTCGACGGCCGTGTCCTCCCGGACAGCGCGGCGAACCCCGCTCCCCCGCCGTTCTTCGCCGAGACGGTCGGTACGCCGCACAGCGTCGTCACCGCCCACCTGGTCGACGAGGCCGGCCACCCCACCGTCCGGGCCCGGGACGAGATCCTGGCCTTCCTGGGCGACCGGCTGCACCCCGCGACCGGCTGACGCGGCGGCGGAATCCGGGCCGGGAGCGCATCGACCACGCTCAGCGCAGGTCGAGCAGCATCACGTCGTACAGGTCCGCCCCCGCTCCCCCCGGCCTCGTCTCGCCGATCGTGCGGTAGCCCCAGCTGCGGTACGCGGCCGACGCCGGCGTGTTCGCCTGGTGGACGTTCAGCAGCACCCGCTCGGCTCCGACGCCGTCGAGCAGCGACTCGTGCAGACGCCGCGCGATGCCCAGGCGGCGCCATGGTCCGCGTACGGCGAGCTCCAGGAACCCGAAGGTGCGGTGACCGTCCTCGCGGCGCATGTCCTCGGGCACGGGCTCGGTGAGTTCTTCCCACCACACCGCGTCGGGCGGGAGCGGCCGGCCGTACGCCATGCCGACCGGCTCGCCGTCCTCGGCTCGGGCCAGGACGGCCCGGAAGGCGGGGTTGCGCGCCGTTCCGGGGAAGCGGCGGAAGGCGGCGGCGACGCTTTCCTCGGTCTCGTGGTGGGGAGGCCCGGCGAACGCCTCGGCGTAGACCAGCCTGAACGCGTCCTCGGCCCGCACCGCCGCCGGCCCGTCCATGCGCTCCGTAGCGATGACGCCTCGCCGCGTCATGTGCTCCGTCATGTGCTCCGTCATGTGCTCCGTCGTGACGGTCCCCTGCCGCGTCATGTGCTCCCCCGTCGAACGGTCACGCAAGGGCGTCCGCCGCGCACGCACGGACGCCGAAAGCCCAGATCGTAGCCGGGCGCGTCCGTAACCCCGTGCGGGGGAGCACACTTGCAGGAGGGGGCGGAAGGCTTGCCCCGGCCCGGGGTTCGGCCCGTTCCGCCCACGCGTGGAAGAGGGTGCGCGGATGTCCGGTACTCGGTCCTCGTCCCGCTCGCGCTACGCCCCCGACCGGGGGCTCGCGGCGCGCATGGCGACGACGATGTTCCTGATCGGCCTCCTGTACGTGGTCTTCGTCGGCGTCCTGCTGGTGCTGATGCGCGGGTCCTGGCCCGTCATCCTGCTGATCACGGGCGTCCTGTTCGTCGGGCAGTTCTGGTTCAGCGACCGGATCGCCGCGCTGGGCATGGGGGCGCGCGAGGTGACCCGCGAGCAGGCTCCCGAGCTGCACGGCACCGTGGACCGGATCTGCGCCCTGGCCGACATGCCGAAGCCGAAGGTCGCGATCGCCGACAGCGACGTGCCGAACGCGTTCGCCACCGGCCGCGGCGAGA
The DNA here is from genome assembly GCF_055602235.1 of Streptomyces sp. NPDC037410. NCBI lineage: Bacteria > Bacillati > Actinomycetota > Actinomycetes > Kitasatosporales > Streptomycetaceae > Streptomyces > Streptomyces sp. NPDC037410. Next base: position 27,948 of record NZ_JBVJWR010000023.1, on the reverse strand, counting down.
AGACCGCGCTGGTCTGCGTCACGACCGGTCTGTTGCGACGGCTCGAGCCGGAGGAGCTGGAGGGGGTCCTCGCGCACGAGATGTCGCACGTGGCGCACCGGGACGTGGCGGTCATGACCATCGCGTCGTTCCTGGGGGTGCTCGCGGGGATGATGACGCGGGTCGCCCTGTACAGCGGTCTCGGCCGCAGCCGGGACAGCACCATGGGCCTCGCCGTGATCCTCGTCCCCGTGGTCAGCGCCGCCGTGTACGTCGTCAGCTTCCTGCTGACCCGGGTGCTGTCCCGGTACCGCGAACTGGCCGCCGACCGTGCCGCCGCCCTCCTCACCGGCCGCCCCTCGGCGCTTGCCTCCGCGCTCACCAAGGTGAACGGGGAGATGGCCCGGATCCCGACGAAGGACCTGCGCAAGGCGGAGCCGTACAACGCGTTCTGGTTCGCGCCCGCCTTCTCCTCCAAGGAGAGCCTGAGCCGGCTGCTCTCCACCCACCCCACCCTGGAGCAGCGGCTCGAACAGCTCGCGCGGATCTCGGCACGCCTTGGCGAGGCGTGACGGCGGTGGGACTCCTCGACAGCATCCTCGGGCGCAGCCGGCCGGTGCGGCCCGATCTGGACCGGCTCTTCGGGCTCCCGGCCGCCGCGCTGACCCTCCAGGCGGGCACGGGCTTCGTGCCGACGGGCGCGGGGGCGGTGTGCTTCGCGGCGGTGGAGGGCGGTGCGTTCGCGCGCTTGAAGGGCGAGGTACGGGACCTCCTGGACGTCGAGGCGGTGGCCGATCCCGGTCCGGGTCCCGGCTCCGGGCCCGGGGCGTCGCCCGTGACGTACACCTCGGACACGTACGGCTACACCTGGCTCACCGTCCGGCGTCCCGCCGAGGACCTGATCACCCTGGTCAACGACCTGCACGCGGTCAACGCGCTCCTGGAGGAGGCCGGCTTCGGCCCGAACCTGCTCTGTTCCCTGACCGCGTTCCACACCCCGGGAAGCGACACGGCAAGCGGCACGGGAAGCGGCGTGGACCGGGCCCGCGACCTCGCCCTCGTGTACCTCTACAAGCGCGGCACGTTCTACCCCTTCGCCCCCCGCGCGGACCGTGCCGAGACCCGCGACAACGCCCTTGAGCTGGAGGTCAGGGGCCTGCTCGCGGGCGACCTCGCCTTGGAGCCCGACATGGAGCGGTGGTTCCCGGTCTGGGGCGCGCCGGGCCTCGTCGGGGCGTGAGGTCCGTCGGTGGCGCCCTCACTCCGTGGGGGTGGTCACCTCCGTGGTCGGCGGTGGCGGAACGGCGCGGCGCCGTCGGCGCAGCCATGCGTAGAGCATCAGGCACGGCAGCAGCATCCCGGCGACGGTGAGGACGAGGAACGCCGTGAGGCTGGTGATGTGGCCGACGAGCCATTCGAAGTTCTGCCCGAAGAAGCCGACCACGAAGGACAGCGGGAGGAACACGCTCGCGAGGATGGTGAGGCGCTCCATCGTGGCGCTCTGCCGAAGGTTGATCTTGTTCTGCTCGACGGAGATCACCGCGATGTTCGCCTCAAGGACGGTGGCCAGGAGGTCGCGTTGCGCGGAGACCTCCTCGTTGACCAGCAGCAGGTGGTCGTGCACGTCGCGGAGGTACGGCAGGAGCGCGGGCGGCGACTTGCCGGGCTGCAGGCGCCGCCCGATCACGGCGAGCAGCGGGTGTACGGCGCGGTAGAAGTCGGTCGCCTCGCGGCGCAGGGAGTAGATGCGCTGCGTCGGGGCGACGGCCCCGGAGAACACGGTGGCCTCGATCTGCTCGATGTCGCGTTCGAGCTCCTCGACGACCGGCGCGTAGCTGTCGACCACCTGGTCGAAGATGGCCCAGAGCGTGGAGGCGCTGCCGGCCTTCAGCAGTTCGGGGCGGCTTTCGAGTCGGCTCCGGGCTCCGTGCAGCTCGCTCGCGATGCCCTGGCGCACGGTGATCACGAAGTGTTCGGCGAGGAAGATGCTGATCTCGCCGGTGTCGATCTCCTCGCGCTCGTCGTCGTAGCGTGCCGTGCGCAGGATGATCAGTTCGGTGCCGTCCTCGTACTGCTCGGCCTTCGGCCGCAGGTGGAAGGTCCGGGCGTCCTCGACGGCGAGCTCGTGCAGCCCGAAGACCTCGCGGACCCGGGTCAACTCCTCGGGACCGGGTTCGAAGACGCCCAGCCAGACGAATCCGCCCAGCTTGCAGTGCGCGGCCGCCTGCTCCAGGGGCATCGCACCCTCGTGCTGCCGGCGCCCGTCCCGGTAGTGCGCACAGTCGACGATCATGGCCGCCTCCTCCTCACGACCGGTCGGCGTACGCCGTCTCTCACCCACCGGCGGCACCGCGCGCCGCACCGGCCTCACCTCCCATGGTCCGCTCCCGGCCACCGGGCTGCGAGCGTCAGACGGGTCCGTAGACGGCGGCGGGGGCACCGGTCATGAGTGCCCAGTACCGGTCGCCGAACGACCAGTGCCACCACTCGGTCGGATAGTTGACGAAGCCCTCCTCGCGCAGGCACCGGGCCAGCAGGCCACGGTTGTCGCGCGCGGTCGGCGACAGCCCGGGAGCGTCGAAGGGACACGACCTCTCATCGCCCGTGCGGTGTCCGTTCACCGCGCCGCCCATGTCCAGTTCCCCACCGTCGCCGTCGACGAGCGTCAGGTCCACGGCCGCACCGGCGCAGTGCGGAGCCACCTCGACCGGGGAGACGAAGGCACTGGCCCGGCGCCGAAGCTCTGCCGGGTCCGTGATGCCCGAAAGGCGCAGGCGGTCCTCGTACAGCGCGAACCGACGCGCCTGCTCCGCCGAGCGGCGATGCCCCTCGATCACCAGGAGCCCGATGCCTGCGGGCAGCCTCTCGCCGGCGGAGACCAGGCGTTCGAGCACTCCGGCCCTTACTCGTCCGTATGCCCCGGCTTCGTCCCGTTCTCGCGGGTCCAGCGTGATCGACGGAACGGTGGCGATCTCCACAAGGGGTTCGCCGCACTCCGACAGGGGAGTGTCGATCACTCGCGGATCGCTCAGCAGAATCACGCCACGTGAGGCTGACGCCGCCACGCCGCAGGACGGGGTCGGCTCTACGGCAGGAGCCGCACGGGGCGGCCGACGAGAAAGGCGTTCACACATTCGACCGCCTCCGCGTAGCTGAGTTCGTAGGTTCCCGACGTCGCGTAACCGATGTGGGGGGTGAGCAGAGTGTTCGGGGCCTGGAGAATCGCGTGCGACCGCGGGAGCGGCTCCGCCGAGTGGACGTCGAGCCCGGCGCCGGCGATCCAGCCTTCGTTCAGGGCCGTGAGAAGCGCCTCCTCGTCCACGATGGCCGCGCGGGACGTGTTGATCAGAAAAGCGGACGGCTTCATGCGGCGCAGGTCGTCGGCAGCGATCACCGACCGAGTTCGGTCACTGAGCCGAAGATGGACACTCACGAAGTCGGAGGATGCCAGCAGTTCGTTCTTCGAGACCGCCTCGACTCCATGAGCGGACGCCTCGTCCCCCACCAGGTTCTGGCTCCACGCCAGCGTCCTCATACCGAATGCCGCACCGATGGCCGCGACCCGCCGCCCGATCTTGCCCAGCCCGATGACCCCCAGCGTGGCACCGTCCAGGTCGAGCCCGAGCCCCTTCTGCCAGTTCCCGGCGCGCAGACTGGCGTCCTCGTCGGAAACACGCCTGGCCAGCTCCAAGAGGAGTGCCCAGGTCAACTCGGCCGCCGCGTAGGGGCGCAGGCTCGTACCGCACACGGCGATCCCCAGGGCTCGTGCGGCATCGAGATCGATGGCCGAGTTGGCCATCCCGGTCGTCACGAGCAGCTTCAGCTTGGGGAGCCGCGCCAGCACGTCCTTCGGAAACGGCGTGCGCTCCCGCATGGCGATGATCACTTCGAAGTCCAGGAGGCGCTTCACGAGCGCTTCCCGGACTTCGAGATGATCCTGGAAGAACGTCGGTTCAACCTCGGCCGGCAGGTCACGCCAGCAGTCGAGCCCTGCTCCCAGGCTCTGGTAGTCGTCCAGTACAGCCACCCGGACCATCGCTGCCTCACTTCCTGCTTGCATGTCCCACTTACATCGAGAGCGGAGCCGCGATCTGCACGCGCTTGAGGTGCCGCGAAGGATCGTCGAAGGCGTTCCGGGAGTGGATCATCCGCCAGTTGTTCCAGACGACCAGGTCGCGCTTCTGATAACGGATCGCCGTGTGGTGCTGCTCGTACAGGGCGAGCCCGCGGTCGAGGAGTCTGCGGGCCAGCTCATCGCCCTCGGGCACCATCAGATTGTTGTACGAGAAGCGGAAGACGAGCTCGCCGTCCTGCATCTCCAGTACGGGGTGCTCAGCCTGGTGGACGACACCGCGGCGGGCCAGGCCCTCCGTCGACTTCCACTGGTACACCGTGTCCAGGAAGTGCTGACGCTCGGTCTCGTCGAACTCGGCCAGGATCCGGTGTCCGTCGAGCATGGTCGTCTCACCGCCGGGGCCCGAGGCGGGGTTGACGCACCAGAGCGCGAGGTAACGCGGGGGCGTTCCGCGAAACTCGTACCCCTCGCTGTGCGGTAGCAGCGGCTTGCGATTCTGCGCGTGGTAGACGTCTTCCATGTCCGGCTCCGGCTTGAGGTCGCCGATCAGAGTGCCGGTGGGGGTGGGCTGGAAATCCCCCAGCTCCTTCAGGAAGGCGACGTGGTCGAAAGCCTCGGGGACATCCACCACGTGCACGTAGCCGTTGTTGCCGAGAAGTTGATGAAACGCATACCTCAACACGTCGGCAGCGAGGAGATCGCCGTTGACGTCGGTGCATGAAAGGACGCTATCGGGCCACTTTCCCACTGAACTCACCTTTCGCCGACTCCGCCGCAGCGGCGCCCGTTCGTCATTGCAGGAGAACCATGTGGAGTGTGGAGTGCACACCCACGCCGCGGACGGTGTTCGGATCAATTCTTTGGATCCCGCCCGATGGGATCAAGTCCATGCCGTGGCCAGCTGCGGCCATGGCAATCATGGGCCATGACTCCGGTCCGCCCGGCGTCGGGAACGCCGAGCCGCCGAGGGGCCACCCGCCCGTTACACTCACCCGCCGGCCTCTGAGCAGGCAAAACATAGTCCGATCTGAGAGAGGTATGCGCACGCTATGCAATTGCGCTCGCTGAAGTCACCTGTTCCGCTCCGGCCCGGCATGAAGGTCGCGGTCGTGGCACCGGCGGGTCCCGTCGATCCGGAGCGGCTGGAAATGGGCTGTGCCGTGCTGCGGGAGATGGGTCTTGTTCCCGTGGTCGGGCGGAATGTGCTGAGTCGTGGACGGACTGCCTTCCTCGCCGCGGACGACGAGAAGCGAGCGGCGGACCTGCACGCGGCATGGTGCGATCCCGAGATCGGCGCCGTCCTCTGTGCCAAAGCCGGCTACGGCTCTGCGCGCATTCTCGATCTCCTCGATTGGGACATGCTCGCCCGAGCCGCCGCGACCAACCCTCCCAAAGCGCTGATCGGATCCAGTGACGTCACGGCCCTGCACCAGGCCTTCGCCACGCATCTCGGCGTTCGGACGTTTTACGGCCCTACCGTCGCCGGGCCCATCCTCGGCAGGCCGGACCCCTGCCCGGCGACGCTCAGGTCGCTGTCAGCCGCCCTCTTTCGACCGAATGAACCGGTGACACTGTCCGGCGGCACAGGGCTCGTTTCCGGCCAGGCCGAGGGTGTGAGCGTCGGCGGCAACCTGGCAGTCATCTGCTCCCTGGCGGGAACGGTGGAGAACCGGCCGGCGAGGGGTGGCATCGCGGTCCTGGAAGACGTGGGCGAAGCGCCGTATCGGATCGACCGGATGCTCACCCAGTTGCTGCGAACCGGCTGGTTCGAAGGGGTCCGCGGGATCGTCTGCGGGTCCTGGGAACAGTGCGGCCCGGCGGAGCGGGTCACCGAGGTGCTCCTCGAGCGCCTCGGGCACCTGGGCGTACCAGTGATCGCAGGCCTCGACTTCGGGCATGGGCGCACCCAGCTCACCGTGCCACTCGGCTCGCCGGCCAGGATGGACGCGGGGGCCGGAACGCTGCTGTTTCCGGGACAGCCATAGGGCCTGCGCCGGACGGCCGAGCATGTCGCGGGCGAGCCGACGGGTGAGGAACCCCCGGCTCGCCCAGGCCTGTTGACGGTGCGCGATCGATGCGCTTACGGTGATGATCAATCCGGTCGGGGCAGCCACCCGGCAGGAGCATGCACCCCAGCAAGACAGGTCGGGCCAACTCCCCGGCCGCGGCGGGCATTTGCCGCCGGGCTCCCGAGTCGTTGAGCGATCGGGCCGGAAGTCGGCCGCTCACCTCCTGGGGCATTCCGATGAATTCGTGATCAATCTCGACAGACCGTCATGGGCACTCTTCGACGGTGTGTCGCCATGAGCGGCCGGGTCATGCGGCGAGCGTCGGCGCGGTGCCGAGGCAGTTCGAACTCCACTGGTGCCTGCCGGCGCTGCTGATCAGACCTGCAGTGGGTCCGGCCGCCGTTCCCGCGGCGGAGACGTCAACGGAGTCGGCGCGGCCGCGCATGTGTCGCATCAGATCGCTTAAGGGTGGGAAATGATCAACTCGCTCGACATGCAGGAAATCGCAGCACGCGCAGTCTGTCCCCCCGGACAGCACCAGGACGTCCGGAAGAAGCTGGACGAGCACGGGTTCGTCGTCCTCCAGCCGGGCGGAGCCGGCGACCGCAGCCTCGACGACGTCATGTCGGAGCTGGGCGAACCGGTCGAGTACGGCTTCGGCACCAAGCTCGACCTCCAGCCGAAGGAGGGCTCCGACAACCTGCAATTCACCACCGGTGGAATGCCCTTGCACACCGACGGCCTCTTCAACGCCGGACCGGCGGTCAGGTTCATCGGCATGCACTGCGTGACGGCGCCCGAAGCCGGCGGCGAGACGCTGATCGCGAGCAACGCCGCGTTCTTCGCGCAGGCGCCGGCCGATCTGCTGGAGGTCATGCGCGGCATCACCATCGAGTACCGCAACCGGATCTCCGGCTACTACCGCACCCGGCCCGCAGGGGACCACCCCAGGGTGGCCCCGATCCAGGACGATCCGGTCACCGGCAAGACGCGCCTTGTCATCGGCCTCACCGACCCCGACGACCCGATGCGCACCCATGACGCGACGGTCGTGGGCCGCACGGCCGAAGAGAGCGCCGAGCTGCTCGACCGCATCCAGGCGGTGCTGCACCGGCCGAGCGTGCTCTACGCCCACACGTGGCGGGTCGGGGAGGTGATCGTCCAGGACAACCGGCAGGTCGTCCATGGCCGCGCCGCCTTCCCGAACCAGCCGCGCAAGCTGGTCCGCCTGTCGGTCGCGTGAGAGGGACGGCCCGATGAACACGTACCCCTCGCTTCTCCTGGACGTACACCATCAGCGCACCGGCTTCGTGGCACAGCACGACGGCGGCGGGGAACCCGCCGACACCGGGCGACTCGTGGTGGAGGAGTTCGGCCGCGGGTGGCCGCGGCCCTCCGGCGGCCTGGACGACTGCAACACGATCGAGTGGACCCCTGACCGCGTCACGGTCCGCACCAGCCGGCTGAACCTCACGCTGCTGCGCTACTGGCGGCAGCCGGGCACGGGCCGCGTCCTGATCGGAACCGACCTGGCCGAGCTCACCGCACGAGCCCTCACGTGCGTGGGCGCGGAATCCGGTCACGTGGCGCAGATCCGCGCCGTCCGCGCCTCGATCCGCACGATCGGCGGCGGTCGTACCGTCGTCTTCTCCCGCTCCGCCGACGGCGACTCGACGGAGGTCACCGAGAGCGTGACGCAGGGCTGGACGGCCTCTCCGACGACCGGTGAGACCGCCGTCGAGGCCGGGGCCCGGCAGATCGAGGTGCTGCGCCGGGAGATCACCGCCTCCGGCGCGCCGCGACCCTTGACCGTCGTCGTCTCCGGCGGAGTGGACTCCGGGCTCGTCGCCGCGCTGGCGAAGCAGGCCGGAATCCTCGATCACCTGGCCACACTGGGCACCCCTTGGGGTGACGAGTACGCCACGGCCGACGAGCTCGGTTCTCACCTGGGAATGCCGGTCCGTCACCTCGCGCTCTCCGAGGAGGACATCCTCCGGTCGATCCCGGAGACCGTCCGGATGCTCGGCGTCCCCAGCCGGGAGATGGTCGCCGGAGGCGTCAACCTCGTCGCGGTCTACCGGCACGGCTGGATTCCCGCCGGCACCGTCCTGACGGGCATCGGGGCCGACTACATCAACTCCGGGCTCCGGTTCGAGCCGGGCACGGCGCCCGATCTGCAGCGTGCCGTCGCCCAGTGCCTGGCCGACGGGGCCCTGGGCGGCGAGTGGACCGGTGCGGGGGCCGCGGCGTACGGCTACACCCTGCGCCACATGTACTGGAACACGCCCGTCATCCAAGCGGCCCTGGACACGGCCCCCGAGCTCATGCGCCACCGGGACCGGGAGAAGGGGCACATGCGGGCCGCGGCGGAGGCACTCCTCCCGCCGGAGATCGCGTGGCGGCCGAAGCAGGCCATGCACCACGGCAGCGGTGTCCAGCGCAATCTCGACGCCGCCGTCGCCCGTCTGATCGGCCTGGAGGCCGTCGACGTGGAGCGCTTCTACGAACTCGTCGCCACTGAACAGGCCCGCGCGCTGGTCGAGTCACCGCATGAACCGATCGACTCGGACAAGTGCCTGGAGACGGCGATATCCGCCTACATCCGTGAGTACGACTGAGGACAGGGGAAAGTCATGGCACTGATCGACATCAAGGACATCGAGGGAATCCGGGTCCTGACCCTGGCCCACGAGAAGCCGACGAATCCGTTCGGCAAGCAGATGGCCGAGGCCTTCGTGACCGCTCTGCGCGCGGCGGACGCGGACGACACCGTGGACGCGATCGTCGTCAGCGGCGGACGTGACCGGAGCTTCAGCGCGGGTGGGGACTTCAACGAGGTCATGCTGCTGGCGACCGACGAGTCGGTCGACGAGCTCATCGACTGGATCACCGAGCTCTACCTGTCGGTGCTGGACACGAGCAAGCCGACGATCGCGGCGATCGATCGTCACGCCATCGGCCTGGGCTTCCAGTTGGCCATGATGTTCGACTGGAAGATCATGTCCACCCGGGCGAACCTGGTCATGCCGGAGCTCGAACACGGCATCGGGGCTTCCATGGGGGCCGCCATCCTCTCCACCATCGGCAGTTACGACATCGCCCGCCACGTCATCATGGGCTGCCGCCCGATCGGCGCCGACACCGCTCTTCGCTGGGGCATGGCGGACGAGACCTGTGAGCCGGAGTTCCTGCTCGACCGGGCGGTGGAGCGGGCCCGGCGGATGGGGCGCTACCCCGACATCGCGTTCTCGGCCACCAAGCACGTGCTCACCGGCCGGCTGCGGAGGACCCTGGAGCAGACCCGCGAGGTTTCGAAGGCCGTGCACCGCAAGACCTTCGCGGCGAAGGCGATGCACGGTCACTTCAACAACATCCTGGGCAAGAGCAGCGAAAACCAGGCGAGCACCAGCTCATGACGCTGTATCAGATCCTGCGGGACGTCGCTCGGCGACGGCCCGACGCGACGGCCGCGGTGTCCTACGACGGCACCGCGGTCTCCTACGGCCGGCTCGTCGCGACCACCGACGCCATCGCCGACCGGCTCGACGCCACCCCTCGGTGCTCGGTCGTCGGCCTGGCGCTCGACGATCCCGTCAGCTTCGTCTCCGCCTACCTCGCCGCCGCCAAGCTGCAGTTGGTCATCGTGCTGCTCGACAGCAGGGCGACACCCGAGGAGACGGCGCGCCTCTCGGCCAAGTTCGACCTGGACGTGGTGCTGCGCGACGGCCCCGGCGGCATCGGCTCCCTCGTGGTGGAGCCGACCGAACGAGGCGGCGCGGGCGTCCCTGAAGGGTCCGCCCACGCCGCGAAGGCGCCTCACGAGTACCTGCCCGCGGACTTCGTCGTGCACTGCACGTCGGGCTCGACCGGTGAGCCGAAGGGCATCGTGATGAGCCAGGCGGCCGTCATGGAGCGGGTGAGCTCCTGGACCGGCAAGGCCGGCCTGGGCCCCTCGGACGTGGTGATGTGCGCGCTGCCCCTCTGGCACGGACACGGCATCGACGTGCTGGCGCTGCCCGGCCTGCTGAGCGGGGCGAAGGTCGTCTTCGTCCGCGGCTCCCATCTGACGGGCCGTGGCCTGGCACGCGCCATCGCCGATCACGCGGTGACCTTCGTCACCGGCCTTCCGGTGATGTACCAGATGCTCGTCGCGGCCGACCGGGTCGACCCCTCGATGCTCGGGTCCCTGCGGTTCGCCCTCACCGGAAGCGCCCCCATCTCCGCCGACACCCAGGCGCGGTTCGGCGAGCGGTTCGGCCTGCCGCTGCGCCAGGGCTACGGGCTGGGCGAGATCGGCATCATCACGTACGACGCCGACAACGCCGGGCCGGGCACGATCGGGCTGCCTCTCCCGGGGATCGAGTGGGAGCTGGAGCCGGTCGACACGTGCGACGGCGAGGAGCAGGTCTGCGAACTCCTGGTGCGCGGAACGGCCATGGCCCGCGGGTACTACCGGGACGCGGCGGCGGAGTCCGCGATGTTCGTGGACGGCTGGCTGCGTACCCACGATCTCGTCGCCGTACGGCCGGAGGGCTGGTTCGTCCGCGGGCGCAAGTCCACCTTCATCAACGTCACGGGCAACAAGGTCGCGCCGATCGAGGTCGAGATGGCGCTGCGCAAGTGCGACGGCGTCGTCGACTGCGGGGTCGTGGGGGTGCCCGACGGGGAGGGCGGCGAACAGGTCGCCGCGCTGATCACGGTCGAGCCCGGGTGCGATCCGAAGTCGGTCCGCCGACAGGTCGGTTCGTATCTTCTCCCGCACCAGCTGCCACAGACGTACCGGTTCGCCGCCGCGCTGCCGCGGACCCCGGTCGGCAAGATCGACTACGAGGCGGTCAAGCGCCTCGTCCAGGACGAGGAGGCACGCACGAAATGACCCTCGTGGAGAGCATCGGCCTTCGAGGCCAGGCCGGCGAGAGCGACCGGTCCGCGCGGGTCGCCGTGGAGTGGTGCGGCCGGTCGATGACGTACGCGCAGGTGGAGGCGGCGGTCGCCACGCTGGCCGAGCGGCTCGCCGCGGCCGACGCGGCCCGCGCCAGTGTCCTTGTCATGGGCCCGCTGTCGCCCGCGTACGTGGTCGGGCTGCTGGCCGTGTGGCGCGCCGGCGCGGTGCCCGTGCCGGTGGACGCCGGCCTGACCGCGCAGCAGTACGCCTGGCTCGAACGGCGCACCTGCCCCGCCGCGGTGATCAGTCACGACGCCACCCCGGCCGACCAGTACCGGGGGGCGACCCCCGGGGTGACCGAGATCGTCGTCGACTCCGGCACCGGCGAGATCCTCTTGGAATCCGTCCCGCACACCGGGGGGCGGGCGCGGAGGTTCCCTGATCCGGACGCCGGCTACGTGATCCCCACCTCCGGATCGACCGGGGAGCCGAAGGCCGTCGTCGGCAGCCGTCGCGGCCTCGGCCTCTTCCTCGACTGGTTCCGCGACGAGTTCGGGCTCTCCGCGTCGGACCGGTGCGCCGCCGTCACCCGGGTGAACTTCGACCCCTCGCTGCGGGAACTGCTCGGCGTGCTCGGCGCGGGCGGCGTGCTGTCGCTGCCGCCCGTCGACGCGCAGCTCGACCTGCCGGCGCTGGCCGACCACCTGGTCGACAGCGACCCCACGACGGCGTTCCTCGTACCGTCCCTCGCGACCCGGCTGGCCGAGGAACCGCGGCTCGCGGCGGCCGGACTGCCGAGGTTGCGGCTGATCTTCTTCGCCGGCGAGGTGCTCGGCCGGCGGGTGGTGGAGCAGTGGGCCGCCCTCGCGCCCGACGCCGAGATCGTCAACCTGTACGGCCAGACCGAGGCGACGCTCGCGCAGCTGTACCGACGCGACGTCCAGCGACTCGCCCACGGTGACGCGCAGTCGATACCCGTCGGGGTGCCACGCCCCGGCGTCGAGGTGGCGCTGCGCGACCTCGACGACACCGGAGTCGGCGACGTGCTCGTCACCTCGCGGGCACCGGCGCTCGGCATCCTGTGCGCCGATACCGGTGAGCAGCACCGGACGGCTCCGTTCCCCGTCCCGCTGCCGACCGGCGATCTCGGCCGCAGGACCGACGACGGCGCCCTGGTGATCGTCGGCCGCAGCGGCAACGACATCAAGGTCGGCGGCCGGAGGGTCGCCTTCCAGCCCCTGATCGACGACGTCGAGGCGCTGCCCGGGGTACGACAGTGCATGGTCGTCGACCACGGGGGTCCGCAGCTGGTCGTCGCCACCGCGCCGGGTGAGGCTCCCGCCGAGGAGCCGCTGCGCACCACGATCCACGGCCTCGGCCGCGACCGGCGGCTTCCGCGGTTCGCCCTGCACCTGCGGGCGGATCTGCCGATGCTACGCAGCGGGAAGGTGGACCGGCGGGCCCTGCTGGCGTCCCTGGACCGGCTCACCGTCCCGCCGTCCGGTGATCCCACCGGTGCCGCCGGGCACGAGGTCGAGCGGCACCTGCGCGCCTTGCTCGGCATCGACGAGGATGCCTCCAGCCTGGTCGACGCCGGCATCTCGTCGCTCGACATGCTCGCGGCGGCGTCGAGCATCAACCGCGTCCACGGGGTGCGGCTGACCGTCGCGGAGGCCTTCCGCCTGCGCGACGTCGCGTCCCTGGCCCGCGAGATCGAGCGCAGGCACCGCCCGGTCGGCGCCGACGCCGCCGAGACGTACCGTCCGCTCACGGCGACGGCACCGGACCGCTGTCCGCTGTCCTCCCGTCAGCTGGCGTACATGTGGATCTGCATGTCGGGCGGCAATGCGAACTGGTGCAACATCTCCCGTGAGATCCCCCTCGCGCGGCGCGTGTCCGAGGGGGCACTCACCGAGGCGCTCCGGCTGCTGCTCGTACGGCACGACGCGCTGGGCCTCGCGCTCACCGCCGACTGGCAGGGACAGACCTGGACCGCGCCGGCGGAACTGTCCTGTGCCGTCCGTGTCGTGGACATCGACGCCGAGACGGACTCGTCGGCCTTCCGCGAGAGCGTGCAGGCCCTTCGTACCGCGCTGGTGTCCGAGCTGATCGACCCCGAGGCCGCGCCGCCGATCCGGGCCGGGCTCCTCCGGGGGACCAACGGCAGTTCGGTCATCCTGGTGGCGCATCACCTGTTCGTGGACGGACTGGGCCTGGACGCGCTGGCCGGCGAGCTGCGGGCCGCGCTGTCCGGCCGCAGCCCGGAACCCGTCGCGGACCGGGACCACGGCGGATACCGGGCGTTCTGCCTCGCGACGGCTCGGGAGGAGGAGCCGGGGCCGGCGGCCGCGTACTGGCGGAGCCTGCTGGACGGTGTCACCCAGGTCGAACTGCCCGAAGCCACCGGGCCGGGCGGGGCGCAGGGCGAGCTGCTCTCCCTGCCCCTGGGCACCGTGTGCACGCGGCAGGTCCACGCGATCGCACGGGAGCTGGGCGTCTCCGCGTTCACCGTCGTCCTGGCCGCCTTCGAGCAGGCGGTCGCCGCCGCCTTCGGTCTCGACCGTCCGTCCGTCATCGTGATGAGCCAGAACCGCGGCGAGACCGATGCCTCCGTCGTCGGAAACTTCACCACGAGCCTGATCGTCCGCAGACCGGGCGCACCGTCCCTGCGGGACGACGTCGGCGCCATGGCGCGTCAGCTGGCCGACGGCGCGCGGTACGGCGACTGGGAGTTCGACCAGCGGATCGCCGAGCTGGGTCTTGCCGAGACGGGCCGCTTTCCGCTGTCCACGGTCCTGTTCAACCAGCGGCCGATGCCGCGGGACCTGCGCGCCCGCGACCTCGGGGCCTGGAGCCCGAGGGCACTCGGCCGTGTACTGCGCTACCAGCTGCAGGGGGAGCTTCAGATGTCCGGGCCCGAGATGGTCATGACGTACTACTACCGCCGGGGAATCTCCGGCACCGATGTGATCGGGCGCGTGCACCGCGGGCTGCTGCGGGCGATCCGCGCGGGCGGGGAGACGACCCATGACTGAACCGACCGGACCCATCGGGGCGCTCGCCGTGTCGGCCTCGCGTACAGCGGAAGCGTCGGACCTCGTCTTCGGGCCGCTCCAGCGCGCCTATCTGGTCGGCGACCAGGACGGGCTCGAACTTCGCAGTCCGGCCCGGTACTACGTCGCCTGCGAGCTGCGGGTGTCCGCCGTGGACGGCGTCCAACGGCGCCTCGACCGTCTCGTACGGGAGAACCCGATCCTGCGCACGCGCGTCGGGGACGACCTGACCCTGACGCTGGTCGCCGAGGACGCGGTCGTCCCGGTCACCGTCATGGACGCGACGGAGGCCACCTTCGACACCCTCGACAGCGGTGTCCGCGAGGAGTTCCGCTCGGACGCGCTCGTATTCGACGCATGGCCCCAGCTGCGGGTCACCGTGGTGCGCTCGGCACGGCGGGCGCGGATCCACCTCGTCTACACGCTGTGGCTGATGGACGCCGCGTCACTCGCCCGGTTCCTGGAAGGGCTGGTCCACGACACCGACGGCATGGCAGCCGTCCCCGAGCCGGCCCCGCCGGCCGGCCGGCGGCGGGCGCGCGACGAACGGTACTGGCGCGAGGTGGCGCCGACGCTGCCGGAGAGCGCCGAGGTACCGCTGCGGCCCGACTGGCGGCACGCGGGCCGGGCCGTGGCGCACCGGACACTGCACCTCGACCGGCCCACGGCGGAGGCGATCACCCAGCAGGCCAAACGGCACGGCCTGACCGTGCCGATGGTCCTCCTCACGGTGTACGGGGCGCTCCTCGGCGCCGTCGGCGGCGGCCGGCCGCACACCCTCACCCTCGTGCAATCGGGGCAGGACCCGCACGCCGACGACGGGCGACTCGGCAACCACGGTGTTCCCCTCCCGGTGGCGATGCCGGCGGCCGGGGGACGCGACTTCGCCTCGCTCGCGCGGGAGGTGCAGGGCCGCGTCCTGGAACAGTCGCTGCACTCCTCGCTCAGCGGCCCCGAGATCGTCCGCCTGATCGACCCGGCCGCCGACCGGCGCCGGCTGCTGCACCCGTTCGCGTTCACCGCGGTCGAACTCGACGCGCCGCGGGAAGCGGCGCTCGGCCTGCGGCGGGACTGGGACACCGTGCAACTGCGCGTGCCGCAGGTCCTGCTGGACCACCAGGCCGTCGTGGACCGCGACGGCACCATCCGCCTCGGTTTCGACTGGCGCACCGACGCGTTCGACGAAGGCTTCCTCGACGACTTCATCGAGCAGTACGCCCACGAGGTCGACCGGCTGGCGGCCGACGGGGCCGACTGGACCCTCCCGGGCGGGCGTACGCTCCCCGCGGCCGACCGCGTCCGACCCGCGGAACAGGGGGGACCGACGCTGCAGCAGCGGGTCCTTGAGACCGTCGAGCGGATGCCCGACGCGCCGGCGGTCCGGGACGGCGACGGGGTGCTGACCTACGCGGCCCTGGCCGACGCCGCCGCCGAGCTCGCGCAGCGCCTGGTGACCGCGGGCGCCGTCGTCGGCGACCACGTCGCGATCCATCTGCCGCGCGGCCGCGGCCAGGTCGTGGCGATCCTCGGCGCGCTGCTCGCCGGCTGCGTGTACATCCCGCTGGACTGGGGGCTGCCCCAGGGACGGCTCGACCGGATCACCCGGCAGGCCCGGCTGCGCTTCGCGGTGACCGGGGACGAGCCGGACGTCGCCGAGGAGTGGCACCGGCGCGGGGTGCGGACGATCGCCCTGCCGGCGGAGGTCCCGGGGGAACGCCGGCTGCCGGACCGCGGCGCGCCCGACGTCGCCTACGTGATCTTCACGTCCGGGTCGACGGGGGAACCGAAGGGCGTGGTCATCCGCCACCGCGCGGTGCTGAACACCATCGACTCCATCAACGACCTGACCGAGCTGGGGCCGTCCGACAGCGTGCTGTCGGTGTCCTCGATCGGCTTCGACCTGTCCGTGTACGACATCTTCGGTCCGCTGCTCGTCGGCGCCGCGGTGGTCATGCTGCCGGAGGACACCGCACGCACCCCGGCGGCCTGGACGAGGATCATCACGGAACACTCGGTGACGATCTGGAACTCGGCTCCGGCGTTGGCCGCCCTGCTCGCGGAGGAGGGCGGCGCCCTTCCGTCGCTCCGCTCCTTCCTGCTCAGCGGAGACTGGATCCCGCTGCACCTCCCCGCCGGGCTTGAGCGGTTGTCCGCCGGGGCGGAGGTGATCAGCCTGGGCGGTGCGACCGAGGGCTCGATCTGGTCGATCCACCACCGGATCACCCCTGCGGACCGCACCGGCCGGTCGATCCCGTACGGGAGGCCGCTGGCCGGCCAGGACATCCTGGTCCTCGACGCCCGGCGCACCGTGTGCCCGGACTGGCACATCGGCGAGATCCACATCGCGGGCAGCGGAGTCGCCGACGGGTACCTGGACGACCGGGAGCGGACCTCGGAGGCGTTCCTCGACGACCCGGAGCACGGCTGGATCTACCGCACCGGCGACCGCGGCCGCCGCGGCCCGGACGGCGTCGTCGAGCTGCTCGGCCGCATCGACACCCAGGTCAAGGTCAACGGCTACCGGGTCGAACTGGGCGAGATCGAATCACTGCTCAACGCGATGGGCCACGTGCGCCGCAGTGCCGCGTGCGTCCCGCCGGACGGCGGCGGTGTCCTCGCCTACGTCACGCTGTCCGCCGACGCCCCCTCCGACTGGCGCGAGCGCGGCATCGCCGCGCTGCGCGACGAACTGCCCTCGTACATGGTTCCCTACGCGCTCGTCGAACTCGACGAGATCCCGCTGACCGCCAACGGCAAGGTCGACCACCGCCGGCTGCGCACGGCCCCGACGCCGCCCGCCGCCCCGGGAGAAGCAGCCGTGGTGCTCGATCAGGGACCGCACGCCCAGGAGGTGGCGGCCTGCTGGACCGAGATCCTGGGCAGGGCGCCCGGGTCGGAAGGGTTCTTCGAGTCCGGCGGCAGTTCCCTCGACGCGATCCGGCTGTTGTCGATGGTGCGCAGCAGGTTCGGGTACGACATCGCGTTCGGGCGCTTCCTCTCGAACCCGACGGTGACCGGCCTGGCGCAGCTGTGCGGGGCCGGACGCGGGTCGGTGAGCGAGGCGGTGTGGAGCTTCGGCCCGCGCACGGTGGCGAATCCGCGCGGCAGGGTCATCTTCTTCCCGCCCGTCGGCGGGGGTGTCGCCTGCTACGCCGGGCTGATCCGGAACCTGCCGGGCGACCTCGACGTCCACGTGCTCGGCTTCGACCGGCCCTTCGACGCGCCCGGGTCCACGGCCCCCACACTGGCCGCCGCGGCGGACCTCTGCCTGCGTCACCTGGCGGGGCGGATCGACGACCCGGAGGTGCCGTGCGTCCTCGTCGGCTGGTCGTTCGGTGGCGCGCTCGCCGCGGCGGCCGCGCGGGCGGCGACGTACCCGATCACCAAGGTCGTCATGCTCGACACTCCCGTGTCGGCGGCGGCACGCCACTGCCAGGACTCCGACGCGGTGATGGTGTCCGAGTTCGTCCACGACATCCGGCAGGCGGGCGGTGTGGTGGTCTCGGAGCGGGCCGTGAGCACCGACCCGGCGCTGCGCCGGAGGTTCGAGGTGTACCGGCAGAACAAGCTGTTGCTGCGCGACTGGCAGCCCGGCCCCGTACCGGTTCCGGTCGTCCAGTTCCGCGCCGGTGAACGGCCGGCCGAACCGGACCCGGACACCTGGCGGGGATGGGCACCGACGATGCGCACCGTCGCCCTGACCGGTGGGCATTTCGATGTGTTCGAGGCGGAGAACCTGCGGCACGTGCAGGACGAGATCGAGGGCGGATGGCAGTGAACGAACCGAAGGTGATCAGCACGATCGTCGATCAGCTGCGGCGACAGGGCTACGGGATCGGTCCCGGGGAGTACGAGGCGGATCTCATCGGCGCCGGTCTCAACTCGGTGACCATGGTCCGGCTGTTGTCCGTCCTCGAGGAGGAGTTCGACGTCGAATTCGCCGTCGCCAGGCTCTTCCGCGAGCCGGTGACCGTCGCACGCCTCGCCGCGGAGATCGTCTCGCAGCACGCGGCCGGCAGGTGATGCCGCGATGAAGACGACCGGATCCTCCAAGCTCGTGGAACAGGCGTGGGACATCGCCGAGTTGGCGGGGCAGCGGGCCGAGAAGGCCGAAGCCGCCCGCACGCCGGACCTCGATGTCGTCGACGCGCTCGTCGCCGCCGGTGTCGCACGTCACTTCGTGCCTGTGTCGCTCGGCGGCTCCGGCGGGACGTTCGCGGAACTGAAGCGGGCAGCCGTCGTCATCGGTGCGCAGTGCCCCGCAACCGCCTGGTGCATGGCGGTGGCCGGGCTGATGACCCGTACGGCGAACCACCTGCCGCCGGCGGGACGGCGGCAGCTGTGGGCCGGCGGGCCGGACACCCTGATCGCCGGTGGCGTGACGCCCCGGGGCACCGCGGCCCCGGTGGCGGGCGGCTGGCTGCTCTCGGGCTCCTGGCCGGCGGTGTCCTCGTCGGAGCGGGCCGACTGGATCCTCCTGTCCGCCGCCGTGGCGGGGACCGACGTGCCCGAGCAGCGGGTGTGCCTGGTGCCGGGCGCCGCTGTGCGCATCGACCGGACCTGGGACGCCATCGGGATGCAGGCGACCGGCAGCCACACCGCGGTCGTCGAGCAGGTCTTCGTCCCCGACACGATGACCTTCCCCGCCGGCCTCCTCACCGAGTTGGACGCTCCGCAGGCGGGCCCGGACGGTCGCGCGGTGCCGCTCCTGGCCGTGAACACGTTCCTGTTCTGTCTGCCGATGCTCGGCGCCGCCCGCGGCGCACTGCGGTACTGGAATCAGCTGACCGGCGCGAAACTGCGGGGGCGCCCGGGTGCGTACGATCCGGCGGTCGCCCACTCCGCGGATGTGTGCGCGCGCAGTTCCAGCGAGATCGACGCGGCCGAACTGCTCCTCGACCGCATCGCGCAGCTCATCGACACCGCGCCGACGGTCACCCGCTCGGACGTGGCACGCAACCAGCGGGACTGCGCCTTCGCGGCCGAGCTGCTGCTCCGCGCGGTGGACCGCCTCATGGGGGCCTCCGGCACCAGCGGACACAGCACCGGCTCGGTCCTCCAGCGGCTGTGGCGCGACATCCACACCGCCGGCTCCCACGCGGCGCTCCAGTTCGGAACGGCCGCGGCCACCTACGCCCGGGCGGAGCTCACCCTCGGGAGCTGAGCCGCACCCGACGCCCGGTCACCGACCAACGAGGAGACAGGACCATGGACTTCACTACCGACATGCGGCGCTCGGCCGCCGACGCACGCTGCGGCCGCGGGGTGTCCTCACCGTACCTGGAGAAGCTGGAGCGCCACGGCTTCGTCGTCCTGGAGCCCGACGGCCCGGATCCGATGTCCCTGGAGGACATCATGGCGCCGCTCGGCGCGGCGGCGTCGTACAAGTTCGGCACGCAGCTCATCCAGGAGCAGCGGCCCGGGACGGACAATTCACAGTTCCGGACCGGCGCCATACCGATGCACGTCGACGCACTCCTGAACGCGAACCGGGTCAGCTACATCGGCCTCGAGTGTCTCGAAGCGCCGGACGAGGGGGGCGAGACACTGATCGCCGGCAGCAGCGCGTTCTTCGCGACGGCTCCCGCCGCCCTGGTGGAGACCCTGCGCGGCATACGGATCGAGTACTGGTCCAGGGTCTCGGGCTTCTACGTGGAGCGGCCCGACGGCAACCCGGTCGTGGCGCCGGTGCAGGTGGACCCGGTCACGGGCGGGGACACGCTGTGGGTCGGGCTCGACTACCCGGAGGATCCGGAACGCAACTACGGCGCGGCCGTGGTCGGCTACACCAAGGAGCAGACTCTCGAGCTCTTCGCCTTGCTGGACCGGTGGTTGAACGTACCCGAAGTGATGCACGCGCATCGGTGGCAGGCCGGTCAGGTTCTGGTCATGGACAACCGGCGCGTCGTGCACGCGCGCGCGGCCTACTCCGCGGACTCCCCGAGAAAGCTGCGGCGCATCTCGGTCAGCTAGGGCCATCCGGCGGATCAGGGTCGGGGACCCTGATCCGCCGGACCCTAGGCGCCCGCTACCGCGTGCGGTCGGTCCGTGCGGGCGCGGTGGACGACCACGGACATCAGGAATCCGGCCGTGACGAAGAAGCAGGCCGCAAGGAGCCAACCGGTGCGGCCCGCCGGAAGGATCAGAAGCGTCACGAGAGCCGGTCCGGCCATCTGACTGGCCGCCACGCCGGTGGAGAACAGACCTTGGTACTGCCCTTGAGCATGCTCAGGTGCCAGTTCGAAGCCGGCCGCCCACGATCCCGTGGTCTGGCAGATCTCCCCCAGCGCGTGGATGAGCCCGGCCGCCAGCAGGACAACCAGGGTGACCGCGCCACTCGTGGCACCCGACAGGCCCAGGAGCAGGCACGCGCCCCCGACCATTCCCCCAGCGGCCACGGACACGGGGCCCGCATGGCGAAGTCCGCCCCAGCGCTTGCCCAGCGGCACCTGAAGCGCGAAGACGACGATCGTGTTGAGCAGGAACAGGATGGAGACCGTTCGCCGGGGCGCGTCGGTGTGGGCGGACACCCACAAGGGGATGCCCACTTCGAGTACCGCGTAGTGGAGCTGCATCAGTGCGTTGACGAGGACGACGGCCAGGTACTTCCGATCGCTGACGGCGAGCCAGCGGCTCGCGCCGGCCGCCTTCTGATCCGGAGCGATGCGCTGGATCCGGAGCATCCAGGCAGCCGCACCCAGGAAGCAGACGGTGCACGTCGCGAACATCACCTGGTACACCCTCGCCTCGCTGGAGGCGAGGGCGACGCTCGCCAAGGAGGTGCCGACGGCGAACCCGACATTGGTGACCGCTCGGAGATAGGCACGCACCGGAACCCGCTGGTCCGCCGGAATGACGCGAGCGATGAGCGCGGCGCGAACGGCCGAAGCCCCCTGCGTGGCCACAGCGAGCACGCTTGCCACCACCACGAAGCCCACGAAGGAGCTCACGAACGCGTAGAGCGTGATCGCACTGCCTTGACATGCAAGGAGTACGACCAGCAGTCCCCGTGGGCCGAATCGGTCCGACAGCCGGCCCAGAGGCATGCCTGCCAGCAGACTGACCAACCCCGCACAGGTCAGCCCGAGCCCCACCTGGGCGGGTGACAGGCCTACGACGCGGGTGAAGTAGATCGCCGCGAGCGAGACGACCAGTCCCGTGCCGACGGTGTGGAACGCAGTCGATACCGAGAGGTCTCGGGCCACGCCCGGTGGCGGCGCGAGCCGGGCCGGACGGAACCGGCCCGGGGGTGCTTCGGCGGGTTCGGGAACGGGTTCGGCCGTCATGGTCCGGCCGTTGTCCGGTGTCCGGGCGCGTCGTGCGCGGCCGTCCTCGACAGCCACGGGCTACTTCCCCTCCGGTACGGCGGCGTGCTCTCCGTGGACGTAGCCGAAGAAGCGGTCGGAGTTGAGTGCGTCGTTGATGTCCAGCAGCTCCCGCGCCTCCGTGGCGACCGCGAACACCCGCGCCAGCCTGGCGATGGTTCCGCGCCTCCAGTCCACCGGGTCGCCTTCCTCGTAGAAGACCTCGGCGCTGACGACGCCCGGGATGCCCAGGAGCTCTTCGGGCTTCGGCGCGTACGCGATGCGCGTGGCGGTGTGCGGGGGCTGGGGAAGGAACTGGGCCGAGATCCGGGAATGCCGGGATATCCCGGCGACTGCCTCTCCCAGCGCGACGTCGGCCAGCGCGGACACGACGTCGTACTCCGCCGAGTAGTGCACGAGCTGCGTGACGCCTCCGCCGATGCGCCCGTTCACCTCGATGACGCGCGGGCCGTCGGCCGTCAGCTTGAACTCGGTGTGCACCGCGCAGTGGTCAAGACCGAGGGCGCGGATGGCTGCCGCCGCGGTCTCCTCCAGTTCCCGCCGCTGGGCAGCGGGGAGGCTTGTGGGAGTGAGGTCCCCACTCTCCCGGAAGTGCCGTGCGAGCGGGAGTTTGTCGGACACGGTCAGGTGCGTGATGCGACCGTTCTGGACGATCGACTCCACACTCGCCTGGTCGCCGAAGCGGGCATCGTCGGTCCTGGGGCTCCCGATCAGGCGCTCTTCGAGGACGAAGGACATCTGACCGCTCCCGCGCGGGTCGTTCAGGTACTCCTGTTCCGCCGTTCGCCACAGCAGTTCGAGATCCGTGGCCTCGTCCACCGGATACGTGGCCACGCTGCCGACGCCCACGACCGGCTTGAACACGGACGGGCTGCCCACCGACTCGACGGCTTCGCGCAGCTCCGGGAGCGTCGTGACGATGCGGAACCTCGGAACCGGGATGCCGGCCTCAGCCATGCAAAGACGTTGCGAGAACTTGCTCTTGAGCCGTTGCGCCGCCTCCGCGGGAGTGGCGGGCAGGCCGACCCGGCTGGCGACCGCGTGGGTGTCCGAGGCCACGCGCTCGCTGAACGCGAGGATCCCGTCGGGCTTCCACCGGGTCGCCTGCTCCAGCAGGAACGCCTGGAGAGGGGCGTTGGCGGGGATCTGAAGCTGCTCCCCGAACGCGGCGAACTCCCGTGCTCGTGCGGCATCGTGAGCCGGATCCCCGGTCGAGGTCCAGAGGATGCGTAGGCGATGTCCGCCGGCCTGAAGGCGCGGCAGGTACCAGGAAGGGTCCGGGCCCCCTGGACCTTCGACGAAGAGCAACTTCTCCTGAGACATGGGTGACACCTTCGGGTGAGCGGGTGCTCGTCCGCGAGCACCCGCTGGTCTTGGACGTAGTCGGGAAGCGATGGTTCTGCCGCCATGGCCGGGCGCGTTCACGGCACGAGGGAAAGCCCTCCTGAATCCCACGACTCGTCGAACGCGTCCAGTGCCCCCCGGAGCTCGGCGACCGTCAGCTCGGCGGCGGCCTGCGACGTCTCCGCCGTCTCGATGGTGATGCGCGCCGCATGACGCTCCGCGGCGGCCAGGGCCGCCTCCGGCGTGGCCCCTCTGGCGATCACGTGCCCGACGTAGTCACCGGACCATCGCAGTCCGTGCGAGACGTCACCGGGCGAGACGTACACCCTCACCTCGGCCACATCGGAGGCCGCGCTGACCTGGTCCACGCCGTGGACCGCGACGACCTGCCCCGGGGCGGCCTGGAGAAGCCGGATGGCGGCCGGACGATTGTCCTGGATCAACGAGGGGACCGACACGTTCTCTCCCGCCGCCAGCCGGAAGGACAGCGACTCCATGTCGATGCCGCGGGCAAGGCTGACCAGCTCGTTGATGTGGCCCCCGGCGCGGCGGGTATGGGCCTCCACCAGCTCGGGCCCGCCTTCCGTGAAGATGACCTCCGTGTGCGACGGCCCCCAGGCGTGGCCCACCAGGTCCAGCACCGACGTGACAAGCCGGCAGGCGGCCTCGTACTGCTCATCGGTGATCGGAGCGGGGACCGCGTGACCGGTCTCCACGAAGCCGGGCGCAAGCGTCTTCGATGTGGCCGCGATCGGGACGTGGGCACCGTCGAGCGAGAAGATCTCGATGGACACTTCCGGTCCGCGGAGGACCTCCTCCGCCAGCATCTCGGTCAGTCCGACCTTCTCGGCCCACTCCCAGGCCTGCTCGGCCTCTTCGTCGGTGCGTACGAGGTGGACACCGAGGCTGCCCCCGCCGCTGCGAGGTTTGACGATCGCCTCGCCGTGCCGGGCCCTGAAGCGTACGAGCTGCCCCGCGCTGGTGACGACCTCCGAGTCCACCCGGCTCAACCCGTGTTCGCGCATGGCGCGCCGGAGCGAGGACTTGTCCCGCAGGGCCTGGACGGTGGCGAACGCGGTTCCCGGTATCCCCAGTTCGGTACTGAGGAAGCCCGTCAGCATCTGCAGCTGTTCCCAGTGGCACAGCACGCGCGCGAAGGGAGCGGCTTCGTGCAGGCCGCGAACGAGGCGCAGGGCCTCCGGCGCGTCGTTGAGATCCAGAACGTGGACCTCCTCGCACACGGCGGCCGCGCGCGGCGTCAGATCGTCGGCCGCGCGCAGATTGACGATGTCTACGGCGAGGTTCTCCGCCTTCAGGAGGAGCCGATCGGTACCACCGATCAGGAGGAGGCGTGGCCGTGCCATGGGGGCATGCTCCATTCAGATACTCGTCCCAGGGATCTGCGGGCGCTCAGCGGTCAAGGCAGCGAGCGCCGTACAGGGCGGCGACGGTCGATTCGGGCTCAGGGACGGTAGCCGGTCTTGGTGAACGCCGTGTCGGCGATGCTCTCGATCAGCGCTTCGTAGCTGATGCCCGCGGCCGCCGCCATGGTCGCGAGGTTTCCCTGACGCGACAGTCCCGGAAGCGTGTTGACCTCAAGACACCACGGATTTCCCTGTCGGTCGATCATGAAGTCCACTCGCGCGACTCCGTGGCACCGGAAGGCGTGGAACGCGTCCAGTGCCAGCTGCTCCACACGCCTGTAGGTTTCGTCCGGCAGCGCTACGGGGCAGGTGTGCTGCCGTCGTGCCGCGTCATGCTTGATGTCGTAGTCATAGAAATCTCCGACGAACGTGGTCCCGAGAACGGGCAGCACGCGATACGTCTCACCGGACTCGATGATGCCCACGGTCACATCGGTGCCGTCGATCAGCTCGCTGACCATGTACGAGATGGCCGGACTCTCGACCTGTGCCGCGGCGATCCGCTCCTCAAGGCCCGGCAGGTCCTGCACGACGGCAGAGCCCAGACTCCCGCCGCCGGAGGTCGGCTTCCAGAACATGGGGAAGCCCAGCTCGTCAGCGAGACGCTTCGCCTCTTCGGAGGCATCACCGTTCAGACGCACCTCTCCCCCGTTGGGGATCGGAATGCCGGCCTGCTCAAGGACCTGGTTGGCCACCGGCTTGAACATGGCGGCCGCGGATGCGTACACGCCAGAGCCGTTGTACGGCTTGTTCAAGACGTCCAGCAGTCCCTGAAGCTTTCCGTCCTCCGCATACCAGCCGTGCGAGGCGATGAAGACGACGTCCGCATCGACGACGCGCTCCAGGAAGTCCGGGGACTCCATGTCGACCATGAAGGCGTCCCAGCCCATCGCCTGCAGCACAGGGGTCGCGGTTTCGCCCGAAGCGATAGAACCGGCACGTTCCGGAGTCGGCCCACCGAAAACGACCGCCATCTTGCCCTTGCTCATTGCATCAAGCCCTTAGAAGTTGTGCTTGCGCCTCGACGTGAGATATCCAGTGCGTGAAATCCTGGTTCGGGCAGCACCGTGAACATGATCAAGAGAGATCCTGGGCCAGCGCTCCTGGAACGTGCAATGCCGAACGGCTGGCCTGACAGTGCCCTGTCCGCATCCGGTCAGGGCGGCGCCCCTCGCCGGGCACTCCGCCCGAGGCCGGGGCCGGCGGTTGGACGGAGGGGTGGCCGGGCTCGTCGGCGCGTCAGTGCTCGGCTGCGAGCGTGAGTACCGCGTCGGCCAAGAGCCGCGAGACGTCGTACCCGTGGGACGGAAGCTCCGGAATCAGTGGTGACAGGTCCGTGCAACCGATGAGCAGCGCGTCTCCGGACGCAGCCCAGGGGCGTGCCACGGCAGCGCGCAGCTGGCCGCTCGCCTCGGCGACCCGTCCGGCTTTGACCAGTTCGACACAGTCCTGGATCTCGCGCTGTGTCTCCACCGGCGGGTACACGGGGTCGAGCCCCTCGGACACCAGGGCCTCGTGCAGCAATCCAAGTCGCAGGGCGCCATCGGTGATGGCAAGCGCGGGTGTACGGACCCCCGCTTCGCGGAGCCCGATGGCGACAGCCGCGAGCATGTCCACTACCGGCACCTTGACCGATGCCGCGACGTCGGCGAAGTAGGCCTGGGTGGTCACGGAAGGCATGGCGATCAGTTCGGCACCCGCTGCTTCGAGGCGCTGCGCAACCTCCCGAAGCGCGGGAACCGGACTCTGACCGTCATGGAGCAGATGATCCAACCGGCTCGGAATGTGAGGACTCGACAGCAGAAGGACCTCGGGGTGCTCCTGGTCGCTACCGGCCGAGGTGAGTTCGACCAGTCGAACGTAGAAATGGGCGCAAGCCAGCGGCCCGAGCCCACCGATGATGCCTATTTTTTTCCAATTGGATGCCATCTGGAGAACCCGCCCATTTCCCGGAAGATACGAATCCCGGCATCCTAGCTGCGGCTTTGCCGAAGGGCATTTGAAAACAGGCCCGTCCGCCGGGCATCAAGCGGACATGGCCATAATGGGTCAGCGCAAATCATGAAGAAAGAGTCGAATCCGGGCGCCGAGACGGCGGCAGCGGGGCCGGCCACGCCCTTGGCGGGCCGCCGCGGGCCGCCGCAGTGTCATACGGCGGCCCGGCTTACTGGCAGCAACAACAAACCAAACAACAGCCAAGATGAATTATATGCAGGCGGGTAAACGAATCGAGGTCAGTTCAACCAACCCAGCGCCATGGCCTTGGTCCCGGCCTGAAAACGCGATTCTGCGCCGAGCATTCTCATGAGGTCCGCTATGAGCCGACGATAGGTTCGCGTGGAAACGCCGAGTTCTCGAGCGATTGCCTCGTCCTTATAGCCTGCCGCCATCGCCTGTATCATGACCTTCTGCTGAGCGTTCAGTCCTGCGCTCTCGGTGAGCGGTGCCGGATCCTGAACCGATGACGCCGCGACCCATGAGTGTTCGAATACGTCGCACAGCAGTTTGACCATGGGTCCGCCGCGGAAAAGCAGCACACCTGATTCGCCGTCGTCGTTCTGTGCAGGCGTCAATGCCCAGTGGGAGTCCGCCACGAGCAGACGAAAAGGCAGCGTGCTGGCGATCTTCACCTGCGCTCCGCTCTCGGCCAAGGTTCGAAGGTGCCTCGCGCCATGCGGGACACGCGTCAGCGGCTCCAGGTGAATACTTCGAACCGAGACCCCCCGAGCCACCGCCTCACGGCTCTGGCGCATCCCCTTGTCCAGCTCGTCGGGCGGAAGGGCCGCGCCGGGATGCATGCCTATCAATTCACGCTGAGCCAGTGCGGCCACTCTTTCGAGAAGCCTGGATATCCGCTCCTCCCCTACCACTAGTTCCGCTTCGACTACAGAGCTCTCACCATCCTCCATGAGGGTCAACCGACTACCCGCAGCCTCTATCGACCTCAGTGTCTCCTCCAGCTCCGAGGTCATGCGGCTCAGTGCCGACCTGGCCTGAGACGTGGCTTCGCGGAGTTGCGTCTCGGGTACGTAAGATTCAAAGCTTTTCAGTCGCATGTGCTCTTTTTGTAGAGTGGCTCGTTCTGGGTGAGCGGGCCGCTGCTATCGCTCCATATGCATGGAACGGCTCCCTAGTCGACAGCCGCGCTCTTGATCATTCTGCATCACCCCAGCCTGCCTTACAAAGATTTTATAACGAAGTGGTTTGTTCCCATCTGTATGGGTTCCTTCGGGTCTCGCTTGAGAGTTCCGGGCTCTTTTGGTCCCCATCCGCCCGCTTGTAACGGCGCCCGGTTTTTGTGAAACCTTTAGTTCGGTTTGACGGTCAGGATGTGCGCGCTCTTGGCCGCGGACATGTCGGGCGACCACTGACTTTGAATGCGTGATGTCGGTCAGCTGTCCACGATCAGGCCGGCCGGCGGCGGCGAGGTTGCCGAGTGGGCGGCCCGCTGACCCCTTCCCCGCCGAACGGGCCCTCCCACGCGCACCATGCGGCGTGAGCGGAGGTCGTCCGGCGGTGTCCTGCCGAACCGTGGTCCCTCTCGACACGTCATGGGACACCTACGGCTTGGCCGGCGAGGTGACCGGCGATCCGGCCGGGGCTGCGGAGTCCGGCGCCCCCGCGTAGTCGGGCAGCTCGATGCCGTTGATCGCGCGCCCGACCAGCTCGGTGAACCATTCGCCGGCGAAATCGGGGAGCGGCTCGGCGTCCGGCCCGGGTACGTCGCGGCTACGGGCGTTCAATCGGCCGATCTCCTGATTGGCCTCGACGAACGAGCGCATCCGCGCCTCGTAGCGGGCGAACCCGGTGTCGGGGTCCCACTCGGCGGCGGCCAGCTCTCCGGCCAGCAGGTA